>DATEHM010000052.1:0-40447 GCA_035279545.1 bacterium | reverse complement strand
GCGCTCCACCGTGTATGTGGTGGGGGCAGGGCTCTCGGCTGGACTCGGCTATCCGCTGACCAAGAATCTCCTACTTGACGCCTGGAGTCGGCTGACCGCTGAGTCACGCGAGCACTTGGCGAGAATCATCAAGTTCCATCATCCTGGGTTTTCGGAAGCCCGTAGCACGACATTCCCGGATATTGAGCAGTTCTTGACTGAGGTTGCCGTCAACCTCGACCTGTACGACGCGAGCAGGCCAGGGGAAGGCGTCTTCAGGAAATCCATGCTTGAGGACGCCAGAAGTGAGTTGCTCACATCCATAGCTGGGTGGTTCCACGAGTTATTCACACCAGCCATCGCTACCCCGTGGGCAATGGACCTTGTCAATCGGATACGCCGGGAGAACGCCGCGATAGTGTCCTTCAACTGGGACTTAATACTCGACCACCTCCTCTTCAGCACGGCCCTGAACTCGCACAGCTACGGTCTCGGGGAGAAGCTTGGGAAAGACGTCGTCCTGTTGAAGCCTCACGGGTCGTTGAATTGGTATCCTGGGACTGAGATTCAGCGCGTCAATGACAACAAGCGAGTGACGATCTTCAACTCAGACAACGCAGCTGAGCGCATTGAGGCATTCCTGCCACCCCGCGAGATCAAGTCCGCCAAGCGATACACTCCTTTCATCATTCCTCCGACGTACCTGAAGGACTTCAACCGCCCCGTATCGCGCCTCCTGTGGCAGCGCTGCACGGAAGTGCTGAGTACGCCGGGCAGGATTGTATTTCTCGGGTATTCGCTTCCTTCAGCCGATTTGCACGCTCAGTTCATCTTTCGCTGTGGATTTCACAATCAGTTGGAAGGTAGGTTGAAGAAGAGCGGCGGCCGGTATTCCCCGACCGGCCCGGCCGAAGTCATCATCGTCAACCCGGATCAGCAGGCGGCTCAGAGAATCGAGGCAGTCGCGGGCCCGAAGGTCCCGTGTACATGGATGCCAAAGGCGGTGAAGGAGTGGATCCGCGATGACGCCGGCGACTAGCAAACACACGCCAGTGCCGGTCAGGCTGTTCAGCGATCGGCAGAGAACGGACAGCGGACCGGGAAAGCACGGAGAAGGCACATACGAATTCCTAGACAGAAGCGCACGTGACAACGTAGGCGTCGTCCGGTCACTTCTAGAGCGATGGTTCAGCGAATACCCCACACCTTATCAGGTGGACCTCAGGAAGCGCTTCAAGACGGACTTCCACGCAGCGTTTTGGGAACTCTTTCTCCATGCATACTGTGGTGCGAACGAGTTCACACTGGAGCTCCATCCCAAGGTTCCGGGCTCTTCAAAGAGGCCTGACTTCTTGGTCAGGAAGGGAGACTGCGAGTTCTACCTGGAAGCGACCGTCACCCGTGACGAGTCCGATGAGGACGAGGGGCGACGACGTGTCCGAAACATGTTGTACGACGCCATCAATTCGATCGAGTCTCCCAACTTCTTCCTGACTCTGGAAGAATTCGCCATTGAACCGGGCAAGCAACCTGCAGCCAGGGGATTGAAGGCGTTCCTGCGGCGTGAACTCCCAAAGCATGATCCAGACGTAGTCGCGTCTAGTCTCAACTCGGCCGCAGGTGCACCCCGGCTGGAGTACAGAGACAAGAACGTGTCTGTAAGAATCTCGTTGATGCCACGTTCACCCAAAGCCCGGGGGAATCCCGAGATTCGGCCGATTGGCATTTACCCAATCCAAACTCACTGGGGCAGTGGAGACGAAGCCCTTCGCCAGAGCGTGAATGCCAAGGCAACCCGCTACGGGAGGCTGGATCGGCCGTACGTCGTCTGCGTGAATTACATCGGGGAGTGGGGAGTCGATTCAGATGACGTCCTCAACGCGCTGTTCGGAACGGAGCAGCTCACGGCGACGCTTGGCCAACCAACTCCAACACTAAGTCGCAAGAGGGACGGTGTCTTTATGGGCCCCGCGGGTCCGTGGAATACGCGAGTCTCGGGAGTGCTCGTTGGGGCCAAGTTGTTCCCTTGGAGCCTGCGGGCGGCTTCCTTGGAGCTCTATCACCACCCATGGGGCACCAAGTCCTTGGTTGACTGTCTTCCCATGGTGAGGCAGGCACGCCTCATAGGTGATCGCCTGGAATGGCACGACGGTTTACAACTCGCTGACCTATTTCACCTACCGCCAAACTGGCCCGACGTGTGATGGGGGATTGCCCCTATTTCGGCAAGACGACCCAGTCTACCCCTTGAACCCGTGCTTCGCGGCGTCCTGAGTCACCGTAATCACTTTGCTGTAGCTCGGCCACGGAATCCCTCGGTCGAACAGGGATATTTGGAGTCGTCGCACCAGGCGCCCCTGTTTGTCCTTCGCGGAGAACACCACGGCCGTCTGTTCGCCCCCGGCGTCCTGAAAAAACACGGCTGCTTCAGTCGGCACCACAACCAAACAACCTCGCGTTGCGGTCTCAGGTCGAGCTCGGTACGGCAGCAGGATCCGGGTCGGGTCTGGTGCAGCGACCGGATAGATCATGGGATGGCCGAAATCGAGGGTGCACAGCTGATGAGGCTTGTCCTCGGTGAGCGGCGCCCTATAGGCACGCGCCCCTCCCCTTTCGTTCACGGCCCCGGAGGTGTGGAATGTGAGGTGATGGTCCTTGGGTCGGGGGCCTTCCCCGAGACTCGCAGCCAGTTTCGGTGGAAGCGGTTCATCGGTACCGCGCCTGCGGGACGTGCGCTCAATGGTGGAATACGACTCGCTGAAGCCCACGACAACACTGCCGTCTCGTCGCACGGAGAACCAGACCACGGACCGTGCGGTGGGGCCCCAAGGGAGCAGGAGCTGAATACGTGCCCGCGCCGGAACGTCGTGGGAAAACGCCACCCACTTTGGTCCCACAACTCCCGTGACAATTGAGCGTTCCATACGACCTGGCGTGCGGTGACCTTCGGAATCTAGGCGGGGGATCAAGCGCCTTCTGACGGTACACGCAGGTCTGTCAATGCACTGGACGAAGGGTAGACCTCTCTGCGGGGTGCGCCGCGCTGTGCACCTGCTTCAGTCGCCCGATCGCCACGTGTGTGTAGAGGGCCGTCGTCGAGAGCTGGCTGTGGCCGAGCATCTCCTGGACCTCGCGCACGTCCGCACCATTCTCCAGCAGTAGCGTGGCCATCGTGTGCCGGAACAGGTGACAGCTCCCCTCCTTGCCGAGGCCCGCCCCCTGGACGTAGTGGTGCACGAGCTCCGTGAGCCGGTTCTCACGGAGAGCCCGGCCACGGCGGGTCAAGAAGAGGACGTTGGGGTCGGGGGGCACGACGAGTGCGGGCCGCACGTCCCGGAGGTAGCGGTCCACCCAGGCAAGCGCCCGATCGCCGATTGGGACCACGCGGTCCTTCCGGCCCTTCCCCTCCCGGATGAAGAGCACGCCGCGCCCTACATCTAGGTCAGGGAGTTGGACGTGGATCACTTCCGCCCGCCGAATCCCCGTCGAGTAGAGCACCTCCATCAGCGCCCGGTCCCGGATCCCAATGGGATCCTTGAGGTCCGGCTGCGCCAGCACGCGCTCGGCCTCCTCCGCGGACAGCACCGCGTGCGGCAAGTGCCGGGGCCGGCGCGGGAGCACGAGCTCCTGGGCCGGGTTCGCCGGAAGGCGATGCGTCCGGACCAGCCACTGGCCGAAGCGGCGCAGGGCGCCGAGGACGTGGGATTGCGCGCCCCAGGAGAGTGGGCGCCCGTCCTTGAGCCGCACCTGGGTCAGGCCTTGCTGGTAGCGCTCCAGCACGCTGAGCGTGAGCTGCTGGGGATGGGTAACGCCCCGCTCGGCCGCCCAGAGGGCGAAATGCCGGAGGCTCGCGCGGCGACTGCGGACAGTGGTCCGCGCATAACCCGTCCCGGCCAGCCACACGGCGTGGTCATCGACAAGCGCGAGGAGCGCGTGGGGATCGGGGAGTGGGGACCGCACGAGCGCGAGAGTCATGTACGGTACGACTCGGCGCCCGCCGAGCCGCCAATGTGCCCGGTGGACTCGTCCGACCCGATCGGGCGCACGGCCGTACGGGGAGCGCGCTTACGACCGGTGCGGGAAGTCCGCCCACCCCCCGACCGGGGGCCGACCGACCCGCCATTTGCCCCGACCGACGCCGGTCCTACTCCCACCTCCACCAATCCCCTGACGGGCTCGACCGTCTCCTCCGCGGTGAGCAGCTCGTACCAGACCCCGACGCCCCGCGGCGCCCGGTGCATCAGCACGTATTCGAGTTCGACCAGCCGGTGCAGGTGGAGCTTCGCCTGGGTGGGGCCGAGTCCCGTCGCCTCCCGCGCTTGGCGCGCCGAGAACCGAAGGTCGTCTCTGGGAATGCGACGGGCCTCGGCCTCACGAGTCACCCAGGCGTCCAGGGCGCTCAGGAACACCCGCGTCTGAGGGGGCAGATCATCGAACGCCCGGCCGAGCACGTCCTCCAGCAAGCGGTTCGCAGCCGCGATATCAGCGGGGGTGACCTCGATGTAGGTCAGGGTCCCCTCCCCGTGGGTCACTGTCTTTGCCTCTCGCTGGTGCTGGTGCAGGAGTGCAATCGCGTCGATCAAGGTGAGGTACTTCTCGTGGTCTCGCCGCGTGCGGGGCCGGGCATCCTGGAAGCGCAGTTCGCGGGCATAGGGATTCACCACGGCGACGGGCTTCAGAAGCCGCTGGGCATTCTGGTGCAGCGCGCGTAGCTCAGTGCGCGCCGTTCGGGCGAGCAGGCCTTCTAGGGTCCGCCCTTCACGCTGACGCACCTGAATCGCCCGCGTCTGCGCCGGGCTCTCGTCCACGCTCAGCACCAACGCCCGGTTGGCGAGCTCCTCGTCGAGCTTGACGCTCGTGGTCGTGAGCATGAGCTGGACGGGGCCGGCCACCCGGTAGGTGTGGGTCACGAGCTTCCCCGTTTGGGGGGCCTTCCCCGTCGAGGCGATGGTCAGCTCGCCCTCACTCTGCAAGAGCTTGAGCGCGTACCCCGCCCGCTCGGCCCCCGCCTCCTCGACCACCGAGAGCACCTTGTGTTGGAGCGCGGTCTCTCCGACGTAATACAGTGCCTGGCCCGTGAGCGCCGCGTAATGGACGCGGTCCTCGGGGGGCACGAAGGCCAGCACGGCGTCCATCAAGCTGGTCTTCCCCGCTGCGCTCGCACTCTGCACGATCACCGCCAGCGGACTTGGCAGCTTGCGCGACACCGCCGCGAGGTAGGCCACGAGCACGTTCGTCCGCTCGCCCACCATCCCTGCCGCTTCGGCATCGTGGGCGATCCGGTCCAGAAGCTGGGGATCCTGCAAGAGGCCGAGGGCGGCCTCCCGCTCCGCGTCGGTCATCACGTCCGCGGGGGCAGGAGACGCTGGGGGTGCCTCGGCGGGCGCACCGACGCGGGCACGGTCCGCCACGGTCTCAAGCTCCAGGAGCAGGTGGCCGACGTCCTGTTTCACGAGGGCCTGTTCGCACCCCAGCTCCTGCGCGGCCTCCGCCACGAAGGTTGCCCGCGCACGCGCACTCGCGAGGTCGAGGGTGTCGAGATAGCGGGCGCGTCCACACTGGACGAGCAGCTGGGCCCGGAGCGCGGGAGCCTGCTCGGCCCGGAAGCCCCGAATCCGGTAATGCCGTTCGCCCCGGGCGAGGTGCAGTTCGTCCCCCGCGACCTCCAGGGCGGACTCAATCGCCGAAGGCGCCGGATCTGGGGTCGCGCTCGAAGCAGTCAGCGTGCTTGGGGTTTCACCACTCCCCGCCGCGAGCCAGACGGCGTGTCGAATGACCTCCCCGACCTCACGGCTCGGGTCCGTCACTTTGAGGGCGAAGGCGTTCGCGTCGAGGCCCTGCGGGAACTGGACCCGGTATGTTGCGAGCCCCACGTCGGCCGCCTGGGCGGCCACCACCTTCGCCGCGTCGTCTCCCGCTGGCGTGCGCCCGTGCGCCAAGAGCACGCGCGTCGCCCCGAGCGCGTGAAGTTGGGCGAGGTGCTCCGCGGTCAGCGATGGTCCAGAACTGGCTGTGACATTCCTGTACCCGGCCACCCAGAAGGTGAGCGCGTCGAGGGGGCCCTGGCAGATGATCACATCCCCCGTCCCCTGAAGCCCAGGCCCATTCCAGAGCTGCGCGGCCCCTGGGAGGCTGAGCCGCATCGGGGTCCCAGGTCGCAGGTCGTCGCGGATCTTTCGTCCGTAGACCTGGAGCACTTCCCCATTTGGTCCGAGTACGGGAACGATGACCGAGCCGGTGAAGTGCTCATGTCCGCTCGCCCGCAGGAGGCCGAGGGTCTGCAGCCGCTCACGAAGGCGCTTCCCAGCCTTGTGCTGCTTCGGTGGGAGAGCGTAGCCGAGGGTCCGCGTAGCGAGTCCCAGTTGGAAGTGATCGATAGCCTCCCGATGCTCCAAGCCGCGGGTCGCGAGGTAGGCAAGTCCTTCGGGACTGGCGAGCAAAGTCTCGTGATAGAAGCGGACGACCGCCCGCAGTAAGCTGGCGTCGTCGGCTTCGGCGTCGAGCTGGAGTTGTGGGGCCGCGTCGGCTATCTGCCGCAGGCGCTCGACGGCATGGCGGAGACTGACCCCGGCCACCCGCTGCTCCCACTCCACGACGCCACCCTCCTCGTGGCAGGTACGGCAGGCCCACCGATTCGAGCTCGTCGAGACCACTAGGCTGACCGTGGAGTCCTCGTGGAAGGGACAGGCGCCGATGAGATCGGCCCCGTGGCGCTTGAGGACCACGCCAGTAGCTCGTACCCGATCGGCGAGTGTGATCTCGCGTTCGAGCCGAGCGAGTTCCTCGGGTCGGATGCCGGGCGGGCGTCGGGCCGGGCCAGTCTTCAGGGCTTCCTCCGTCAGCAAGTCAGCGGAAGAGAAGCCTAGGGCGTGACGCCCTAGGGCGCAATGGCCTGGTATGACATACATTGAGTCATGCCTATGACCGCTCAAGAGCTCCGGCGTGTCTTGAAGCGCCTCAAACTCAGCCAGTCCGCCTTCGCCCGGCGTATCCACGTCAACACTCGGACCGTGCGACGGTGGGTCGCTGGAGAGGCCCCGACGCCCGAAGCCGTCGTCCTCCTCCTGCAGGCCTGGCTCAAGCGTAAGTAGTCGCGCAGCGTTCGCTGGCCGCTCAATCGTGGTCTGTGTTGCCGCGGTCATTGCCTCGCCCCTTCCCAGCGTCTAGTTCGTGTATCTGCCGTCATCCCGGCATTCCCCGAATTCGGCATTTTTCCCCCTACTCCTCTTCGTCCTCATTCACCCATTCTTCCAGCAATTCCAGTCCGATGGCGTCCGCTTCGTCCTGCTCCATCCCCAGCTCAACTTCCTCTTCCAAGACCGCCTTGAGTTCGCGCTCGAAATCGCGGCGAGTCTCCCAATCCCATTCTCGGGGAAGGCGGTTCGTTACGTGCAGCATGGCCCAGCTGATGAAATGTGATCGACGGGCGCCTTCGTCACGCACCCGAGCCTGCCGGGCTTCCCGCGTCCGCCAGGGCCGCAGGAGGCGCTCGACCTCGGCTTTCAGGAGTGTTTCGGCGTAGGCCTGGCCGAGGGAACGGGGATAGGCGTCTGATGTGACACGGCGCTCCAAGTCCCGCGCGATCTGGGCCTTCACCTCACTCGGCACGTTGAAGGGCACGCACTCCAGGGCGTAGGCGCGCAGGCCCCGAAGCCGCTCCGCTTCCACCGCGCCGGCTACTCGCCGTGCGTCTTCTCTTGCCCGACCGGCCTGGCGTTGTTCGCGTTCCTCTTCCAGGCGTTCGCGCTCGTCATCCAACCTGAGCACCTCGACGTCTGCCTCGGCCTCCCGCACGCGTCGTTGCCATGGAGCCACATTTTCCCATTGCGGACGTGGACGTGGTGCCGGTTCCTGCGGTGACGACTTGGACTGCATGCGGGTCGGTGGCGGTTCATCGGGGTCGTCCTCCTCGGGTCCCGCGGCCAACGCTTCGACGTCTGCTCGCCGCACGCGCACGTGGCCGCCCGGCGTGCGCATCGACTGCAGCGTCCCCTCGCGGGCGAGCTGGGCGACCCGGTCTGGACCGACGCCCAGGAGCGCGCCGGCCTCGGCCGGTGTCAACCAATCACTCATCGGCGTCCTCCTCGCTGACCAACTCCCGGACGTCGGCGCGGAACTCGGCATCCGTGAGGTCGGGATCGTCGACCAGACTCACCAGCTCTTCCAGCAGACCCTCCAAGTCGCTGACGTGGAGTTCCAGCTCTTCCCGTGTTCTCATGGCTTCTCCCCACCTTCCGTGATTTCGTGGTTGTCACCTGGATCCTCCTCCCCGTCGTCGAGGAGGGTGTTCAGGCGGTCGCGAATCGCTTGCATTTCCTCGTACAACAGCCGATTGATCGCTTCGACCTCGGCCCGCGTGGGCCTCCACATCACTGACCTCCCGTAAAGCAGACGCCCCCAACCTCGCAACGCGGGATTGGGGGCGCCCTAAGCTGGCGAAAAAGTTCAGGGTGGGGTTATGGCCCCGGGTCGCGCAGCGAGCGAGCCACGCGGTCGAACCCCGGTAGCACCGTAGAACGGAGGCGTTCAGACACGGCGCTCTTGGTTAGGCCGTGTCGTTGGGCCACCTGGGTGAGGGGAATGCCGCGCAACGCGACCCGGAGTAGGCGGTAGTTCATCGGTGCGAGGTGCTGGCGGAGTCGCCGCAGGAGCTCACGGCGCCGTGGGTTGGGCAGTGCTGCCCATCGCGCCGTAAGGTGGCGATGCGCGCCATACCCTCGGCGCTGATAGCCGCTCTTCGGCAGCAGGCGCTGGATCACCAGTCGTTGGACCCGATTGAGCACGACTGACTGGAGGCGGATCCGGTTCCGCGATTCCGGAGGCAGCCACGCACCCCAGTGCTTGCCCTCTTTGGGCGGGGGAACGCGGATCTTGTCGGACAAGTGGGGCGTGGCGAAGTCGATCTTCAAGTCCGTGACGACCTCCACAAACGCATCCGCCAGCATCTGCCACAACAGAGCCGAACCACTCACGGCGCCGAGGCGAAACGCCTCGCGCTCGGCCGCCGCCCAAAGGGCACCCTGAACCGCCTTCGGAAACGCGATGAACCGAGAAAGCTTGGCCCCGTCGCCCCGGTCGGGGGTTGTGCCGTCCGGTCGAAAGGGTTCGCCCAGGCAGGAGTAGACCACGCCCAAGGCGATCATCCGGGCCCGCTCCCGAGGCATCTGGGGCACGAGCTCACAGGCACGCTCGAACACGAATCCGTCCCACGACGCGACTGATTCCAGCAGGTATTCGGTGTCCGGGAGGAGGGGAGCGAGGGGGGCCGTAACCATCCTGGCCTGCTCATCGAACGCGACCGTTGCTTGGAGTCCCGTTGCAGCGGGAACGACGGGCCCTGTGGCCGTGCGAATGCACGCCAAGCCGTCGCGGATCTGGCGAACGCGGATGCCACGAGCCACCTGGACAACGAGGTGTTGCTCCCGAATCCGTCGCAACACGGCGAGCAGTTCCTCGTCCGACACGGGGAGGCGACCGAGCACAGCTTTCTGGACTTCGGAGTGCTGGAACGCGAGCTGAGAATACGCGCTGATCGGCAACCAGCGTAGCGCTTCCAGGACCGACAAGCGCTCCTGCTCGGTGGCTTCCACCCCGCCCCCGTGGAGAAGTCGGTCAGGAAAGGATTCCACCAATTGCGAGGGGTCCTCTGAGGCGTACTGCTCCTCCCTGCACAGAACCAGGTGGGGGAAATGGGACCACAGTTTGACGGATGACACGGCAGGAAGCTAACGAAACCTCACCTGGCAAGTCTCCAGGGGGCGGTATAGACCCATACCGCAATTCCGAGGTTGTACGCGGCGTGTAGCGCTATCGGCGGTCCGAGACTCCTGGTCACCAATCGAAATAGCAGCGTTACTGTGGCCACAGCCGCCACCCCGGCTATCCCAGGCCACCACAGGTGCGTGGCAGCTGAATGTCCCGCGATGAACAGGAGGGTAACCAACAATCCACCCGCCAACGGGCCCAGCGATCTCGTGAACCCGTCCAGCATCACGCCGCGAAACACAAGCTCTTCAACTGGCGCCGCCAGTACGACTCCCGACAGTGCCCACATCGCTCGGCGCCATCCCGAATCCATGAGTACGATGGGAATGGGCAAGTGTAATGGGATTCTCGTTGCCGGTGGCGGTCCCAGAAGCACGATGAGTCGAAGTGATGAGAAGGCAATTGCCAGGCCGAGGACGATAGCCACGAGGTTTGCACGTAGTGTGCCGGTAGATCCGAATATCTGTCGCACCGCCATCATGCTCCTCGGGACTCCGAACGCGGCCTTCAGTAGGAGCGTCACCACCACCGCAGCAACCACATATGACAAGGCGAGGGCCGGCGCGGGTCCCAGCGAACCCTCAAGTAACTTGAACCGCTCGAAGTCGCCGCCGAAGAGGAAGTTGTCCGCCGCGATGAAGAGTGTTACGATCGCCGCGCTGAAGATCAGACTGCCGTAAAAGCCAACCCAGACAAGGGAGGCTAGACCAAAGCCCAGCGGATGCTGGCTTTCCTGCCGTTCGTGACCTCCTCTTCGATGGACGAGCGCCCCGCCGACAATCGCCATGCCGAGAAGCAATCCAACCCATGAAAACACGATTTAGACGGTTCGCTGAAGCTAACTCAGCACGCCGCTCGGTTCGGCGGACACTGCGATCGTGAAGGGATAGGCGACTTTGGAGAAGTCGACCGACGTCGTTGTCGGTTTTACTTGGTGATTCCGCGCCTGCGCGTACATGGATCGGACCTCCCCGGCGACCATTGCGGTCGCCGGGGTCTTAACGCTCCTCTTCTCTACCTCAGCCTGACTCAGAATGCGAAGCTCCACCACAGAATCGCACGCGCTTAGGGGTTGCACGTAGTCAGCTGGAAACAGCTGCTGATCCTGGTCGAAGTCGCGCATGATCTTCTCTGATCCCGTAAAGATCTGTCCGGACGACCCAGTGAGACCCAGCACGTCGCCGTAGTAGTACTTGCCACCGATCGAAGTCCGCATTACCACGAGCACCTGGGCCAGCGGCAGCGGCTCTCCACGTCGATTCTCTAGTTGTACAACGAACTTCGCAGGTAGTGTTAGCACTTGCTTCCTCGTCACTGGAAAGGCAAGGGAATCGGTGTGCTCGCCCCCGGTATTGGGCGCGACGTGGCGGCCTGTGACGCATCAGCCGCGACGCTCCCCCTTGGTGAAACATGATTCTGAACCCGCGACAGCGGGAAAGTAGAGTAGTGTGTTGGCGTCGACGGGAGATTATAGCGCGTTTTGGCCGTCTGTCCCGAGTTCACAGGCTCGTCGGTCGTGTAATGGATGTCCTTAGGCTCACCTTGCGCGTTCGTGGCCGGAATCGTGTGCGTTTCACCCACAGTCTGCGCCTCGGCCGGCCCCATATACCGAACCCCCGTCCCTAAGGGGATGCCACCATCACTGCTGTTCGCCTCCATGTAGAACAGCATCGCCGACTGCGAATAGCCAGCGGTGTTCGCATAATGCTCCGCGTCATCATGTTGCTTCTTGTCCACAACTGCTTGGACAACCTGCATCGCCGCCCGTTGGCCACCCTCTAAGCAGCATCCCCCTTCTTCCTCGACTGGAACTAGGCCGTAGGGGTCGTCATAGCTAATCGGATTGTTCCCTGCATAGGCGTACAGATTCACACCGCCCGCGAGCCCGATCGGATCCTGCGTCAGGAAAAGCCAGATGGCCAGATTGTCGTACCCGATCGGATTGCTAAGTCATGTCGCTACTGCGTTTTACTCTCCCGTCTCTACGAGCTCCTGTCGTACGCGGGGCCACCGAAAACCCCGTAGACCTTGTTAAACGTGGGGTGAAATGCGAAAGGGCGACGAAGCCGTCGCCCCCAACCGCAACCCGGCCTATCGGCAATCAGTCTCGCCCGCCCGACGACGCGGGAGATCCACTGCGCACACGATAGAGAACGTCAGCGACCTTCTCGTGCTCACGTACTGCATTGATGCCACCAGTCTCCACGTTCAAACCGTACCAGCGCGAGACCAAGTCACGGTATGCCGTGGGCGACTCCTTGAAAACTCCACCGGCATTGCGGGACTGATCCGCGTGGCACGACACATAGCCCTCGACGAACCCCACACGCCCTGAATCTGACATCCCCTTCCAGTAGGTTCCATCGAAATAGCCGTGCGGCTCGAAGTGCACCTCGCCGCCTTCGGCGTTGGCGGCAGGAGTGTCTCCAGGTCGGTCCCGGAAACGTGACAACGTGCTTGGCACCGACTCCCGCAAGTCTGATAGGTGCTTTGAGTAGTACTCGTCAATCAACCGAACGAGTGCCGACGCCGAGTGATCGGAAAACCCGGCAGGTCCTTTGTATTCATAAACGTAGCAATCGATATAGCCGTCAACGAATCCGCCTCGCTCGTCAGCACTTACAGAACGCCACCATTGACCGTCGTAATGAGTGGTCGCCTGTGAACGGGCCGTATTCGGACTCGTCACGTTCACTCCAATCACTGCTGCGACCACCAACGCGAATCTGGTCGAATTCATGTATCCCCTCTATTCCTGCCTAGGCGTGTAGTAGTGGACAGGTTGGTCGCTGGAGAAATACTGATTGGTGCGCCCAACCCCGTTGGTGCCTCCGACATTCGATACAACCGGTCCTCGACCCCGCTTCTCGCGACCAGACTCACCTTGCTGCCCCGGAACCCGAACAGTCGCGACGTGTCCATGTCCGTCGGGGTTCGCTTGTGCTGCAATAACAAGGTTACCCTGCCCTGCTGTGGCGACCGCTTGAGACGAAGAGACCTCAGTCCATGCGCCATTTGGGTTCGCGGCGTCGGTCGCAAGATTTGATGCCATGGTGTTCGCCAGCACCGGCTTCCCCTGAGCGTCAGTGAGGGCGCCCATCGGAGCATTCATGTCACTCGCGACGCTCGCCGTCGCCTGGTTGCAATAGGTGACGCCACCCCTTGGCTGGTACGCGTCGTTGTTGCGTGCAGTGTTCTGGGCACTCGTCAGCATCTGTCGACACTGGTCGGGAGGAAGTTCGTGCCCTTGCGCGTCCGTGCAGAGGCCAAACGGGTCGTCAAACGAAATCGGGTCGTTACCTGCGTACGCGTAGAGATTCACCCCACCCGCGAGCCCAATCGGATCCTGCGTCAGGAAAAGCCAGATAGCCGGTCGATCGTACTTCTTCTCACTTGTAGTCCCTTGCGGCGCTGATGCTTACTGTCACCCTTGAACCTTGAATGTTCAAATGTCGAAGCCGAAACGACCAAGATGCGGTTTCGCGCCGGAGGAGAGCAAAACGGGCGACGGTCTCCCGTCGCCCGTCACCTCTCAATCGTCCCTGGTCCAAGTATGAAAAGGTCCGAATCTCGGTTCTCGTTCCATTTCAACCGCCTGGGCGAGCTTGAGCAGCTCTGGATCTACTGTAAACTCCTGGAGGCGATGAGCCAAAGGTTCTGGCTCCTCAACTGAAACCACATCAAAGCCCAACCTCGCGAGCGAACCCCGAACGGCTGCTTCATATTCCTTCTCGTTTGAAGCAAATGCTAGGCCGTTCGTGAAGGCCTTGTTACGGTCCATGAGCACGCCCGCACCCGGCTGGTGCCGCACCTCTATCAGCCCAATCCAGACCTCTCTAGCTCCCATGCCCTCAAGGATACTCGTGATGAGTGCTCCCCGGGAGCTTCTTCCCCTCGGAATCAGTGGGATGGAAGTGCTTGTTCCCTCGCGTCGGGGACGGGTGATTGACAGGTGCGCCTTTCCCCTCTTGGCGCGCCGCGTCTTTCGCGGCTTTTCTCGTTGAGTGTTCGACGCGGTCAACCTGAGGCTTGCCGCTCGGACCGATCGGGTTGCCATGCTCGTCGGTCGCCCTGCCTCCAGCTGTCCTACCAGCAGGTCCTTCCTCCTCGCCGCCCCCCATCGAGAGGACGCCATTAAGAGCCGCCTCTCCACGAGGAGACTCGATAATGGTGTTGAAGACGCCCAGGATGCTCCATCCAAGACTCGCGAGCGAGCTACTTGCGGTCGCCGACTTGTGTGCAGCAATCTCGCTAGGCTGAACGGTCCCGTCACCATTGTAATCGCAGTCGCCGCCGCCATCGTCCTTCTTACTCATCCACTCGGGGCAGAGACCGAACGGATCGTCATAGCTGACCGGATCATTGCCCGCGTACGCATACAGATTCACCCCGCCCGCGAGCCCAATCGGATCCTGCGTCAGGAAACACCGGATAGCTCACGGTCGTACTCGCTGACCCTGAAAAACGCAGGCGCCAACGCTTCCGCCGTCCCGACGCTGCGCGGCCTTGGTCGTAAGATGCGCCCGAAGAACCCGTAACGCGAGGTTCGCCGGGGGGAGTCCGTCGAGCGCCCGCTGGCAAGTAGGTTTGACCAGATGCCGACTTGCCTCTACTGCGCCCGCACGAACCCACCCGGTGGATTCACTCGGGAACACGTACTCCAAGACGCGTTCGGCCACTTTAAGAACGCGCTCACGCTTCACGACTCCGTGTGCGGGGACTGCAATCAGTCTTTCGGCGACCACATCGACAGAGTGTTCGCCCGTGACAGCATCGAAGCTGTGCTCCGTCTTGTCCACGGTGTAAAGGATCCCAAGAAAAGTCGCGGGATGTTTAAAGACCGAATCCGCATACGCCAACCGCAGGACGGCTCCATTCTTGGAGGCGCGTACGTGGAGATCACAGCCCCGCCTCCAGGCCAGGATAGGGTAGGCGGACGCCTAGTTACCCAAGTTGGATTCCAACGGCGAAACGGTACCGGCTGGGACTATTTCACGGAAGAAGAACTGCAGGCGAGTGGGGACCTCGCATCGCGCTTCGAAGGAGAGTATGAGCCAGGGGTAAAGAACGTTGTTGGCTCAAACGAGGATACCGTGCGCCTCATGGCCTTGATGCGGGCTCGGGGTGTCCCCCTGGAGGGCAAGGTATTCGATCCGGAGCTGAGCCATACCGGCCCCGCCGAAGTGAGTGTCAGTTGGATCTTCGACGACGTGCTCGCTCGCGCCGTCGCGAAGATTGCCGTGAACTATCTGGCCTTCAGCCAGGGCGCTGAGTTCGCGCGCCGACCAGAGTTCGAAGACGTACGTCGGTTCGTACGATACGGTGAGGGACGCCCGCCAACCTTCGTTCAGCCGCAGCCTGGGGCGCTCATCGAACAACGCAAAGGGGGCGATCCTCCTCCGTACCATGTCGTGGTGCTGTTCTGGAGCCCAGGTATGCGGCCACCCATGTTGTGTCGCCTCACGGTATTCAACCGGCACACCTACCTCGTGCGCCTGTGCACGGGCTTCTATGGGCCCCTGTGGCGTGAGGTCAAGAGCGGGCACACGCACGACGTAGCGGCGAATGAATGCCGAGAGCTCGAACGCACCGTGATTCTGCCGCCTGAGGGGTGGGCGTTCTGAAGGCTGACTGTCTATGTCGGACCGTCAGGGCGTCACGAGACCAGGTTCATCGCGCCCCTGCGTCCTTCAAACCTTGCACCTCCCCTTCGCAGTGTTGCGTGGAGTGCGCTGTCGCGCACCTGAGTGTATCCGACACGACGAGCGACCCTGGGCTGTTCACAAGAATTACCGGACTGCGGCCTGGGGCGTCCCGGTCAATTTGACGCTTGCTCAAGGCAGCTAGAACGGGAGTCAAGAGAAGGGCGAGGCGGAAATACCGGAGAGCCGCCCGATATCGGTCTACTCGAAAAGCATGGGTCGCTCGATTGGCGTAATACGAGGCCATAAGATCGCGAGCCCATTCTCGGCTTCGGTCCCTATGCGAGCTATCCTCTGGCGTCGGCAACATCATACCTCGCCGAACTTCGAAGACACTCAAGCATAGCAACACGGATGCGATAAGGAGACCGACGAGCCCAACGAACAGCCACCGCGGCTGCACCTGACCGCCAAAGACGAGCGCGATTGTCGTCAGAGAGGTTGTCAACGTGAGCAGAAGCCGCGTCTTCTCGTCCGTCACGGCGCTATCTTCTCGCTCCGTCTTGAACAGCAGTTCGGCCGCAGCAGGAGCCACGTCGTGGTCCGGTGCTGATGCAATCCCACGGTCGTATTTTCGCAACCGGACATCGCGCCACCTCAGCGGCACAAGCGCAATCCACAGCAAGGCTAGAAGCAACAGGTCCACTGCATAGGTAAAGCCTGTTTCAAGCCCTTCGGCCCAGGAAATCAGTCCCCGCCGCGAGGTCCTTTCAGTCATTCGCAAGACACTCAATGAGTGCTTCTGAAATCGGAGCGCCAGCGGCCTGCTCAAGCCATGCCCATTGTCCTGCGGGGTTCAACTCAAGAAACCAATACCGTCCGTGAAAGTCTCGGGCCATGTCAATTGCAGCGAAGTGGAGGCCATAGGAGCCGACCAGCGCGACGAGGGTGCCTTCGAGTTCCTCGCCAATCGACAAGAGGGAATACCGCATCCCGGTCATGTTGTCTCGGCGGCAGTCGACCAAGCTGACCTCTCGCTCTTGGGAGTGAAGGGCAACACCGATACACTTGTTGCCGGCAACTGTTATGCGGACATCAACTTCCTTCTGTATCCACTGCTGGAAGAGAGTGGGACACGAGACAACACGCTCAAGGAGGTTAGATCGTGATTCATCAAGGAGATTCGTATACACGACTTGATCATCAACCTCGGAGCGGCCACGTACCTCACCATGCCCTACCGGCTTCACAACAACCCGCCAATCATGCCGCTCGCAGAATCTCCGTGCTTCAGCAGGGTCGCTGGTTATCAAGGTCTCCGGGACCTGCAATCCAAATCGCTGCGCGCGAGCAAGTTGTTCGGGTTTGTAGCTGGCTCCGCTGATGGAGAGAGGGTGGTTTACCCATTTGATCCTAGGATTACAGGCGAGAATTCCACCCCAAGTACGCCTCAGCTCACTTTCGACCCAGGAGCGCAGGTTCGGCTCAAGCTCGGGCGGGAGAGGGGGAGGCTGTGGTCGCCGGTAGTAAATGGCAGTGACTTGCTCAATGGGTACGAGCGATTCGGCTACTCCAAAACTGGCTGAGTGATACCCGGACTCTACATGGAAGGAGACGGGAGTAGAGGCCAAGCAGTCCGTGTCGAGTCGGGAGTACTCCGCGCCCGCCGCACGCAGTCGTTTCTCAAAGAAGTCTGCAGTGGCGTCCAGTCGATTTGAGAGAAGTAGGATCAGAGGATGACACTCTCCCAAAGCCGGGACGTTGTCGACATGGCGTCCTGGTCTGGCTGTTCGGAGCGAACCTCGGTAAATGTCTGTGTGCCAAGGCAGGAGCTGGTCCGGGGAACATCCTGATCCATCTCCTCTCTGGTTGCGGTACCGGTCTCCGTTCCGAGCAGGGCTGCCTCGACGTCTTTCCCCCCCGACTCGTCGAGGTCTGATTCCTCGCGCGCGCGTGTGAGTGTTTCGGTGCCAAGAGATGAGAGACGTTCGTCCCGGTCGGATCCTTCCCCGCCCGTCTTGGTGAACGTCTCTGTCCCCAAGGTTGTCCCTAAGACAGAAGACGTAACGGGCTCAAAGAATGCCTCTAGTAGCGGAGTTCGATCGGTCATGCGCTGACACCCGGGTCGTTAAGGAGCACGGTTGCAAGACGCTCGTTGAAGATTTGCACGCATGCAAAGCTTGGAGGCTGACGGTTTACTCAGCAAGGGGAAGGAAGGTACGGTCCTGGCTGGGTGTCGCTGGTAGAGCTAGTCGTTGGACAACGTTACGGTCCCCGTCCGCCCCTCGTAGCTCATCGTGAAGTGGCGGAGGAACGTCCGTCCGATGAGCGCGCGGTGTACCTGACCGCCCGCCGCAAGGTGGACTCCCGCAAACACCCCGTACATGGTGAAACTCAATGTCGGAACGTGCACCTGCGCCAGATGCATGTTGACTTCCTGGGCACCGTGCGCTCCGGAGACCTTGCGTCGATCGACAACAGGTAGGTTCAGCTGTGTCGCGAGGAGACTATCGATGCAGCACTCACTCGCGCCCGTGTCGACGAGCGCCTGAACGTCGCGGAGGCCGGGTACCGGAACCACCTTGGGACCAGCTCGATAGGCGGAGTCGAAGCCAATATTTACGAATATGGTCGGCCCCCAGGTGGACAGGAGGTCAGCCCCGGCGCCCTTCGGGCCATCATTGAAGCCGCACTTGGTGGTAGGCACTTACGAGATGTGGAACATGACCGACGCGGGGAGTGTCACGGGTGGAGCCCCAACCTGCCGAATCAGGTACGTATCGCGCCCGAACTTCCTTACGGCATCCTCTGCGGCCGTCTCGAACGCGTCATACACGCCCGCGAGCTTCTGGTCGTGGAATACGACCCAGCGACCCGTGTGCGTGGCCTCTAGTTCCTGCTTCATCGCCTCGTAGGCGGCAATCTCTTTCTGGACGTCTGCCATTGATGCCTCCCGTCCCTCCCTGCCTTCGGAGGTGCGTGATAATACCACCATACGAGGGTCAACGCTCCGTCAAGAGAGAGGGGCCGAACCCTGCGGGTTTCCCCGCTCGGCCGGATGCGCCGCGCTGTGCACCTGCTTCAGCCGCCCAATCGCGACATGGGTGTAGAGCGCGGTCGTTGACAGCTGGCTGTGGCCGAGCATCTCCTGGACCTCCCGCACATCGGCTCCGTTTTCGAGAAGTAGGGTCGCCATCGTGTGCCGGAAGAGATGACAGCTCCCCTCCTTTCCGATGCCGGCCGCCTGAACGTAACGGTGGACCAGCTCTGTGAGCCGGTTCTCGCGTAGTGCCTTCCCGCGCCGCGTCAGGAACAGGACGTTGGGGTCAGGGGGGACGACAAGCGCCGGGCGCACGTCCCGGAGATAGCGGTCCACCCAGGCCAGTGCTCGGTCCCCGATCGGGACGACGCGGTCCTTCCGCCCCTTCCCCTCCCGGATGAACAGCACACCCCGCCCCACATCCAAGTCGGGCAATTGGAGGTGGAGCACCTCGGCGCGCCGAATCCCCGTCGAGTAGAGCACCTCCATGAGCGCCCGGTCCCGCAGGCCGATGGGGTCCCGGAGGTCCGGTTGCGCAAGAACCCGCTCGGCTTCTTCGGCCGAGAGGACGGCGTGGGGGAGGTGTCGGGGCCGACGGGGGAGCACGAGCTCTTGGGCCGGGTTTGCGGGAAGGCGGTGGGTGCGGACGAGCCACTGCCCGAAGCGGCGCAGCGCGCCGAGGACGTGGGACTGCGCGCCCCAGGAGAGCGGACGACCGTCCTTGAGCCGGACCTGGGTCAACGCTTGCTGATATCGCTCCAACACACTGAGGGTGAGTTGCTGGGGATAGGTGACGCCGCGCTCGGCCGCCCACAGGGCGAAGTGCCGGAGGCTCGCGCGGCGACTGCGGACCGTGGTCCTTGCGTAGCCCGTCCCGGCGAGCCACACCGCGTGTTCGTCCACGAGCGCGAGGAGCGCGTGGGGATCGGGGAGCGGCCGCCGAAAGGGAAGGCTCATGCTACGACTACGACCCGGGCTCCTCGCGGGGCCGAATGTGCAGGACCGACCCGTCCGACCCGCTCGGCGCTACGGCGTTCGCGCGTCGAGACTTCCGTCCACGCCGCGGGGTCCGGCCATCCCCCGACCGAGGGCCGACCGACCCCCCATTGGGTCCGGCCGACTCCGGTCGTACTGCCACCTCGACAAGCTCCGAGTCGGCGTGCGGAGGCTGGCTGACCGGGAGGAGCTCGTAGCAGACTCCCACGCCCCGCGAGGCCCGGTGCATGAGCGCGTACTCCAGCTCGACGAGCCGATGGAGGTGGAGCTTGGCCTGCGTGGGGCCGAGCCCGACGGCTTCGCGAGCCTCGCGGCCACTGAATCGCAAGTCCTCGCGGGGCACCCGGCGCGCCTCGGCCTGGCTTGCCACCCACCTGTCTAACGCGGTCAGGAAGCTGCGCGTCTGCGGAGGTAGCTCGTCCAACGCGCGGCCGAGGACTTGGCTCGCGAGCTGATTCGCCGACGCGATATCGGCCGGGGTCACCTCAATGTAGGTGAGGGTCCGCTCCCCGCAGGTAGCTGTCTTCCGCTCGCGCTGGTGCTGGTGCAGCAAGGCGATTGCATCAATCAGCGTGAGGTACTTCTCGTGGTCCCGCCGCGTCCGGGTCCGGCCATCCCGAAACCGCAAACTCGGGGCGTACGGGTTCACCACCGCCACCGGCTGGAGGAGGCGCTGCGCGTTCTGGTGCAGCGCGCGCAGCTCGGCACGCTCGGTCCGCGCGAGCACCCCTGCCAAGGTGCGCGCCTCCCGCTGGCGGGCCTGAATCGCCCGGGTCTGGCTCGGGCTCTCGTCCACACTCAAGACCACCGCCCGGTTCGCGAGCTCCTCGTCCAGCTGGGCGCTCGTCGTGGTGAGCATGAGCTGGACCGGGCCCGCCACCCGGTACGTATGCGTGACGAGCTTCCCTGTCTGGGGATCCTTACCGGTCGACGCAATCGCCAGCTCCCCCTCGCTCTGGAGCAGCTTGAGCGCGTAGCTCGCCCGCTCGGCCCCCGCGTCCTCGGCGATGCTCAGGACCTTGTGTTGGAGCGCCGTCTCGCCGACGTAGTAGAGCGCTTGGCCGGTGAGCGCCGCATAGTGGACCCGGTCTTCGGGCGGCACGAAGGCGAGCACGGCGTCCACCAAGCTGGTCTTGCCCGCCGCACTCGCGCTCTGGACGATCACCGCGAGCGGGCTCGGCAGCTTGCGGGACACCGCCGCAAGGTAGGCCACCAAGACGTTGGTGCGCTCCCCGACCACCCCCGCCGTCTCCACGTCCTGCGCAATCCGATCCAAGAGCTGGGGGTCGCGAAGCAAGCCGAGCGCCGCGTCCCGCTCGGACTCAGTCAAGCCGTCCCCAGGCACGGGGAGCTCGGGTGTAGTTTGCACCGGCTCGCCCACCCGCGTCCGATCCGCGAGCGTCTCCAACTCCAGGAGCAGGTGTCCCACGTCCTGCTTGACCAGGCCAGGCTCGCAGCCAAGCTCTTGGGAAGCTTCAGCGACAAACCCCGCGCGTGCCCGCGCGCTCGCCAAGTCGAGCGTGTCCAAGTACCGAGCTTGCCCGCATTGCACGAGCAACTGCGCACGCAAGGCCGGGGATTGCTCGGACCGGAAGCCGCGCACCCGGTACCGACGTTCGCCGCGCGCGAGCTGTAGCTCGTCGCCGACGACCGACAAGCTCGGCTCGGGATCGGCCACACCTGGTTCGGGCGTCACCACTGACGCCACCGAGTTCACCGCCTGGGGAGCAAGCTGGGGGATGCTCGCAGCGAGCTCCCCCGCGCCGAGCCACACGGCGTGACGAACCAGCTCGCCCAGCTCGCGCGCGGGCTCGGCCAGCTTGACGGCGTACGCACTTACGTCGAGCCCTTGAGGGAGTTGGAGCCGGTAGCTCGCGAGCCCCAGCCCGGTAGCCTCGCGAGCCAGCTTCCTTGTGGCCTCGTCACCAGCTTGCGTGCGCGCGTGCGCGAGGATGACGCGCTTGGCGCCTAGCTCGCGCAAGCTGGCAAGCTGCTCGGGACTCACTTCGCCCGAGGAGCTTGCAGTCGCGTTTGGGAAGCCGGCGACCCAGAACGTGAGCGCGTCAAGAATCCCCTGACAGAGGATCACGTCGCCCGAGTCCTTGAGCCCCCCAAGGTTCCAGAGCTGGGGCAAGGTCGGGAGGCTCAGGTGCAAGGGGGTCCCCGGCCGCAGGTCGCCCCGAATCTTGCGCCCGTACACCTGTAGCACCTCGCCCGACGAGCCGAGCACCGGCACGACCAAGGAGCCGGTGAAGTGCTCGTGCCCTGAGGGCCGCAAGAGCCCGAGGACCTGCAAGCGCTCTCGCAACGCACGCCCGGCCTTGAGGCTCTTGGGGGGCAAGGCGTAGCCGAGCGTGCGCGTCGCGTAGCCGAGCCGGAAGTGCTCAATGGCGCCCCGGTGCTCCAAGCCTCGGCGCGCGAGATAGGCGAGGGGCTCGGGGGAAGTGAGCAGCGTCTCGTGGTAGAACTGGACCACCTGGGCGAGGAGTGTCGCATCGTCGGCCGCGGGGTCGAGTGCGAGCTGGGGGCGAGCTCCCTCGGCGAGACTCTGGCGAAGGCGCTCGACCGCGTGCCGGTAGCTCACGCGGGTCACCTGGACCTCCCACTCCACGACCCCACCCTCGGTCCCGCACGCCCGGCAGGCCCAGCGATTGGTCCGGGCCGAGACAACCAAGTTCTCGTCCCCGTCGTCGTGGAGGGGACAGACTCCGAGCCAGTCGTCCCCGTGACGCTTCAGGGTGATCCCAGCCGCCCGGACGCGATCGAGGAGCCGCACGTCACGCTCCAGCCGGGCGACCTCCTCGGGCGGGAAACCGGGCAATCGTCGAGTCATCGTTAGGGGTCGCGTCACGGCATCCTCCGTCCGTCGGATTGCTGACGGGAAGCCTAGGGCGTATCGCCCCCGGGCGCAATGGCCTGTCTGTCGGTAGATTGAGCCATGCCGATGACTACGCAGGAGCTCCGACGCATCCTCAAGCGGCTGAAGCTCTCCCAGATGGATCTTTCGCGCCGTATCCTCGTGAATCCCCGCACCGTGCGCCGCTGGGTCGCTGGGGAATCTCCCACCCCCGAGGCCGTCGTACTCCTCCTCCAAGCCTGGCTCAAGAGCCAGTAGGACCGAGTCCCGCAGTCGTACTGTCATGTCCTGATTCCTCCGCATTCGCCTCATATCCTAGAAAGCCACTCCGAAACGCACGAAACCGCGCGATTACGCGCGGTTTCGATTCCTTCCCGGTGGTCTTTGTCGCTCTTTGTGGAAATCGCCCGGTGGACGCCAGAGCGTAGGGCCCTCCCGGATCAGCTGTGCCTCCAGCGTCGGCCAATCGACGCGGAGGTGTGCGCCGAGCCAAACCCCGGGGAGGTCCCCCGCCTTGATCCGTTTGCGGATCGTTTCCGGGGTCAGGTCCAAGCGTCGGGCCGCTTCCGCCACCTTGATGTACCGCGCCTCTGCCATGTGCTCCCTCGTGCTTGCGCCATCAGTACGACGGCCCTAGAATAGCACGAAATCATTTTATGTCAAGAGAGGAGACGGATATGCCGCGACGCGTCGGACGACCGCGTACCAATCGGCCAAGGGCGACCGCCGTCATTACGCGGCGAGTACGGCGGTTGGTGGACCTGGCCCACGAGGGGAATCTCAGCGAGGCCAGTCGCGTGACGGGCCTTTCCTACCCGACGATCCGGGACCTGTATACGGGGCGCACGACCAACCCGAGCGCTGAGACGATCGAAGCGTTGCGGAAGCCCTACCACATCTACCCGAAGTGGTTCACGGATGCCCAAGCCCCCGAAGCGGTCCCCGCGTCGGGGCGGGTTGGGCTGCTCGCCCCTGATCCGCGCGCGCTCGAGCCGCGCCGCGTCCCGGTTCGATATCGGGAGGTGCTCATCCCGTTCGCCGCATGGTCGATGTACGAGGTCTTTGTCACGCTGGAGGACTGGCTGGACTCGCTGCCCCCGAGCGCCGAGCGGCCCATCGTTGGCAAGGCAACGGAAGAGGAATTCACAAGGCGACTGACGACTTTCCTACTTAGCCCGCTCCTCGCAGCTGACCGCGAACTCGGAGCCGGGGGCCAGGAGCCGCCGACGGCGCGACTCATCCGAGATCACAACGACCGACCGGAGGACTGGGTTAGGCTGGTTCGATCCCTCGGGGACATGTGGCAGGAGACGCTACGGGGAACTCTCCAGACGGCCAAGAACACCCTGCGGGGCGACTGACGTGTGATCGCCCCGCAGGTGCTACCCCTCAATGGGAGGTCGTCCCCAGATGTGACCCCCGGCTACTCAGCGAGGCAGTGGCTAGCGCCTGGACATCCCTAGCGCCGCCAGAGTCTCTACAGGGGCGCGCACCGCTTCCCCCGTTTCTCCCTTCAGATCGAGCACCTCATCATTGCTCACCGCCAACATGAGAGACGGTCGAGCGGGTACATAGAGCTCAGCATCCCACGAGAAATACAAGGTAAGAGCGATGAAACACTCAGCGGCCGCCTTGTCCTCTGCTCCGAACGCGTGGTAGGGAGCATCAGCTAACCGCCTGGGGTCCCCCAAGTCACGGCGCACAGCATAATAGAGCTCAGGCAGCTCGCTCGAAGGCCAGATTCCATAGCCTCGGACGCGCAGCAGACAGGCCGCACTTCGCTCCATCGCTACAGCCACGATGGCACGGGCAATCGCGACCTTCTTTCCAGCGTCTCCCGGGATACGCAGCGACGCTTGCCTCCCTAGGGCCTCCCACTGGTGAGCACCTCCGGGTGGATGGTCGGAAAGCCATTCGCTGGCGCCACGCTCATCAAGAAACTTCATTCGTTCTCCCATGCTGTCACGTCCCTTGCCTAGAATACGAACCCTGGTATCAGTCCACCAATGGGCACCACTCCGGGACCAGTCAGGGGTAGCATGCCCGGTGCGACGTTTATGAAAGGCGGCACCAAAACGGTGGGATTGCCGTCCAGGGGCTGCGGTGTTGACGTTGGACCGATTGCCCAGTCTTTCAAGCGCTGCCAGAGCTGGGAAAGAGAGTTAGAAGAGCCGCCGGGACTCTTTCCGTGTGCCTCATCGGCACTGATCGGTTTGCCGTGCTCGTCGTACCTCTGACGACTGCCCCGACCGTCATCAACATCCCAGTGACCGGTCCCTCCCTTGGTTGTCGGGTCCTCCCAACTTGCAGAGGGCTGACTCTGACCCTGCACCGGTTTTTCCGGACCGTAGCTCCCACCGCGCGAGTTGTTCGGATCGGGATTCCATTTCCACCCATTACCGTTACCGCCGTTCGGCACATCGACAGGCGGCTTCCCGGGGCCTTGACCGCCGCAGTTCGGCGGGCACTCCATCGCGACGAGGCCGAAGGGATCGTTGTAGCTGATTGGATTGTTGCCCGCGTACGCGTAGAGATTCACCCCACCCGCGAGCCCGATCGGATCCTGCGTCAGGAAGCGTCCGGTCTGAGGATCATACCAGCGATTCCGCATGTATGTAAACCCCGTACTACTACTGGGCGTGCTGGCGCCCCCAAACCCCGTCTGCGACCCAATCGTACTCCCCTGGCTCCCCAGCCCGCTCGGCGTCGCAATGAAGGCACCGAACGCGTTCTTTCCATAATAGATGGCGTTCGACTCCTGCGACCCGCTCGGCAGCATAGCCGCGAGCGTCGTCCCCTGCTTGTCCTCCACCAACCCAAGGTTCTCCGCAACCGTGCCGCCGAGATTCACGAAGCGCCCCGCCAGGGGCTGATCCACGCCGCCCGTCAGGTATCGCGACGTGACCTTCCACGTCCCCCCGATCTTCGCCAGAGTGAGGGCAACGTCTGAGCCATCGTAGAAGTAGTAGGTCCACGTGCCCGTGGAGTCACTCGGAGACTTGGACCCGTTCCAGGACGACTCGTAGTCGGTCTTGGTAATGACCCGTTGGCCGGTGGGGTCGTACCAGTTCCAGGCAAGGTCGAACCCGTGAGCGGACTGGGCCGATGGGACCGCGGAGAAGAAGAGCTGGTTCTTCGCCGTGTACGTCATCCCGTACCGCACGCCGAGATCCGTGCCGCCGAAGTTGGCGCTGTCCCGCTGCATGAGGCGGTTTCCCGCCTGATCGTTGTAGAAATGGTTGATCAATCCGCTGACCCCCGTGTTGAATGTGCGGGACAGACTGTTGTCCACAGCGTACTTCGACGTATCGCTCCCCGTGCCAGTCGGATCCACGTGTCGGGTCCACACCTCGTTCAAGCGATTCCCGAAGGCGTCGTACGCCCAGTAGTAGTCCCCGTCTGAATTGCTCGAGTACATCAACCGGCCGGTACCCAGAGAATCATACTGCTCCACGTCCGTGCGGCTGACGTGACAAGTCGGCGTGCTGGCGGCACAGGGACCCGTTTCAGACGAGCCGACCAGGCGCCCGACAGCGTCGTAGGTCGTGCTGCCCATTTGGTACCAGGTGCCGGCGGGCGTTGACGTCTGTATCAACGATAGGTGCCCGGCATTGTCGTATTGGTACCGAGTCGTCAACTCCGTGTGGCTCCCGCCTCCGAAGACCATCGTCCCACGGAGCGTATCCCGCTGGGCCAGGTCGTAGCGCCACCTTACCCGAGCCACCGTATCAATGGAGTCGACGGTCTCCATTATCGAGTCGAGATGCGCGGTCAAACTGTCGTAGTAGTAGTGAGTGACGTCCACGGAATCGACCACCGAGCCGCTGGTCGGCTGTACTCTCGTCGTGGCCAGGGTACGCTGGCCACGACGGTTGTACTGATACGACCGCACTACGGTGATTCCCGCGTTGAGCACCAGGGTGTCGACTGCGAGTTGATTCGTCCGACTGTACCCGTACCCGCGGTACAGGATCTGTGACCCCAGACCGACGTCCTGGGTGGCCATGCTTCTAACGCGACTCTTCCCGTCGTAGGTGACGGAGTGTAGCTGGCCACTGCTCAGCGTGGCCCCGGCAGCGAAGCCGATGCTGTCGTACAAGGCCGTGACGGCGGCGCTGGCAAATGGCTGACCGTCGTAAGAGGAGCCGGGTGTGGTGGGGCTGGTGTTCTCGTAGAATTGCTTCCCCTGCCAGTCGTAGAGATGCGTGATGTACGACCCGTTCCCTGTGTACTCCCAGATCGGCGCGCCGCGTGCGTCCCGGGTGTAGGCGCTCTTGCGGTGGCCCGGCGTAAGACTCGAATCAACCTGGCTGAGGTTGTTATAGAAGTAGGCCGTCGTGTCTATGGTAGTGCCCGCAATCGGCAACGTGTCGTTGCCGCTGCCCGCCTGCCCGGCGAACACACGTACCCGAATGGTATTGCCCGCCGCGTCACGGGTCGTCACGGCGGTTGCGGAGCCCGATCCCCTCCCCGTCCGGGTACCCGTGATCCTCCCTGACAGGTCGTGGTAAGTAGCCGTGCGCGCCTTGACTCCGTCGAAGCTCGAGTCAGGGCGCCCGAAGGGGTCGTAGTAGATCCGAGACGTGTCGTGAGCCGCAGAGACGATGCTGACCGAGGTATTCCAGGTCTGCAAGTCATATTGGGCTGACGTCACCACGCCCGTCGCATCGCCGATCGAGACGGGGCGGACTCCCGACGAGACCCCCGCACTGAGCGTTCCGTACGTGTAGTGCGTGGTATCGCCAGATAGGTCCTGGGTCTTTGTCGGCAGGCAGGCGCCGGCGCCTGTCATGGCATAGGTGATCGTCGTTACACCCTTCATCGGGTCCTGCATGCTCTTCATCCGCGAGCACCATTGCCCCGCCGTCCCCACTGGCACGGAATCGAACACAAACGTGGTGGTATCGAGCACTCGAGAACCCGCCGGGTAGAGCAACGTGCTGCGGGCGATCGTGTCGACCCGGCCCAGCGCGTCATAGGTGTACATGACGGAATCGCTCAATGCCGTCGAGTCGGGGTCGTGCACGATCTTCACCACCCGACCCATCGTATCCCGGGTGATGACGCGGATATCGTCGGAACCGCGGCTGATCATGAGGAACCCCCCGGCATACGCGGGTGGCGGGGCGATCTGATCCACGCGGGTCGGAGCCCCGAACCGGTCCACCATGACGTCCGTCGGTTGGTTGGAGAAATCGACGTGCGTGGCCTTCAGATCGCTCGGATACAGCAATCCTGCTTGGGGCAGCGCTACGCCGCCCCACCGCCTGCCGAAGCTGTCCGTCGGCACTGCCCGGCGCCACACGTCGCGGTACCACTCTGTGAGGGTGCCCAATCGATCCTTCGGTCGCGTGACCGCTTCGGGCGTGTAGAGCACCGTGTCGTATGCAACCGTGGTCACGATCGTCGGTGTTCCAGTGCCCGGGTTACGTGGATCGATAATCGAATCGATAAATGCCCCCGAGAACCGGTTGCTCTGGTAGGCGAACCGCGTCGAGTCGCCCTGTGATGCACTCCTCCAGATCGTCACACTTCGGAGCTGGTTTAATGAGTTGTAGGCGAGGGTTGCGACCCGGGCGGTGTCGCCGGCGGAATCCCGCATCACGATATCGGAAACCAGATTCGTTCCGCTTCCCGAGGTGTTGTACTTGAACCGATAGGCCATGCGGCTGGGATCCACGATCGAGTCGAGTCGACTGCTCGTTGGCGATGCGTAGACAAAGCGGGTGCGGTTCCCCAGCAGATCGGCGGTCCATACTTGACGCCCGTCAGTCGCCCGGAACCCAATACTGGCGCCGCTTTGGAGGTACAAGACGTGACCGGCAGGTTGGAAGGACGTTGACGTAGAGTCCAAGAGATGCCCGGTCTCGCCCGGCGGGCTGACCCACAGGTGGTTCACCTTCAGGAACGTCTCATAAGAGCCGTCACCATCGACCAAGATCGCAGCCGTATCACCTTGTGACATCTGTCCGAGGATCAAGCGACTTTGTTCCGCCAATTGCCAGCCCGAGCCGACACGGGTGCTATTGCTGTCCGTGAGGTATATCTGCGTGACCTCCTGGACAATGAGGTTGTCCTGAGTCGACGTATCGTACTTCGCGCGGACCACGATCGAATCGGGCCGGATTCTGGCGTTCCCCGTATCGGGCGGGTTGAGCTGGGCGCCGAGGATCATCGTCTGAGACCACAGCCGGTGAAGCCCGGGGCGGCTGCCTTGCGCCCCCGTTACGATGGTATCGCCGAAGTAGTGGAGGGAGTCCACCGTCGACGTTCCAGTCGCCTTCGAGAAGACGATGAAGGAATCCGGGGTCTGTTGGAACGCGCCGGTGTTCAGCTGCAACGGGAGGATGGCCGGAGCGCGTTGCGAGTTGGATCGATATACCAGGTGGAGGCTGCGATCTCTGTCCCGCGTGACAAATCCTGGAATGGTCTGCGTGAGCATGATGCCGCCACACTGGAGTGCGCCGAAGGCAATGCAGTCGCCCTGTGAGAGTTTGCTGAAGGTGCGAAGGGGCGTAATCGCCAGCGGAGTGCGCGGGAACGGCTTCAGCTGGATGAACCGGGTGCGCCCCTTGGTCCGATGGCCGGTGGAATCAGACATGCTGGCAATCAGCTCGTTCCAGCCTCCATGCGGTGAGCCGATGGAGTCCGGATGCTGGACGTCGTACTTGTACATCAAGGGATCGTTCGCGCTGAACTTGAAGTCGGCCGTGAGGGGCACGTTCTGCACCTTGCGCACGAAGGTGTCGATCGCCACGCCATGACGAACCACCTGAGTTCCGTTCAACCACATCTCCACCGAGTCAGGATTCATGGCGCCCGCGGCAAGGAGGAACGGAGTAGGCCCACCGCCATTCCCGTTGCCGCCATGGTTCCCCTTGACTCCTCCATTCCCGTTTCCACCACCGCCGTTGCCACCGCCGGCCTGAATGCGGCCAAAACCGCCACCACCCGGAGGACTGGTAACTGGGGTTCCGTCAGTGTACGGGTAAACTGCCCACATGGAATCGCTCTGCGGAGAGGGCACCAAGCCCGTCCAGAAGGACCAGTCGTAAAGCGTGTCTGCCAGATACGTGATCTTGCTGCAGACGCTGTTGGAATCCGAAGGGACGTAGTCGTGATTGGAGGTCACGACTTCCAGGATCGTATCTGCGCTTGCGGCGGATTTCAGCGGGGCGGCGATGAGGCCATTGGGCTGACTCAGGTACGATCCATTGAACGTGAACTCCGGATCGCCAGGGTGAACTGGGCAGCCCTTCAGGCTGTCTGGTGGCTCCGGAAGGGCTCCGGGGAGCTCGAGGCCGGTAAAGACGTCGTTCGGAATCGGGAGCGAATCGTCCGCCAACCAGGAAGCCATGTTCGGCGGCGTTGACGACGGAATTCCCACGAAGCTCACCGACGGAACTGAGTCACAGCGTCCATTTACTGCACACCCGTACGCACTGAGCACGTTCCCGCTGTCTCGAAGTGCCATCCCCGTCAAGTAGATGGAGTTGTGGGTGCGGTGGGCGGAGGAGGTTACATCGGCACCGTTCAGATTCATCTTGAAAGTTGTCGAGTCTACTCCGGACGGATGGTTGAAGACGACCAGAATGGTGTCCGCTGAGCTGATGATCTGTCCGACCCCGGGCGTCATTACGGATCCGATCGAGATTCCACTGACGGTGACGGTTCGAAAGGTGGTGTCGGCAGACCAGAACCACTGGGTGCCGACCAACATTTTCGGGTCTTGCCCTGGGACCGTCCCGATGAGCTTCTGTTTGAAGAACCCCATCCCCTTTGTCGTGTAGTTCAGCGTCACGTTCTGGCTGCCGGGTACCCAATACGTGCCCAAGTTGGTCGCGGCGCATGGAAACTGGCTGCTGAGGGTCACGCATTTTACGGCGATCGACTCTGCCGCCGGAGTGTCATTGAATAACGTCGCGGTGAACGTTCCTGCTTGTTCTGGGGCGGCGGTCAGCCCTGTCGGAGTAAGCGAGATCGATATGCCTGGGCACGGAATGGTAATCGTGCAGTTCGATGCAGACTTGGGACCTTCTGCGACAGGTCTCCCCCGGGTGCCTGCAGTACCCAGAACGGCATCTGTGAGGGTGCCGGTGAGGAGTACCGCGACCAGGGACACCAGGACTGCGGACGGGCGGACCGGCGTGCGGAACACGACAAGCTCCGGAGGGGGTTGCCTCTTACCAAGGCACGGATCGTGCCGGACACACTGGGCAGCATAGTGTTGGCGAGACAACAACTTGCATTTCTTGCGGAGCAGGCCGAGAGTTCGAAGTGAACTCTCTAGTTCGCGGGTGGTGAACTCCGAAGCCCTCGAAGGGACACTCCCTGCGCCTTCAACAGCCGAAAGAGGCTGGTCCTACCGACTCCCAACGCCTTGGCCATCCGGGACGCCACCCATCGCTCCCGCGTACCCAGAGCCTCCCACTCAGCGGGGCTTGAAGGGAGCACATGAACCGATCCCCCGACATGCCCACTCATCGCGATGGCCTCGGCAACGGCCCAAGGCGGGAGAGTGCCATTGTCCACCAGGCAACCCGCGCGCGCGATCACGGCTCGAAGCTCCCGCACGTTTCCAGGCCAGGGGTAGTTCCTGAGCACACCCTCGACGCCCGGCTCGAGCTCGCGTCCTTCCTCTTTCGCGAACTGCGTCGCAAGTATCACCACATCGCGGTCGCGGTCGCGAAGAGAGGGCAGCGTCACAATTCCTACGGCGACCCGGTCCAATAGGTCCCGTCGCAGCACCTCCCCCACACTGGGGCCCTCGGAGTTCCCCTGCGCGGCTGCAACAATCCTGAGATCCACCTGCCGCTTGCTGCGCGCTCCCACAGGTCGGATTTCCGCGCACTCGAATGCCCTGAGCACTTTTATCTGACAGTCGGGCGACAGGTCACCAAACTCGTCGAGGAACAGTGTCCCTCCATGGGACTCCTGAACCAAGCCGATATGAGCCTTGAGTGCGCCCGTGAACGCGCCCGGTTCATGCCCGAACAGGAGGCTTTCGGCCAAGGCCTCGGGGAGGGCGCCGCAGTTCACGTCTACGAACTCCCCCGTACGGCCCGATTGCTCGTGGATAAAGCGGGCCAGGAGCTCCTTACCCGACCCCCGCGGTCCCACGAGCAAGACCGGCACGCGACTGACCGCGAAACGCCTGGCCAGGTCAAGGGCCCGGCGAATGCCCGCAGACTCACCCAGGATCACCGGACCCCCGAAGGAGGGAGGTGGGGCGCGGTAACAGTGTCCGCATCCGCATCGGTCCTCAGAATCCTGGGCGTGAGGAACAGGAAAAACTCGCTCGCGTCCGTGGTCTTGGACGCGGTCCCAAAGAGCCCACCGATGAGGGGAAGCGAAGACAACAGTGGAACCCCCTCATGAGTCGAGGTACGCTGGCGATCGGTCAATCCGCCGAGGACGATCGTTTGGCCGTCACGAACGAGAACCTGCGTAGACGCCTCCCGGGTAGAGATGATCGGCGCATCGAATTGGGTTTCCGTGGTGGCGGAATTCACTTCCTGATGAATGACAAGCGAGACGTACCCGTCCTCGTTGATCGTCGGCCGCACCGTCAGGCTCGTGCCGACCGGCTCGTACTGGACCACCTGATCACGCGACGGCGTGTCCGTCGGCAGTGACCGGCTCACCTGAACGAATGGTTGCTGGCTTCCCACCAGGATGTGCGCTTCCGTGTTGTTCGATGCAAGCAGTACCGGACGAGACAGGATCTGGACTTCACCCTTGCTCGCGGCCGCCGACAGTGCGGCCGAGATATTCGCGTGTCCGATGTTGAGCAGGGTGATCGCGAAGTCACCCAGACTCCCGCTGGTCGTTTTCCCGTTCACGGTCCCATCCCCATGATCCACAGGCTGCGGCGGCACAAGAAAGTTCGTGGCAAGGGAGAAACTCTTGTTGTGCTGGGCCTCGACGATGGTCACTTCGATGAGGACCTGGAGCGGTCGTACGTCGAGCTGTGTGACGGCGTCGCTCAGCACGGTGAAGTCGTGCTCATTGGCCCGGACCAGAAGCGCATTGGTCAGCTCGTCGGCGACGATGGTCACGCTCCCCGCAAACGTGGCGTTCCCCACCGAAGGCTGACCCAGGTTGTTCCCCGGCCCGGGGGTGAGCGATTGCTGGACGGGCACTTGATTGCGCCGCAGCTCGTCGGAGAGCGTATTGGTGTTCCCACTCCCAGCGAAGGCCCCGCTCCCGCCGAACAGTTGATTCACCGTCGCGGCGACGTCGGAGGCACGAGCGTGCTTGAGCCGGATCACAAAGAGGTGCACGGAACTGTCAGGTCGCGTTGGATTCCCCGAGGGCGCCTGGGAGCCCGTCGGGGCGGCCGGCTTCACTCCCACCCGGTACGCCACACTGTCTTCGGTGAACTCGAGGCCCTGCGACTGCACCAGATTCGCGAGTAGCGCGATCAACGTCGGCGGCGGCACCGGCCCCGGCGTTTCCATCGACACCCGAGCGTCCGGAATCGGCCCGACGATCACTGGCTTCGGCAGGTGTCTCCCCAGCGCCTGAATCACCGCCCGCAGATCCGTGTCGACGAAACGGACCTGTACGGAGTCGTGTGCACTCCGGACCGAGGTCGTGTCCTGAGCGATTAGTCGGTTAGGCGGATAGGCGGTTAGTACCACCGCCACCGACCCCAGCATCCGGACCGACCAACCGACTAACCGACTAACCGACTCTATTTCCACGGTACCCTCACAGAGAGAGTCCACGTCGTATCGAACCCGACCGCCACCAACCGGCCTTGCTCGATCCGCTTGATCGTCACGCCGCCAATTGCGTCCCCAACGCGCACCACGCGAGGGCCGGTCGTCGTCGGAAGGCCCTCCAGCACCGCCTCGGGCTCGTCGCCCCACACGATTCCCGTCACGGCCAGTTGGGGCTTGGGTGGCCCGTCAGGGAGGGGTGCGGCCCCTCGGGTTGGATCGTAGCGGACCGCAGCAGCCCGGCGGTCGGCCCGAAAGAGATCTCGACCGGCCACCACCCGAGCCAGCGAATCCGCCGGGTACTTCGCGACCACATCCGGTCGCCTCGCATCCCGTCGCTTCACAACCAGAGCCTGACTCGGCGCGACGGTCACGAACACGCTCGCGAGCAACGCCGCTCCTCCAGCCATCGGGAGCACCCACACCCCCACCCCCCACATCCCCACCCCCCTCATTTGGTCCTCGGCAGGTAGTAGCCGCTCACATCCATTGCGACATGAAGCACCTCGGACATCCGCGGATGCGGAACGGGGTCGGGAGTCTCGAGCGAAAAGGCTGAGATCGTGAGAATCGGCGCGTGCGTCTCGAGCGTCCCCAAGAGACCGGTGAGTCCGGACATGTCACCCTCGAACTCCACGTGCAGGGCTACCCGGTGAAATGGACCAGCTGCCGAGTCTGGAAGTGGGTCGACCCGCACGATCTTGAGGGCGCCCCGGTTCGCAGCGAGGGAGACCAAGCCCGAGAGGCTGGCCTGTGCATCGGCGGACGCCTCGCCCTCAACGAGATCGGGAGCGAGGGCGACGATCTCCTGAAACGTCTGGGCCATGGAGTCCCGGACCGCCGGGCCTCGCATCACCACGTCCTCCACCCGGGCGAGGGTCTCCACTTGCTCCGTGGTCCTCTCTCGAAGGCCGCGTACGCCCCTGACCGCCGCCGGGACTCCGCGGAGTCCGGCCAGGGCCAGGGTGATGACGCCAACCCCCCACAAGAGAGCACGACGATCGCGGGGCTTCACGGACGCACCAGTCGGGCGACGATCGTGAACCGGTCCCGATCACCGATCCCGGCCACCGCCTCATGCGTCACCGCCCCATCGAAGGCAGCCCCCGTGAGCTCCGGCACCCGCCCCACTTGGGCGAGTGCCTGCGTGGCACGCGGGGCGAGCCCCGTGATGCGGACTGTGCGGTCCGCAGTGACTTGGAGGGCAACGAGCGTCACAGAATCGGAAAGGGCTTTGGTCAGGCCGGCGAGCAACGACAGCATCCGGGAACGGTTCGCCCGCGCCGCGGCAATCATCGCCAGCGTCGCCCGCCCCTCGTTCAGGTTCCGCCTGGCCTCGAGCGCGGAATCCGCCGCCCCGCGAAACGCCTGCAGGAGCGTGGTGGCCCGCGAGTGCGCGGCCGACAATCGACCGAGAAAAACGACGCCTGCCAGGACCCAGAGAACGGCGCCCGCCGAAGCGATCGCCGCGAGCCTGCGACGGTCCATGCGACGACGGGCCGCCCGGGGACCGTCGGGGAGGAGCGACAGCGTGGGCAACTGGATACCTGCCGCATAGGCCGGCGCCACCGCGGGAGAGTCCCCGTTGGACTCTGCCAGCGCCGGCACCCACGTACCCGTTCGCTCCTTGAGCCCTCGAGTCCAGCGGCTCTGCCAGACCCCACCCACACCGACACTCAGGGTTTCGGTGGTCCTCCCATTGGGAACCACGACTTCCGTCACTCCTGGCGCGATGTCGAGGGCGGCAGGCAGAGTCTCCGCGGAAGGAGCCATGGCTTCGATGGTCATTCCGCCCTGGGTACACCCGTCGACGATGGCCTTGAGCAAAGGCTCGGTCGCGGCAGCCACCCAGAGGGCGCGCTCGGTCTTGGTGACGGCGACTAGCACGCCGCCCACGACCAACGGTACGCCGTTCTTCCGAAAGAGTCTTGCGCCCTCGAGATCGACGTACCGGGAGACGTCTCGAGCCTTGAGCGGAGGTGCCGGACGAACGGTGCGGACCTGAACCACGTCCCGGGCCAACCCAACTCGGACACGTTTAACCGGCTTCCCTGCCTCGCCGGCGAGGCGGGCGATCACTTCGGACAAGTCCGCGAGCTCGGAGTACGTCGCGGTCCCCGCCCACTGGAGCGATGTCCCTTCGACCAGCGCCGCTGCGACCGTGGCCGAGCCGACGGAGAGACCCAACACGCGGGACCTCACCACAGTCGCCTCCGGATCACCGCAAGACGGTCTGGCAGTGGCACCACGAGCTCCTCGACGGTGGCGTGAGGCTCCTCGCCCCCCACCTGGCCGGTCGCCGTGATGACGAGCTGCGCCGGCGCAAAGGTGACGAGAGAAGAGAGATCGGCATAATGCGCCAGGAGCGCCGACCGCTCGCCCGTGGCCACGCTCACCAGCTGATCGAGGCTCGACACCGGCCGTCCCAGCCGGACAAACTCGGCCAGGCGCTCCGCGGCCTCAGAACCCACGCCGGGGATCGCCCTGAGCACCGCTGGGGAGGCAGCATTGAGATCGACGGTCCCGGGGCCGTCCACCGTGAGCAGGGATTCCAGACCGCTGTCGGGCCCAAGGCGGGAGCGGAGCTCAGCAGTATCCTGATAGGGGCGATGGGCCACCAGCGACTCGGCGACGGCGACGGGCAAGCCCAGGGACACCAGCATCGCCGCAGGAGCCGTGTTGGCGTTCACTCGCGCTGTCGGATCGTCCACCCGCCAACGGCAAGCCGTCGTCCTGCCGAGGTCGATCGTGGCCGTATCCGGCATGCTGTGCTCGACCCAGCGGGCCTGGGCGATCGCGAGACAAGCCTCAGCGCTCCATCGTGCCCGCTCAAGCCGGAGGCGGTTCGACGAGCCGAGCGATTCGACGCGCATCAGCCCGACGCCCAGACCCACGATCCCCGCGAGGGCCGCGATCACCCACAGCACGGCAAGCAGAGCGAAGCCCCCGCGGCTCATCCGCGACCTCCTACCACCAGGAGGAGCGTATCGGCTCGCCCGGGAATCCCGAGGTAGGTGATGCGTAGGCGAACGGCGAGAGGAGCACTGACGGGCGACAGCCATTCGCGGGCCCACGTCGTGTTCGCACCCGGCTCGAGGAGGTAGTCGAAGGCAACTCGGGCAACGGAGTCCGCGAGGACGATCCGGCCCGACGCGCTCTGGGCGATCAACCCATCACCCGCTTGTCCCAGGAGGATCCGGGATCGCCGGAGGCCACCCTCGGACACTCGCTGCCAACACCCGAACCCCATCGACGTAGGGTGTCCCTCGAAGGGCCCCGCGCTATCCACTCCCGCTTGGAGGGACCCGAACGCTTCGATCAGCCAGCGACGGGCATTGGCCGTGCGGGTCTCGCGGGCGCGGGCCTCGTTGAGTCGGGCCACGCCATCGACGACTCCAGAGAAGATCTGGTGCGCAAGCAGCACCACCATCGCTGACAGGGTGAGCGCCACCATCACTTCGATGAGAGTGAATCCCATCGTGCCGGCGCGGCGTAAAGCCGCGGCTCGGCGACTATCGCATGACAGCGATGACAGAACACCGCCCGTCTCATCGGGCAGACACCGAGCCGCGAGTTCACTCGCGCCGGCAGCGAGGGCGCTCATTGAGCTGGGGCTCCTCGGAAAACCACGGTCACCAGATCTTCGACCTCCGGTGTCTCTACCCGGGCTACCGAGATGCGGTAGAGGGTCCGCTCAGGTCTCGCCACGACTACCACGTACGGACCGGCCACACGGGAACCAAGCCGGACATCGAGATCACTGCGATTCAGGAGCGTCTCCGCGGCGAGCAACCGGCTCTCGTCCGTTTGCTCAGACTCTCGTTCCTCAGCCACGCGCGCAGAATCAGTCACCTGAGCGACCAGGGAGACCATCGAGAGTCCCGCGATGGCGAGAATCACGAGTGCCGCCAGCACCTCGAGCAGCGCCATCCCCCGCTCACCGTGTCGCAACGGGCGCTCCCGTTAGGGGATCGACGCCGGGCCCCAGAGCTCGGCCGTCGGGGAGGAACAACACGGGAGCCGGGAGTCGGGAGCCGTTCCCTCCGGCCCTTCCTGAGTCTCCAGGAACAACGACCGGAGAGCCAGACCGAATGGCTTGCGTCCGTGCGGAGTCCAGAGTGTGTAGCCGCGCAGATTGGCGAGGCGGGGAGAGGCTCGCGAGGGCGAGTCCGGTAACCGTGAACAGAAGGCTCAGTAGCACCATGACGACGAGGAGCTCGACTAGGGTCACTCCACCACAGGTCGTCCTGGACATCGGAGGGTACGATTCCCGACTCCCGACTCCCGGTCTCACTGCGGCCTCACCGAGTACACCGCTTGCAACAACGCCGCGGCGACGAAGGCGACCATTCCCGCAAACGCGATGATCAACGCGGGCTCGAGCAACCCCACCAGCACCCGCAGGCTCCGATCGGCGCGCGCTTCGTCCAAGTCGGCTGCCTTGCGAAGGACCGGTCCAACGCGACCCGACTGCTCCCCCACTGCGAGGAGCTGCAACGCCGTCGGCGTGAGTGCCCGGGTCCCAGCCAGCGCGACACCGACACTGGCCCCCTCGGCCACCCGCTCCCGGGCTCTCATGATCCTCTCCGCAACCTCGGCGTCTCCAGCGGCACTCTGGGCGATCGACAGGGCCTGGAGGGCAGGGGTGCCGGTGTCGAGCAAGGCGGCGAGCGTCCGCGCCACACGCGCCGTGGCCAAGCCCAGGCGCAGATCGCCGATCAGCGGCACACGCAGGAGGGCTCGATGAACGGCCACTCGGCGGCGCGCGATCTCGACGGAGGCGAACGCAGTTCCTGCAACCACAAGCCCGGTCAGCAACAGCCCATAATGCCGGACCAAGTTCGACAAGCCGATCAGCGCCCGAGTGGCGGCAGGAAGCGTCTCGCCCAGGTCGCCGAGAATCGCGGCGAATCGCGGGACCACGAAGAGCACAATGACAGCGGATGAAATCGACCCGGCGACCGCCAGCAGAAGCGGGTAGGCGAGAGCGGTGCGTACACGGGCCGCACTCTCCGCCTCCCGGTCGAGCTGGCTCGCCGCCTGCTGCAGCGCGGGGCCGAGTCCTACCCCGCGCTCCCCTGCTCGGATAAGCCCCAAGGTGACTCCCGAGAATATCCCTGGCTCCACGTCCAGGGCGGTGGCGAGTGACGCACCTTCTCGCACCCGGGTTGTTGCCCTCGCGACCGCGTCCTTGAGTCTCCCGGTGGCGACCTGCTCCGTGGCCGCCAGCGCTTTCTCGAGAGGCAGCCCAGCGTCGACCAGCGTCGCCAGGCTCTGGATGACCACCGCCCGCGACCGCACGGAGGGACGAGGAGGCCACCACGATTTGCCGGCCGGTTCGGCCTCCACCAACACAGGGTAGAGACCGCGGGCCGAGAGCAGTGCGGCGGCATCGGGGCGGGAGGCTGCCTCCAAGCGGCCGCGCACCGTCGCCCCGTCGGCCCGCGCCGCGGCATACCGGAATGCGGTCATTCCCGGATGTCTCCATCTTCGCCCGTACCGCCAGCCTTGCCGTCGCGCCCGTAGGTGAGGAGGTCGTAGCCCGTCTTGGACGAGTCACCGGGGCTCTTGTAGAGGTATTGCCTGCCCCACGGATCGAGCGGCACCGGCTTCTTGAGGTAGGGCCCCCGCCAGTTGCGCGCCGCGGGATCGCCCGTGGGCGCCGAGCGCAGGGCCTCGAGCCCCTGGGTGGTCGATGGGTAGTAGTCGTTGTCGAGCCGGTATTGATCAAGCGCCAGGCCGAACAGCTCGAGCTGCGCCTTGGCGGCACTGACCTTCGCGTCGCCCACGTTCTGAAATACCATCGGGCCGACCAGGCCCGCGAGGATCGCAATCACGACGATCACCACCAGCATCTCGATCAGCGTGAAGCCACGCTCAGTGCTCCGTGACACGCAGCACCTCCTCGACCGTGGTGAGTCCCGCCAGGACCTTCGCCCACCCGTCGGCCTTGAGCGTCGCCATCCCGCCCTTCTCCGCGAGATCCCGGAGCCGGGCTACGGGCGCCGACCGCGTGATCTCGTGTTTCAGCTCGTCGGTGACGACGAGCAGCTCGAAGATCCCGATGCGCCCTCGGAACCCCGTCCCTCGGCAGGCCGGGCAGCCTCTACCGCGGAGCAGCTGCTGCTTCCCAATGGGGCGTTGAGCGAGGATGGCGACCGCCCCGGCGTCCGGCGTGTAGAGCTCGCGGCATTCGGGGCAGACTTTGCGAACCAGTCGCTGGGCCAGAACACCTTCGAGCGTAGCGGCCACGAGATACGACTCGACCTTGAGATCGGCGAGCCGCGGGATCGCACCCACGGCGTCATTCGTGTGAAGCGTCGAGAAGACGAGATGGCCCGTCATGGCCGCCTGGACGGCGATCTCGGCGGTCTCGCCATCCCGCATCTCACCCACCATCAGGACGTCGGGGTCCTGCCTGAGGAGGCTCCGAAGTGCTGACGCGAACGACACCCCGGCCTTCCGGTTGACGGGAACCTGGGTGACGCCTTCGAGGTGGTATTCCACAGGGTCTTCGACTGTGATGATCTTCTCGGCCGAGCGCTCCCGCAGTTCGAGGGCGGCATAGAGTGTCGTGGTCTTGCCGCTCCCTGTCGGACCCGTAGCCAGCAAGATCCCGTGGGGTTTCAGCGCCAGCGACTTGAATCGGGTGAGCGTGTCGGGGCCCATCCCCAACTCGTCGAGCTCGACGGGGCGACCGCCCCGATCCAGAAGACGGAGCACCACCGATTCTCCGTACAGGGTAGGCACGGTCGAGACGCGCAGATCGAGCTCCCGCTCTTCGAGGCGGACCCTGATCCGGCCGTCTTGCGGCAGGCGGCGCTCCGCGATGTCCAGCTCGGCGAGCAGCTTGACCCGTGAGACCACTGCCGCCTGAAGTCCCTTCGGCGGGCTGGGCACGTCGGTCAGGACGCCATCGATCCGGAAGCGAGCCCGGAGTCCCTCCCGCGCGGATTCGAGATGGATGTCGGATGCCCGGGCGTCATGTGCATCCCGGATAAGGAGGTTCACGAACCGAATCACGGGAGGCTGGTTCGCGAGGTCGCGGGCATCGGTGAACGGAGTGTCTGGGCTTTCCCCCGCACTACCCAGCTGTGCATCGAGGTCCCGGACCAGCTCCACGACGGACTCCGCCGCGGCAAACGCCCGGCGAATCCCATCGGTCAGCTGTTCGCGGGTGACCTGAATCAGATCGAGGGAGAGGCCGAACGACATTTCGAGATCGTCCAAGACCTCAACCGGGGGATCATCCACGACCGCCACCCGGAGGTGATCGGCGTCGATTTCCAGCGGGAGAATCCCGTTGTGCTCGAGGTAGCCGGCCTCGAATGACTCGGTGAGAGGGAGCTTCGACATCAGTGGTGCGTCCACCATGGGGCGCCTCGGGTGGAGACGCTGGTCTACGTAGGCAGACGCCGTGCCTCAGGCGGGCGGCGTGGAAGTG
>DATEHM010000051.1:0-28817 GCA_035279545.1 bacterium | reverse complement strand
AGCCCGGCGGCGGCGGAGGCCGTACCTCCCTCCCGGGCGGTGCGCCGGTGCCAGCGGAAGACGCCCGCGAGCGCCACCAGCCCGACGGTCCCGCCGACCCCGAACGCTCCGGGAGCGCCCCAGATCTCCGCCAGCGCGCCGGTGACGAGCGAGCCCACCGGCGTCATGCCGCCCATCATCAGCGAGTACACCGCCATCACCCGGCCTCGCAGGCGGTCGGGGGTGTTCAGTTGGAGCGTGGTGTTGACCGTGGCGGTGAACATGACCATGCTCGCCCCGGCGATGCCCAGCACGACCGCCGCCGGCGCAAAGTGGCGGACCGTGGACAGCACGATCGAGGAGAGCGTGAGCGCGAGGGCTCCCCCAAACAACACGGCGGGGCGCGGCCCGAGGTACGCGAGCGACGCCACGGTGATCGCCCCCACGAGCGCCCCGGCCCCCTGGGCGGACATCAGCAGGCCGAACGCCGCCGCGCGCATGTGCAGCACGTCCTTCGCGAACACCGTGGTGAGGATCGTGAAGTTCATCACGAAGATGCTTTCGAACGCCAGCAGCACGATGACCTGCAGGGCCACCGGGGTGCGGACGAGATAGTCGATCCCCTCGCGCACATGCGCCATCACCCCCGCGGCCACGCTGACGGCCCGGGCGGGGCGTACCCGCATCATCAGCAGGGCGAGGATCACCGGGATGAAGCTCAGGCCGTTGACGAAGAACGCCCACGACATCCCCACCCAGGCGATCGCCGCCCCCGCGATCGCCGGGCCGATCAGCCGGGCGACGTTGACGATCGTGGAGTTCAGCGCGACGGCGTTCATCATGTCCGTCCCCTCGACCATCTCGAAGATGAACGCCTGGCGGCTGGGCATGTCAAACGCCTGCGAGGTGCCGAGGGCCGTGGCGAGGATTGCCACGTGCCAGAACCGCACCGCACCGGTGGCGATGAGGGCGCCGAGGATGAACGCCTGGAGCATCTGCACCGTCTGGGTCACGACGAGGAGGTTGCGCTTGCTCACCCGGTCGGCGACGGCCCCGCCGATCAGCGCCAGGCAGAGCACCGGCAGCCACTGCAGGGCGCCGATGACGCCCAGCAGGAACGGCGAGTTGGTGATCTGCAGCACGAGCCAGGCCTGAGCGATGCGCTGCATCCAGGTGCCGACGAGCGAGATCAGCTGGCCCGTGAAGAAGAGACGGTAGTTGCGGTGGCGGAGGGCGGCGAACATGCCGGGCCGCCGCTCCACCGTCCCGGGGGACTCGTCCGAGGGAATCCAGGGGCCGGGGATCACCCTTTCATCTTATCACCCGACATGGTATCTTGACGGAGGAATGGCTGAATCGATTCCGATCGGGCTGACGTTTGACGACGTGCTGTTGGTGCCGCGGCGGAGCGCCGTCAGCACCCGGCGGCAGGTGGATACGCGGACGCGGGTGTGCCGCGGGATCGAACTCGCGATCCCGATCGTGAGCGCCAGCATGGACACCGTGACCGAGTCGGCGATGGCGAGCGCCATCGCCCGGGAGGGCGGCCTCGGGGTCATTCACCGGTTTCTCCCCATCGCCGACCACGTCGCCGAGGTCCGGCGGGTCAAGCGCGCCGAAAGCGTGGTCATCGAGACCCCGTACACGCTCGGGCCCGAGGCCCCGATCCGGCACGCCGCCGCGTTCATGGAGGAGCACGGGTCGGCCGGCATCCTGGTGATCGATCGCGACCGCCGGCTGCTCGGGATCGTGACCGCCCGGGACGTCCTGTTCGAAGAGCACCTCGACCGCCCGATCACCACGGCCATGACCCCGCGGGCGCGGTTGATCACGGCACCGGTGGGGACCCCGGTGGAGGAGGCCAAGCAGATCCTGCACCGGCACCGGATTGAGAAGCTCCCGCTGGTCGACCCGGAGGGGCGGCTGGTGGGGCTCGTTACCAGCCGGGACATCCGCAGCCGGCTCCGCTATCCCAACGCGACGAAGGATCAGAAGGGACGGCTGCGGGTCGGCGCGGCGATCGGCGTGCGCGGCGACTTTCTCGAGCGCGCCGAGGCGCTGGCGGCGGAGGAGGTCGACGTGCTCGTCATCGACATCGCCCACGGCCACTCGGATCTGTCGTTTCGGACGGTGGAAGCCGTGCGCGCGCGGTGTCCCGATGTCCCGCTGATCGCCGGAAACGTGGCCACGCCGGAGGGCACCCGCGACCTCATCGCCTGCGGGGTGGATGGGGTGAAGGTCGGTGTGGGGCCGGGCTCGACCTGCACCACCCGGGTGGTGACCGGCTCGGGCGTCCCGCAGCTGACCGCGATCCTCGAGTGTGCTGAGGTCGCCGCGGCGGGGGGCATCCCGATCATCGCCGACGGCGGGATCCGCGGCTCGGGCGATCTGGTGAAGGCCCTGGCCGCCGGCGCCGAGACCGCGATGCTCGGGAACCTGCTGGCGGGGACCGAGGAGAGCCCGGGCGCCTCCGTCACCCGGAACGGGCGGCAGTACAAGGTCTACCGCGGCATGGCCAGCCTGTGGACCTCCGCGGAGCGGCGCGACATGCCGCAGGAGGACGATCTGCTCGCCGAGATCGTCCCCGAGGGGATCGAGGCGATGGTCCCGTATCGCGGCCGGCTGGCCGCGGTCCTTGCCCAGCTCATCGGCGGCCTCCGCTCCGGCATGAGCTACTGCGGCGCGACGACGCTCGGCGAACTGCGCGCCAACGCCCGCTTCATCCGCGTGACCGAGGCGGGAGTGCGCGAGGGCATGCCCCACGACGTCGACTCCCTCTCCTGACCGCGCCCGGCCGTGCCGGTCGGCGCCGCCGGCCCGGCGGGAGGACCGTCTCCACCGGGTGATATAATCCCCGATGTGATTGTTCCGATCCTGATCCTCACGGCGGTCGCATACTCCCTGACGAATTCCTTCATCAACCCGATCCTCGTCGAGGTGGCCCGCACCTTCCACGTTCCCGTGGGGGTGGCGGGCCAGGGTCGGACGGTGCTCAGCGCCGCCGGGGCGGTGGCCGCGCTCGCGGCCACGTTTCTGGCCGATCGGGTCCCGCGGCGCCGCCAGCTGCTCTTCGGCGTCGGCGCGCTGGGGCTGGCGCAGGTGGGGATGGGGCTGACGCACGCGTTCGCTCTGTGGTTGATCCTCCAGGCCGTGGCCGGTGTCGGGTCCGCGGTCGTGGGGTTCGCCGGGACCGCGTCGGCGGGGGACTACTTCGATGAACCGACGCGGGGGATGGCGATGGGGTGGATCACGACGGGCTACCCGATCGCGTGGATCCTCGGGCTGCCGCTCATCGGATGGATCGCGGACGGATGGGGATGGCGCACCAGCTACCTCGTCGCCGGGGGCGGGCTGGCCGCGGCGGCGTTTCTCGGCGTCCTGATCGGCCTCCCCGCGCCCCGACACCACGCCGCGCCGCCCATGCACTACGCGGCCGGGTGGCGGGTGCTGCTGGCCCAGCCGGCGGCGAGGGGCTGGGTGCTCGGGGAGTTGCTGTCGACCACCGCCTGGTCGGGGTTTCTCGTGTACGTCGGCGCGTTCTTCGCGCTCACCTACGGGCTTGCGCCCGGGAGGATCGGCCTCGTGGTGTCCGCCGCAGCGCTCTCCAGCGTGGTGGGGACGACGTCGTCCGGATGGATGGGGAATCGGTGGGGACGGCGTCCGGTGCTCCTCGCGAGCACGCTGCTGGCCGCGGTGCTGATCGTGCCGGCGCTCGGCCTGCGCCTCTCGCCGCTCGGCAGCCTGACGCTGATCCTTCCCTACTACTTTGTCAACAGCATCCGGTTTCCCACCTCGGGCACGATCGCGCTCTCGCTGCTGCCGGCTGCCCCGGGCACGATGATGGCCGCCCGCGGCCTCACCATCACCACGGGGGGAATGGTCGGCACGATTTTGGGAGGGCTGCTGCTCGAGCTCGCGGGATTTCGCGCCGTCGGGATTGTGTACGCGCTGCTCGCCCTCGCCGGGTGCGCGGTCTTCTGGCGGCGGATCCCGCGGGAGACGCCGGCGCCTGCCCTGCGCCTGCGCTCCGCGGTGCGCTCCCGGCCGTCCGGGAGCCCGAACGCCTAGGCCCTCCCGCCGATCCCCGCGAGCGCCTGGTCGATCGCCTGGGCGGCGTCGTTGATCGCGTGCGTCACCCGGTTGCGATCCCGGGTCAGGCGGGTCAGCAGCGTCAGATGGGCGTCGGTCCCCTGCGGGATCTTGCGCAGCTGCGCCGCCGGCTGCAGGACCGGGACCGGTGGGACCGGGACCGCCGGGTCATGGTCGAACGGTCCGGCGGCCGTGTAATTAATCGGGATCAGCGACCGGCCGATCCGGAGGAGCGCCCCGTTTACGGCGGATGCGGCGTCTCGCTGCTTGCGCGATCCCCGTCCCCGAAGCTCCCCGGCGATGCGGGTGGCCGCGGCCTGCAACCGCGCCGCCGCCGCGGCGAAGCGGTCCAGAGCCTCCAGGGGGGGCTTCATGTCGAACGCGTCTCCGGCCGTCTCCTGGATCCCGCGCAGGGTATCCCGAAGCTCGGCCGCCGTGTCCTCGTAGCTGAGCGGGAGGATGGGCGCGGTGCACCACGCCCACAGGGCCAGCGCGTATACCTGCGCGTCCCGCTCCAGGTTGGCTTTGTCGATCTTGTCCATGGTGTCCTCGGTGGTGTGCCACCACCATCCCAGCCCGCCGTGGTGAGCGGCGCCTCCGGTGAGGGCGGCGAGCGCGGCTCCGGTCTCGGACTCCTTCGGGGGCTGGGCGGAGACGTCGACAAACATCGACGGCAGGCCGATCCCCCAGAACGACTGATCCCCCATCCGGCTGATCCGCCGCCGCTGCAGGTCTTGGCCGCTGACCTGCTTGACGCACCGGGCGGCGAGCGCCCACGTCTCCGCCATGGTCTGCGCCTCGCTGAGCACCGTCGCCCCCTTGCCCCCGGCGGAATCGACGTTGAGGTGCAGCACGGCGTGGCGGTAGAGGTCCTCCCAGTGGTTGTCCGCGTACCAGGTCGACCCCGAGTACCGGCCGTGCGAGTGGCCGGACCAGAAGGCGAACCGGATGCCCCGCCGGAGCCGCTTCTGCTTCTTGCTGAAGATCCGCGCCATCTCCACCATCACCGCGTTGGCGCTTCCGTTGTCCATCGCCCCGTAGTGCCAGGAGTCGACGTGGCCGCTGAACAGGACGAAGCGGTCGGCCTCTTCCTGTCCCGGCAGGTCGGCGACGAGCAGCGGCGTCTTCCGCCAGCGGGTGTCGACCGCCGCGTGCAGGCGGACGCGAAGATCCCCGGCGCGGGCCTGGGCGCGCAGCGCGTCCCCATCCTCCTTGCGGACGGAGACGGCGACGAGCTTCGGGAGCGCCCCGACGTTCTCGGGGGTGGGGGAGCCCCAGACGGTGGAGATGATCATCTCGTGCAGTTCGGGGGGGTTGACGAAGATCACCCCGATCGCCCCGGCCTCCTCCGCGGCGCGGGCCCGCACGGGCATCGCCAGGCCGTCGACGAGGGCGATCTTGCCCCGGACCTGGGGGCCGATGGCGCCGCCCGCGTCCACCACCACCCCCTCGAGGCCGCCTGGGGGCGCGGAGGCCGAAAAGGCGTGGGTGATGCAGTCCACCCGCCGGGGGATGGGGGCGGCGACCTCCACCGAGGCGTTCCCCGGCCATGACACCAGCGCGTCGTGCTGGTATCGGCGCACCGCCAGCCCGAAGCCCTTGAGGGTCGTCTCGAGATAGTCGAAGGCGAGTCGCTCTTCATCGCTTCCGGAGAGGCGGACCCACCGGGAGATCTCGCGGGTGTAGGTCATGAGCTTCGATGCGGACACCGCTGCCCTGATCGACTGCTCGGGATCTCTCGGCATGGCTTCCCTCCCGGTGCGAAATGCGGGTCATCGATCAATTCGCACTCGGCGGCGGTCGCTCCTGGCGGGGCCGGGGCGGTGACGGCGCCCTCGCCGTCCCCCGGCGATGATCTGCGGGATCAGCTGCTGTGGGTGGAAGCGGCCTCCTCGATCGCGGGGACCGGTCCGTGCGTCGGCGCGGCCCGCGATTGCATGAGGCGCTCGATCGTGCCCACGATCCCCTGGCGGAAGACGAGAATGACCACGATGAAGATCGCTCCGGTGACGACCCCCCAGGCGTCGGTCCAGGTCGAGAGGAAGTCGCGCAGCAGCAGCACCAGCGCCGCGCCCACGAGCGGGCCGAGCCGGGTGGCCATGCCGCCCAGGAGGACCATCACCACGACGGTACCCGATGTCGACCAATGCACGGCGTCCAACGCGACAAATCCGTGGTTGATCACCCAGATCCCGCCGGCCAGACCGGAGAGCGTGCAGGAGAGCACCGCGGCCAGCAATTTGAACCGGCTCACCGCGTACCCGAACGTCTGCGTCCGGACGTCGTTTTCGCGGATGGCGACAAGGACGCGGCCGAACGGCGAGCGGACGATCCGCCAGCAGAGCAGCAGGCCGAGCGCCACGAGGGGCAGGGCCGCGTAGTAGTAGGCGGTGGACGAGGCGATGTTTAGCCCGCCGATCCCGGCCCTCGGGATGCCCTGCACGCCGTTTTCGCCGCCCGTCAGCGAGCGCCACTCGTTGATGACGTAAAACACCATCTGGCCGAACGCCAACGTGATCATCGCGAAGTAGATCCCCCGGCGCCGGATTGCCAGCGCCATCAGCGGGAGCCCCAAGGCTCCGCCGGCCAGCGCTCCGGCCAGGGCGTTTAGCGGGTAAGGCACGCCCGCGCGCAGCGCGAGGATCCCCGCTGTGTACGCCCCCACGCCGAAGTAGGCGGCGTGCCCGAACGACAGCAGTCCCGCGTAGCCGGTGAGGATGTCGAACGACGTGGCGAACAGCGCCCACGCCAGGATGTCGGTGGCCAGCACCGGGTAGACCCGCATCGGCAGCAGGAGCCCTACCGCAACCACCAGCGCCCAGCCGATCTTGCGGATCATCTCACCCGGCCTCCAGGCTGCCGAACAGGCCGGAGGGCCGCAGCAGCAGGACGAACGCCATCAGGACGAAGACCAGCAGATTGGCGGCGGGCGGGTAGTACACGGCGCCCAGGGCGGAGATGACCCCCACCAGAAACCCCGTGATCACCGATCCGAGGATCGAGCCCATCCCGCCGATCACCACGATCGCGAACGTGGTGATGATCAGATCCGCCCCCATCAGGGGGGAGATGTTCCGCATCGGGGCGGCCAGCACACCGGCCAGCCCGGCGAGCGCCACCCCGAAGGCGAAGACCAGCGGGATCCACCGGTCCACGTCCACCCCGAGCGCCCGCGTGAGGACGGGTTTCTCCGTCGACGCGCGGATGATCATCCCGACGCGCGTGCGCTCGATCAGCCACCACGTGCCCAGGCAGATCACGATCGAAAACCCCAGGACGAACAGGCGGTAGATCGGGAAGAACATGAAGCCGATCAAGACCGCCCCCTTCAGCTGCGCCGGGATGCTGTAGGGGACCCCCTGCACCCCGAAGCGCAGCCGCATCGCGTCCTGGATGGCCAGGGTCAGCCCGAAGGTGAGCAGCAGATTGTAGAGCAGGTCGAGGTCGTACAGCCATCGGAGCAGGGTGCGCTCGAGAACGAACCCCACCGCGGCGACGGCGAGGGGGGAGATGATCAGGGCCCACCAAAACGAGACCCCCAGCTGGATCCCCAGCAGGTAGGCCCCGAACGCCCCCAGCATGTAGAGCGCGCCGTGCATGAAGTTGACCACGCGGAGCATGCCGAAGATGACCGCGAGCCCCAGGCTGAGCATCGCGTAGAACGCGCCGTTGATTAGCCCGTTGAAGACCTGGACGAGGACCGTTTCCATCGGTTACCCGGGAAGGGAGGGCGGCGCGGAGGCCGCCGGTGGGGCGACCCCCGCGCCGCGCGCACCCGCCACGATGGACTGCCGGCTACCGCGCCATGGTGCAGTGGTTCTGGCTCAGCGGCTGGAAGGCCTGGGACGCCGGGATGGTCTGGAGGATCTTCACGTAGTCCCAGGGTTCCTTGACGTCGCCAGGCGCCTTGACCTGCGCGAGGTACGCGTCGTGGAGCAGGACGTGGTCTTGCTTGCGTATCTCCGCATGGCGGGCGAAGAAATCGTTGAACTTGTACGCTTCCAGTTGCGCCACGACCTTGTCAGGGTCATCCGTGCCGGCGCGCCGGACCGCATCCAGGTACTGCCAGGCGGCGGAGTAGTCGCCGGCCATCGGGAAGCTCGGGCGGACCTTCGTGCGCGCGAAGAACCGATCCGCCCAGTCGCGGGCCTCCTTGTCCATGTTCCACTCCCACGCGGTCGTGAACAGGGTGCCCTCGAGCGCCGCGGGGGTGAGCGAGTTGATGTCGCTGTCGAACAGCAGGCCGATCGCCAGGTTGATTCCCTGCTTGCGCAGGCCGAACTCGTTGTACTGCTTGACTAGGTTCACGAGGTCCTGGCCGGCCTGCATCGCGCCCATCACCTGGAGGGCCGGCCGCATCGTCCGGGCCTTGATGAGGAATGTGGAGAAGTCTTCGGTCTCGTTGGGGAACGGGGTCGCGTCGCTCAGCAAGACCTTGCCGCCCGACTTCGCGATCGCGGCGCTGAACGACCTGTTCATGTCCTGGCCGTACGCGTAGTTGGGGTAGACGATGTACCAGGCCTTGCCGACCTTCTGGGTGACCTGGGTCGCGGTGCCGTTCGCCAGCATGTAGGTGTCGTACCCGTAGTGGAAGGTGTACTTGTTGCAGTCTTCGTTCGAGATCGCCGTTGTCGCCGCGCCGACCGCGAAGAACACCCGGTGCTTCTGCGCCGCGACGTGGGCGATGGCGATGCCGACCGAGGAGGTCGGCACATCGATGACCGCGTTGGCGTTATCGCGGTCGTAGAACTCCGCCGCCTTGGAGGCGCCCACGTCGGGCTTGTTCTGATGGTCCGCGGACAACACCTCGATCGCGCCGCCGACCGCGTTCTGCCCGTACTTTTTCAGGTAATCTTCGGCGGCCATCTTCACCGCCTCGACGCCGTTCTTGCCGGAGATATCCGCATAAACCCCCGACTGGTCGTTGATGACCGCCAGCACGATCTTGCCGTGCGTCAACTGGACCTTCCCCTGGCCGGACGCCGGCTGCCAGCCCGACAGCCCGATGCCTATCGCGAGGGCGCAGATCGCCGCTCCCCACCGTTTCATTCCCGCACCTCCGTTTGGGGGTGTGCCCCCCTGTACCTGCGCTCGGCGCTCACACGCCGAGGTATTCGAGCAGTTCTCGTTCCTGCCGCACCACTTCCTGGTTGGAGAGGTTCCTCACCGTTCTGCCGTTGACGATCAGGTGGTGCGTGTCGGCCACGGTCGTGGCGAAGCGGAGGTTTTGTTCGACGAGCAGCACGGTGAGGCCGTTTGCCTTGATCTCCTTCAGGACCTCGCCGACCCGCTGAACCAAGAGCGGGGCCAGCCCCTCGGTTGGCTCGTCCAGCAGGAGGATCCGCGCGCCCATCCGCAGGACGCGCGCGATGGCGAGCATCTGCTGCTCGCCCCCGGAGAGCTTCGTGCCGGCGTAGGCCGCCCGCGCCTTCAAGATCGGGAAGACCGAAAACACCTTGTCCAGGCTCCAGGACGCCGCCGAGACGATGGGGGGGAGGAGGAGGTTTTCCAGCACCGAGAGCGTGCTGTAGATGCCGCGGTCGTCCTGCACCCATCCGATCCCCAGCCGCGCGATCTGTTGGGGGGCTAGGTGGCTGATGTCGTGCCCATCCAGCGCGATCCGGCCGCGCTTCTGTCGGTGGATCCCCATCAGGCACTTGAGCGTGGTGGTTTTCCCCATGCCGTTGCGGCCCACCAGTGTGGCGACCTCGCCGTCCCGGACTTCCAGGTCGACGCCGTGGAGGACTTGGCTTTCCCCGTACCAGGCCTCGAGGCCTTCTACCGCGAGCATCTACGCCGCGCCCCCGAGGTAGGCTTCGATCACGTGCCGGTTCGTCCTCAGCTCCTCGTACGTGCCTTCGGCCAGCACCCGGCCGTGTTGCAGGACCGTGATGCGCTGGGACAGGGCCGCGACGACCCCCATGTTGTGCTCGACCAGGACGACCGTGTGGTCCTGGGCGATCCGACGGATCGGCTCCACCACCCGGGAGACCTCCTCCAGGCTGAGGCCGGCCGTGGGCTCGTCCAGCAGGAGAAGCTTGGGGCGGAGGGCCAGGGTCAACCCGATCTCGAGCGCCCGTTTCTGGCCGTAGCCAAGGGCGTGGACCTGGCGGCCCGCGAGTTCGGCGAGGCCGACCGACCCGAGGATCTCGCCGGCTTCCTCGGAAAACTGGTCGAGAACCTGGTCCGAGCGCCAGAACGCGTAGCCGAGCGGGGTGCTGGCCTGGAGCGCCAGCCGCACGTTGTCGAGGAGAGTGAGGTGCGGGAAGACGCTCGAGATCTGGAACGACCGGGCGATGCCGAGGCGGGCGATCCGATACGGGGGGGTCCCGGTGATCTCCCGGCCGGCGAACAGGATCCGGCCCCGGGTCGGGGCGAGCAGGCCGCTGAGCAGGTTGAACAGGGTGGTCTTGCCGGCGCCGTTGGGGCCGATGACGGCGTGGATCGTCCCTGCCTGGACCCGCAGATCGAGGCCGTCCAGGGCGCGGAACCCCCGAAAATCCATCGTGAGATCTTTGGTTTCCAGGATCGCGGCCGCGGTTGCCATGGACGGATCCCCAACCTGTGAGCGGAGAATTAGCAATCGCCCGCGGCAATCCCTTCAGCCGGCCGGCGGGGCCGTCCCCCGGGTTATCCGGGGGGGGCGGACGCGGGGGCGCTCGGGTCGGGCGGTTCGCCGGGGCGGGGGGCCTGGGCGGAGTCGGGAAGGATTTCCTCGACCGTTTCGGCGACGATGACCTGCAGCGCCGCCGCGACCGGCACGGCCAGGAGCGCGCCGAGGATCCCCAACAGCTTGATCCCGGTGAGCAGGGCGACAAGGGTGAGGATGGGGGACAGGCCGACGACGTGCCCCATGATATTGGGGACGAGGATGTGGGGCTCGACGTTCAGGATGGTCACGTAGAAGATGACCACGCCGATCAGCTGCCAGGGCTGCTGCGCGAGCGCGATCAGAATGGCCACGGCGGCGCCCAGGGTCGGACCGACCATCGGGATCAACTCGCCGATTCCGGCGACGATGCCGAGGAGCAGCGGGTACGGCATCCTGAGGAGCGATAGGCCAACGACGACCGGCGCGGCCACCGAGAACGACAGCAGGAGTTGCGCCCGGAGCCAACCGCCGAACTTCCTGCCGATGCGGGCGAGCACCCGGTTCACCCGGGGTCGTTCGTCGGGGGGAAAGAGGGCGAGAAACCCGCGCTTGATCGACACGCCCTCCAGCAGCATATAGAAAGTGAAGACCAGCACCGTGATCACCGCGGTGAAGCCCCCCAGGAGCCGAAACGCCACCCCCGCGGCCTCCGGGCCAAACCTGTTCAGGTTGACGCCGAGCGAGGGGAGGCGGTTGAGCTCGCCCGTCAGATCGGGCACCCACGGCCACCGGGCCCGAACGCCAGCGAGCCAGTGCTCGCTGTGCGCCAGGAACTGCGGTAGCTGTTGGATGAACCGGCTCGTCTCGTTCACCGCAGGGACGAGGATGATCGCGAGGATCATCGAGAGCACGGCGAACATCGCCAGGTACAGGACGAAGATGGCCACGCCGCGCGACAGCCGCACCCCGCCGGGGATTCGCCAGCGCTCCACCAGGCCCACCAGCGGCGCGAACCCGGCGGCGAGGATCGCCGAGATGAGCAGGACGACGAGGACCTCGGTGATCTGGCGAACGACCCAGACCAGGAACCAGGCGGTGATGATCAACGCGAGAACCGTGACGGTCCGGCCAACCAGTTCCTTTTGGGTCACCGCGTCACCCCCGTGGGCATCGTCGACGGGCCGGCGATGTTGCTCCCGGACGTGCGGGCCGTTGCGCTAGACGTGATGCGGCAGGAGGAACACCTGCGCCGCGAGCCCGGCCAACCCCGCCGCGAGGATCAGCGCGGAGAGCCGGGCCAGCCGGTGGGTGATCGAGCGGTCGCGACCGGCCATCTGGGCCATCGGAATGTGAAACGCCAGGCTCGCCATGGACGTGAGCACCACCCCGTACCCCGCCAGCTCCGGCGGGAGCGTCCCCTTGGCCGCCAGGATGCCGGCCGCCGCCGAGGTCGACGCGCTGCTCACGAGTCCCCCCAGCACGGAGACGATGAGGAAGCCGGTTTGGGGGAAGGCGCGGTTCGCCAGCTGGCCGGCCAGCGTGATGATCACGAACAGCCCGCCGAACGTCAGCGCGTAGCGGATCGAGATCGGCGATTTGATATGGAGCGGCGCGGTCTCTGAATCTTTGATGTTGATGCGGCTGCCCGCCGCCAGGCTCATCAGCAGCATCAGCACCACGGAGATCCATCCGAAGGCGAGTGCCTGGCTGGCGAAGATTCCGAGGATCAGGCCATTGCGGATGAGCATCGCGCTGTTGGCGGTGAGCATCCCCATCAGGGCGAAGGTCGACAGCCGGCCGGGGTCGGTCCGCGCCCGGCTCGCTAGTTCGGCGACGGTGGCGGTGCTGTTGACGAGACCCCCGAGCAGCCCCGTCCACCGGATCCCGCGGGTGCCGTAGATCCGCAGCAGGATGTAGTTGGCGAAGGCGATCGCCGAGATCACCAGCACGACGGTCCAGGCCGCCCGCAGGTCGATGAGGTGCCAGGGATCGATCGGCCCGGCCGGGAGCAGTTGATAGACCACCACCGCCATCAACCCGAGGATGATGGCGCCCCGGATCTCGTCGATGGTCACCTCCCCGGCGAACCGGACGACCTCGGACTTCCAGGCCAGCAGTGCCGTCATGACCACACCGCATGCCGTCGCCACCAGCAGCTGACCCTCGCCGACGAGGATCCCGAGGATCGCCGTGGCCAGCAGCGCCACCGAGGTGGTCATCTCAAGCGAGCGGTCCCGGACGAAGCTGCGCCAGTTCACCAGCGTGATCAACGGAAAGATCCCGACCATCAAGATGTAGCTCGCCGTCGGCGAGACCCCCCACGCCAGCGTGAAGGCCAAGGACACGATGGAGAAGGTGCGGACCCCGATGTCCTTGTGGGCCCACTCGCGCTCCAGCCCGATCATCATCCCGATCCCCAATGAGATGGCCACCCGCTCCATGAAGAGCAGGAACTCGACGTTTACGTGGTCGAGGGTAAGCGGCATCTGGCTCAATGCGCCTGAACGGGGAGCCAGCGCCCGGCCGCGAGGAACGATACCCCGGCGGTCACCAGCAGCACCAGCGCGGCGCTCAGATACGGGAGCGTATGTGTGCCGATGTGGTAGACGGCCCCGCCCCAGGCCGGGCCAATGATCCGTCCAAGGCTGTCGAACGAGTCCATGATGCCCACGGAGAGCCCCTGCCCGGCCTGCGTCCGCTTCGAGATCAGCGCGGCGATCGACGGGCGCATCAGGGAATGGCCGGCACCGGCGATCGCCGCGTACAGCGCGAGCGTCACCAGGTTGTGTGTGCTCATGATGAGAAGGTACCCAACCGCCGCCAGGAGCAGCCCTCCCTGGACCAGCCGGTTCTCGCCCCACCGATCGATGAGGCGCCCGATCAGGCCGCCCAGAATCGCCGCCTGCACGAGCCCGACGACCACGAACACGATGCCGATCGCGCCGGCCCCACTCGCGGCGGTGAGGTGCAGGCGGTCCTGGGCGAACAGCGCATAGGTGGCCTCGAGCCCGGCCAGGGCGAACGCGCCCGCCAGGGTGACGACGTAGAAGAGCGCCAGCGGCCCGCTCAAGGCGAGCCGGATCGCCCCGACCCGGGAAGGGCGGGCGGCGGAGGAGTCGCGCCGCACCGGCTCCGGCAGCACCCCCCAACTGAGCGCCAGAGTGAGCAGCGCGAGGCCCGCGCCGACGAAGAAGGGGAGGGCGAGGTTGTGGTGGCCGAGGAGGCCGCCAATCCCCGGGCCGATCGTAAACCCGAGCCCCATCGCCGCGCCCATCATCCCCATGCTCCCGCCGCGCCGGTCCTCCGGGGTGGTGTCACCGATGTAGGCCATTGCTGTGGGCAGGGTCGCGGCGCTGAGCATGCCCCCCAAGATCCTGGCCAGGAACAACTCCCAGACCTGGTGGGAGAGGCCGAAGATGATGAACGAGACCGCGTAGCCAACGAGCCCCAGGGAGAAGATCGGCTTTCGGCCGATCCGGTCGCTCAGAGCGCCCCACACCGGGGCAAAGAGAAACTGCATAAAGGCGTATGAGGTGGCGAGGAGGCCGATCTGGAAGGGGGTCGCCCCCACCTCCCGGGCGTAAAACTGCAGGACCGGAAGGACGATTCCAAAGCCCATCATCACGATGAAAATAGCCAGAAAGAGCACAATAAGGCCACGACGACCGACTGGGGGCATGGGGACCTCCTTCCGAAACGGATTCATTATCCTCACGGGGTGTCGGGATTGTCAAGGATTGCTTGACAGAGAGGTGAGCCATCCGTAGAATCAGAAAAGGCGTTCCTCGGTAGCTCAATGGTAGAGCATCCGGCTGTTAACCGGAGGGTTGTAGGTTCGAGTCCTACCCGAGGAGCCAACCAGGACGTTCCGAGCAGGTCATTCCGCTTGCTGCCCCGCTGATACTCCTTACTGGACGGTCGGTCGACGCGAGAACATCGATGCCTGCATACAGGAGCATAAGCCCTGGACGGATTAGCGCGAAGGTCGAGAGCGGCGCGTCCGGCTCTTAATAGCTCACCCATCCCATCTTGGAGTAGTGATAGGATCATAGTCGGTTAGATGATCCTCCGGCCACCAAAGCAGGCGGGAGGGTGAGAGGATTCGTCTGAACCGCGATTCCTTATCTTGCGGAGACGCCTACAGAGACGTACCATGTGCCGATGCACGAATCCGCCTTCGTTGGAACGTATTGCCAACCTTCTTTACTCGGGGGATCCGTACTGATATCCCAATCACCGTTGGGTGATACGATCGGCCCACCCAATGTTTTCAGGGTCACGCCCAGCGAGGTAGCGGGATTACGAGGCGTGACCGTCCAAACGACGTCCGAGTAGCCCTCCGGCTTAACCACGCGCACCCGGATGGTGGATTTCGTTTGATTGTAAATCGCGATACAGGAGCCCGGATGCTGATCCACCGCGGACGCGGGGATCGCGACCAGCACTACTAGAATAATTGCCAACGTGACCCATCTGCTGTCCATCTCCTCATCGCCTCCCTCGCATCACCTCAGGTTCCCAGAGGACCCGGGCGCGGAACCGAGAAAGTCATTGGCGTGACCCGGGTGCGAGTCCTCCCGCTTGCTTTCGTTCTGCTATGCTTAACGCCATGCCTTCCCGTCCCGCCCATCGGGACCGCCCAGGCGGCGATCGCGACGCCGTTCCTGGACGCCCACACCCACATCGTGAGGTACCTGCGTCGCGGCAGGAGTCTGGAGGCGGCCGCAGCCGAGGCGCTTCGCCTTATGGATCGTTTCGGCGAGACGGCGGGGATTCTTGCGCCTCCACCGTTTCCCCCGGACCGGCAGGGCGCCTACGGCGTGCGCCAGCTGTCGAGCCTCGTCCATGATCACCCCGGCCGCTTCGCCTTCACCGCGGGAGGAGACTCTCTCAATCCGATGATCCAACAAACGCCGCCGGACCAGGTGACTCCCGATGTGCTTCGCCGTTTTGCGCAAGCTGCGGAGGCGATCGTCCGGGGCGGAGCCGCGGGATTCGGCGAACTGGCCGCGGAGCACTTCTCGGCCCGCACCGGGTCCCATCCCTATGAAAGCGCGCCTCCCGATCATCCGCTCTTCCTCGCGCTGGCCGACATCGCGGTGCACGCCGACGTGCCAATCGAGCTCCACATGGAGGCCGTACCGCGCGACATGCCCTTCCCCAATCTCGCGTTGATGGGACCGCCGAACCCGCCGGCCGTCCGCGAGAACATTTCAGCCCTGGAGCGACTGCTGGAGCACAACCCCAAGACGCGTGTAATCTGGCTGCACGCCGGCTGGGACCTCTCCGGCTACCGGACCGTACCCCTCATGCGTTCGCTACTGAGCCGACATCCGAATCTCTACATGAGCCTGAAAGTTGACAAGCGCGGCGCGCCACCCACGTCGCCGTTCGCGCCCGGCGGGGGCCTCAAGCCAGGCTGGGCGGCATTGCTGCGTGACTTCCCCGATCGGCTTGTCATCGGGAGCGATCAGTTTTTCGATGAAGACCCGCAGCGCATCGCCGCGGCACGCCGCATCGTCGATGCGCTCCCGCCGGAGGTGGTCAGGCTCATCACGATCGAGAACGTGAAACGCCTCTATCACGTTCCGAGCCTGATGCCGTGACGGTGCGCTGACGCGTTGGCATTTCAACGCATTTTGGAGGAACCCGGTGGGGGACCGTTTTCCCGGCGGCGAAAGTTACGAGCAGATGGCGGCTGGGACTTGGACGTTCCTAAGAGATGCCCTGCGCCGCGACGCCGCCCCGCCGATCCTCATCATCGGGCATCGGGCGATCTAATTAGTGCGGCTTGGAACGTAAGGGGAAGGGGAGCAGCCTCGAGGAGACCGTGTCTGTCCCCTGGAGGCGGCAACCGGGATGGCTCTACCGGCTTGAGGCGGTTTGACCCGTCCCCGGTCGGCCGTCGGCGCTGACGGGCGGGGTACGACCCCGTCCGTGTCGCAGGGGGAGCCCCGGCAACCTGCAGGGCGTCAGGCGTAGATGTTCAACGGATGCCGCTTGAGCGTTTCCCCGAACCTCTTGCGCAGTTGATCGAATATTTCGATGTCGTACTGGCTGACGAAGGTGATCGCCGTCCCGGCGCGCCCCGCGCGCGCGGTGCGTCCGACCCGGTGGATGTACGTCTCGACATCCTCCGGGATGTCGAAGTTGATCACGTGGGAGATCGCCGAAAGATCCAGGCCGCGCGAGGCGACGTTCGTGGCGATCAACAACCGCGTCCGCTTCTCGGCGAACGCCCGGAGCGCTTGGAGGCGCGCCCCTTCCCGGAGCCCTCCGTGGAGCACGCCGATCGATCGATCCAGTCCGAGCGTCCGGGCCAATCGGTCGACGCGGAACCGCGTCCGGCGGAACACCAGCCCTGAGGTTATGTCCTCGTTGCGCAGGAGGCGCCGCAGGGCTTTAACCTTATCTTGCTCCGCGACCTCCAGGTAAAACTGCTCGATCGTCTCCACGGTCGGAAGCGCGGCCGCGAGCCGCACCCAGGTGGGGGTGCGCATGCGCTGTTCGGCGATCGTCCGGATCTCCGGCGGGATGGTCGCGGAGAACAGCGCCGTCTGGCGGGATGCCGGGGTCTGCCCGAGGATCTTCGACACGTCCGGGAGGAAGCCCATGTCCAACATTCGGTCGGCCTCGTCGAGCACCGCCACGGTGACCGATCCCAGCCGGACCGTTCCCCGCTGGAGGTGATCCAGCAGTCGTCCGGGGGTCGCCACCGCAATTTGGGGGTGCCGGCGAAGCGCCTCGATCTGCCGGACGATGGAGTGCCCACCGAACAGCGCGACCACGCGGAGCTGCCGCTCGCGTGCCAGGACCAGGAGGTCTTCTGCGACTTGAACCGCGAGCTCACGGGTGGGGACGAGGATCAGCGCTTGAAGCGTTCTGGCGCCCGGGTCGAGCCGCTCGATGATGGGGATGCCGTAGGCGCCGGTCTTTCCCGATCCGGTTTCCGCTTGTCCGATCATGTCTTTTCCGCTGACCATGATCGGGATGCTCTGACGCTGGATCGGGGTCGGCTGGTCCCAGCCCAACCGGTGAATGGCGCGCAGGATCTCAGGGCGGAGGGTGATCCCCCCGAACGTCGCGGGGGCTAGCTTGGGTGCTGCTTCTGCTGGGGCTGTAAGAATACCAATCGCCTCCTTCATGCTCCGGCGGTTCGCCGGATGCGGCTTTGCCGCGGGATTCGGTGCCGGCATCTGCGCGTGTCTCGCCGGAACCTGCTCCCCATGAAGAAGGCCTGCGACACACAAGGAGGGACGCCGTCGGGGCATCCCTCGCAGAACGCATATATGACGACAATGGGAAGTATATCAGCTTCCCTACGCGGCGTCAAATTCGCCGCACCCGCGGAGAGCGCAAGACACGCGGCGGCGTTCCCGGTCGCCGGGACGACGCCGCCTTTCCGGCCGATGGTGAAGGCCTGGACGATGCATCGATGGACCGACCATTGGCGACTCCGATGGCAGCCGAGCGGAGGGCAGGTTCCCAACGTGCGATCACCGCGTTCGTCGTGCTTGCCCGCGGCCGCTCGTTGCGGAGCGAGGATCGTCGGGCCGGGGCAGAAGACCGAACCCACGTGATCCCTTCTGGTCCGATCTGAAATTCGCAGACCGAGCTCCAGTGTAACAACTTCGTGACGATGTGGCTTCTGGGAATGTAAGCCCCCGCGTGTGAGTTCATGATAACTGGGACAGAGCAGTAAGCTCTTACCAAATATCGCAATGAGGAGAGAAACGATGCGGCATGTTTTGGCAGTGGCAGTGCTTGGGGCAAGCCTGGCGTTTACCGCTTCTGCGGCGCTGGCGGATGAGAATACGGACCATTCAACGGTTCAGTTCCCGCAGAACACGGTGGTCATGAATTCCCAGGACTCTGGGCCGGCCGTGGTTGCGGGCGTCGCCGCGCCCCAGTCGGTATACGCTGGCGCGCGCGAAGATAACCGCGAGCGTTAGGCAAGAGGATTTGGCGTCAGCCGCCCGGGCGCTTCCGCCGGACGGCTGACGCGTTTTTGTCGGCCATCGCCCCGGCGCAGAAAGTGCGCCCCATCGGGCCTGCACGCCGATAGGGCCGCCCGGCGTCCGCGGCGAAGACACCGCCGCCGATGAGCGATGTACGGGACGTCGTGGTGGTGGGGGCCGGCCCCGGCGGATCGGCGGCGGCGCATCATTTGGCGCGGCGGGGGCTGGATGTCGTCTTCGTCGACCGGTCCGACTTCCCGCGCGACAAGACCTGCGGGGACGGCCTCACGCCTCGGGCGATGGGGCTGCTGCACGCCATGGGCCTCCTCCCCGACCTGCTTCGGGTGGGGAGATGCATCAGCGGGGTGGAGATCGTCTCCCCGGACGGATCGTCGACCGGAGCCGCGATCCCCCCGCTGGCCGGCGTGCCGGGTCCGATGCTGGTGGTGCCTCGGGTCATCCTCGACGACGTGATTCGGGAGCGCGCGCGGCGAAGCGGGGCGCGCTTCGAGGGTGGCGTCCTCGTCACCGGCGTCGAGCGGACGACGCACGGCGTGATCGTTCGCGCGGAGCAGGGCGCGCGCCGGGTTGGCTTCAACGCTCGCTGTGCCGTGATCGCTACGGGCGCCTCGACCCCGCTCTTGACGCGGCTGGGGATCCTCAGGCGGCCGCCGCCGATGATGCTGGCCGCCCGCGCCTATTTCGAGGGGGTCACCGGCCTGGCCGACCGTGTCCACATCCGGTTTGACGGCGTGCCTCTCCCCGGGTATGGGTGGGTGTTCCCGGTCTCGTCCACCTCGGTCAACGTGGGGGCGGGATTCTATCCGTCGGCGCGGAGATCATCGCGCCTGCCGCCCAATCCGCGGGCCGCGTTCGACGGGTTTGTGCGGAGCCGGCTGATGACCTCCGTGCTCGGCGGCGCCCGCCAGGCCGGCCCAACCCGAGGGTATCCCCTCCGGGTCGACTTTCCCGGATCGCCGGTGTTTGGTGACGGCGTCCTGTTGGTGGGCGAGGCGGCGGGGCTGGTCAATCCGCTGACCGGCGAGGGGATCGATTACGCCCTCGAATCGTCCCAGATCGCGGCGGAGCAAATTGGGAGGATGCTGGGCGCCGGCGGACTGTCGCGGGAGGGGCTCGAGGAGTACGAGCGGACCCTGCGCGCGCGGTTCGAGCGGCTGTTCGTGTTCTGCGGGCGCCTGCGCGACGCCGCCCTTCACCCTCTGCTGCTGAACCGGCTGGTGCGAACCGCCGCGCGCCGCGACGACCTCAAGATGCTGCTTATCGACATCGTGTTGGGCAACCGCCGGATCTCGGAGACGCTGTCCGTCAGGTCTGTGCTCAGGAAGGCCTTCGCGCTCGCCAGACCGTGAGGCGGTTCCTGGCGCCTGCGGCGACGCCGGTGGACCGTTTGCCGGAGTGGCGAGATCCCGCTACGAAGCCGATCAGCCCAGGATCAGGCGATCGACGACCATGGCGCCGAAGAGCAGCGCGAGATACACGATCGAGTAGCCGAACAGCGCGGGCGCGGCGCGAGGCACGCGGCCGAGGGCGACCAGAACCGCCAGGGTGACGAAGAACGCGTCGAGCCCGAGCGCCGCGGCGAGGTACAGACCGCCCAGCGTGTGCAGTGGGTAGTAGAGGAGCAGGGTCGCCGCCGACAAGACGAGCGAGTAGAGGAGAATCTGTCTGCGGGTCACTCCGGCGCCCCGCACCACCGGTAGCATCGGAACGCCCGCTGCTCGATAATCGTCCGTCTTGCCCAACGCCAGCGCCCAGAAGTGTGGCGGTGTCCACAGGAACACGATGGCGAACAGGACCACCGCCGGCAGTCCCACGTGTCCGGTCGCGGCCGCCCAGCCGACGAGCGGAGGGACGGCGCCCGCGGCGCCGCCGATGACGATGTTCTGCGGGGTCGCACGTTTGAGCCACAGCGTGTAGACTCCGACGTAGAAGAGGATCCCCGCCGTTGACAGGACGGCGCTCAGCGGATTGACTCCCCAGGCCATCACGACGATGGAGAGGAGTCCGGTGGCGACGCCAAATCCCAACGCCTGCGGTGGGCGCAGGCGCCCCGCGGGGACCGGGCGCAGGCACGTTCGCTGCATCAGCGCGTCGATGTCGCGGTCGACGTACATGTTGAAGGCATTGGCAGATCCGGCCGCGAGCGTCCCGCCGAAGAGCGTGAGCAGTACGGCGCCCAGCCCAATGTGGTGCGGCGCAGCCACGACCATCGTCGTCGCCGTCGTGACGAGCAGCAGCATGATGATCCGCGGTTTCATCAGCGCCGCGTAGTCTCGGATCACCCGAAGCGCGCCCGCCGGCGCGGTGCTCCCCCAGCCGATCGCGCCGGTCGATTCATCGATTGACCCGCCGGCGATGGTGGGCATCGGCTTGCGCGCGGTTCGGTCGAGGGCGCCGCTTGGCACACGCGCCGGGAACGGCTTCCCCAGGGTGCTCAGCACAACGAGCGTGCCGAACAGCAGCGCCCCCGCCCCGAGGTGCGCCCCGCGGACGAACGGGGCGAGCCGCGTGACGATGTTCAAGATGCCCAAGCCGACCTGGATCACCACGAGCGCGGCGGCGAGGCGCGCCGTGGCGACAATCGCGCGTCCGCCCACCCGCGAGGCTGACGCGGCGGCGGCCAGAACGAACCCCAGCACGAGCAGAGCCCAAGCGCGGTGCAGCATGTGGATGTGGGTTCCGGGGTCGGCGGGCAGGAGGGCCGCGCCGCGGCACAGCGGCAGGTCGGGGCAGGCGAGCCCGGCGCCGCTCGCGGCGACATACCCGCCGATGAGGATCATCACGTAGGTCGCCGCCACCGCAGCCTGCACGAGGTGGTGGAACGAGCCCGGCGCGGAGAGGGCGTCGGCGGCCCCGCGCACGGCTTCCACCGCCTGGATCACCAGGCCTGCCAGGAAGAGCGTCGCGACGCCGAGATGCATCATCACGAGTGCGGGGGTGAGGGCGAGCTTCACGGTCAGCGCGCCGAGGATGATCTGGACGAAGACGATGGCGAGCACCCACAGGGCCATGGGGACGGCCCGGGGGACCGTCCGGCGAACCCGAAATGCCGCGAGTGCCGTCGCCACGACGAGCGTGCTGACCAACGCCGCCACCAGCCGGTGGGAGTACTCGATCAGCACCTGACCCTGGAGCGGCGGGATGAGCCGTCCGTGGCACGTCGGCCAATCCGGACACGCCAGCCCGGATCCCGAGATCCGGACCAGACCCCCGAGCAGGATCAGCAAGTATGCGGCGACCGCGGTCGCCACGGCGAGCACCCGGTAGGCCCGCATCGTGGCGCCGGTCGTTCGGGTCATCCTGCCTCCGCAGATTGGCTGGCGTGTCGCGCGCGCACAGTTTCGTACCCCGGCACAGGGCCCGGTACTCCCCGCGGGGATCCTCTGGCGTATTCGACGCGCCTCGTGGATCCCTCCTGTTGCGGCGGGGCGGCGCGCCTGAGACGCTCGGGCGCATCTTCCGGCGGAATTCTGGGGAATACTTCCCGCCAGGAGCGGGTTCGACAGTTCAGGTGGACGAGATGAGCGCGGGACGCTTGGGCCGTGTGCTTGCCGCCGGGGCGATTGGGCTCGGGTTGTTGTTGGTCCCGATCTCCGCCACCGCCGCGCCGTCCGCCCACGAGATTCTCCTTCGAGTGATGGGGGCGAACGCGGATACCCCCGACCTCGCGTCGGCGGACGTCCTCTCCAAATTGCGGATCAAGAAACCCCTCAGCGACCCTCCGGACTGCGAGTTCTCCGGAACCATGCAGTTCACCGGCGGTCGCCAGACGCTCAACATCGGCCGGCGCACCGCGGGGTTGGTGTGCTGGGCCGTCAACAGGTATGTGCTCGGCCGCCTCTTCGAAGCCAGCGAGCCGCTGCAGACCTTTTTCTCCCGATTCACCTTCCAGGTCCTGGGGGAGAAACTGGTCGGCACCCAGCACTTCTACCTGCTCCAAGGGCGGGCGCGGGACCCGAAGAACAACCCGACGGGCATGATCGGCTGGGTCGACTACGAGCGGGGGCTCGTCACCGAAGGGACGGTGGACTTCACCTGGGGAAGCATCGACTCCGAGCAGCAATACGGGCGCGTCAACGGCGCGTTGGTGCTGACCCACCAGTACCTGTACGCCCCGCGGTTCGACGCCAGCCTGGAAATCTTCTACAGTAACTTTCGCTTCGCGCGGTGAGATGAATTACCGTCTGAACGTTTCGGACTCGCCGCGCAGGACCGCGTCGACTTCCTCGAGCGTCGCCAGGCACACATCGCCGGGATAGGTCTGCTTGAGCGCGGCCATCGCCGCGCCGTAGCGCAACCCATCGACGCATCCCGTCGCCAGGTAGCCGTAGAGGAACCCCGCGGCGAACGCATCGCCCCGTCCGATCCGATCGACGATCTCCGTGGGGTAGGCGGGTTGCCGGTACGTCCCCGTCTCGTCCTCGGCCAGGGCGCCATCGCCGGCAAGCGTGAGGACCAGGGCTCGGCATCCGAAGCGCGCCCGAAGCCGGCGCGCTGCGGCGGCGGGGGCTTCCTCCTCGCCGAAGACGGTGCGGGCATCGCGCTGGCTCAGGAGCACGACGTCGAGGCCCTGCAGAAGCGGCTCCAACCGGCGGCGCGCGGCCGCGGGGTCCCACAGCGTCGCCCGGTAGTTGGCGTCGAAGGAAACCCCGATGCGGCGGCGCCTGGCCTCGGCGAGCGCCCGCTCGACGAGGCGCCCGGCGTTCGGGCCGAGCGCGGGGGTGATCCCGGTGAGGTGCACCATCCGCGCTCCGTCGAGGAGCGTCCACGCCACCGCGTCCGGATCGATCGATGCGAACGCGGAGTCACGTCGATAGTAGAGGACTTCCCCCGCCCGCGGGGCGGCCCCGGGCTGCACCAGCATCAACCCGACGCGGCCTTCCGGGGCCCACAGCACTCCGCTGACGTCGACCCCGAGCCCGCGGATGGTCGTGGCGACGCGCCGCCCCAGAGGGTTCGCCGGGAGCTGCGAGATCCACGCGGTGGAGACGCCCAGGTGGGCGAGGCCGGCGCAGACGTTGGCCTCCGCGCCGCCGACGTGGACGGCGAGCGACGCCGCCCCCTCGAGCGTGTCGCTCCCCCTGGGGGCGAGCCGGATCAATGTCTCCCCGATGCCGACGACCGTGGGCATGGCCCGCGTCTCCGATGGACTCAGAGGGCGGCGAGCGACCGGCGCAGGATCTCAATCCGCGCGCGGAGGCCGCGGGGGTCCACCCGGGCCTGCCCGGGGCCGACCAGCGCCGAGCCGATCCCCAGGGCGGCGGCCCCCGCCTTGAACCATTCGCCGACGTTCTCCGGCGTCACCCCCCCGGTGGGCAGGAGGCGGGCATGGGGGAGGGGGGCCAGGATCGCCCGGATGTGGCGCGGGCCGCCGGTCTCCGCCGGGAAGATCTTGACGAGCTCTGCGCCGGAGTCGAGCGCCTGGACGACTTCGGTGGGGGTGAACGCGCCCGGGACCGCCAGCACCCCCTGCCTCCGCGCGACCGCCCCCATCTCCGGAGAGAGGGACGGGCTGAGCAGGAACTGCGCCCCCGCATCGACCGCCTGCTCGGCCGCCTCGGCGTGGGTGACCGTTCCCGCGCCGACGAGCACGTTGGGGAATTTCGCCCGCAGGCCCCGGATGACCGCGGCCGCGTCCGGGACCGTAAAGGTGACTTCGATGACGCCGAGTCCGGACCCGGCCAGCACCTCCGCGACCTCCGCGGCCCATTCCGAGGAGGCGGTGCGGATGATCGGGACGACCCGCGCCCGCAGGATCGCCTGGAGCGCCTGGGCCGTTCCGGTGGCGGCCGTCACCGCGGCTCCCTCACGGGACCGCTCTGGCCTGGCGGCGGTGCCAGTCCTCGGCGAAGAGGTTGAAGTGCTGGCGCCGGTACGGGTGGGCGGCGACCACGTCCTCATTAAAGGTCACGCCGAGCCCGGGTCCCGACGGGAGGGGGAAGTAGCCATCCTCCACCTTGGGGACCCCCGGCGCCGCCTGCTCGACAAACGGCTCGGCGAAGTCATTGAAGTATTCCTGGATTTTGAAGTTGGGGGTCGAGGCCGCGATGTGCAGCGCCGCCGCGGTTCCCACGGAGGCGCTGACGTTGTGCGGTGCCACCAGCAGCCCGTGCGCTTCCGCCATCGCCGCGATCTTCTTCGTTTCGAGCAACCCCCCGCAGTGCGTGATGTCGGCCTGACAGATCTGCGCCGCCTCCGACGCGAAGAGGTCGCGGAACTGCGTCCGGAGGTGGAGCCGCTCGCCGGTGGCGATCGGGATCCTGGTGCCGCGCGCCACCTGGACGAGCGCCCCGAGCTGGTCGGGCGGGACGGGCTCCTCGATCCAGCTCGGCGTGACCCGTTCCAAGTCGCGGGCGAGGCCGATCGCCTGCGCGGCGGTGAATCGTCCGTGCATCTCGACGAGGATCTCCACGTCGGGCCCGACCGCATCCCGAACGGCTTCGACCATCTCCACGCACCGGGCGTGCTCGGCGCGCTCGAGTTCGGCGACGCCCGCGCCGAACGGGTCAAACTTGAGGGCCCGGTACCCCCGGGCCACCACCTGGCGGGCCGCCTGCGCGAATGCTTCCGGGGTGCGTTCCCCGGTATACCATCCGTTGGCATAGGCTTTGATCCGGCGGCGGCAGGCCCCCCCCAAGAGCCGGTACACCGGCTGGTCGAGGGCTTTGCCGATGATGTCCCAGCAGGCCATCTCCACGATCGCGATCGCCGTCATCTCGGTCGCCCCGGGGAGCTCGAAGTCGTCCCGCATAATCCGCCCCACCAGATCCTCGATGTTAAACGGGTCGCTCCCCAGGACGTACCGGTGCGTGATCGCCTCGAGGTACGCGGCGACGGGCTCCTCGCGGTTGACCGGCCGCGCCTCCCCGATCCCTTCGAGGCCATCGTCGGTGCGCACCCGCGCGAAAACGAAATTCCGCCACGCGGAGCCCATCGTGTAGACGTTGACCTCGGCGATCCTCACCGCCGGCCTCCTAGGCCGATCCACGCGCGGCCGCGCAACCGGGAGGCGGGCCGGACGGCGCCACCCCGGCGGGCCGTTTCTCCGGTCACCGCGCGCCGCGTCTTCCCGGTCATCCGGCCAAGTGTTTGGAAAACCAGTCGAGGGTCATTCCCCACGCGTCCTTCGCGGCGTCGGGCACGTACCGGGGGTTCGTGTCATCGAAGAAGTTGGGGCCGGCCTTCGGCTCCAGCTTGACGGTAAACGGGAGCCCGGCCTTTTTCATCGCCGTGTCGAACTGCGTAATGCCCGCCTCGTCGCGCCGCTCGTTCTCGCCATAGATCTCCAGCACCCCCGCGCTCATGGTCGAGACCACGCGGGGCGAGGGGACGGCGCCCGAGATAGCGACCGCGGACCGCACGTCCGGGTTTGAGGTCAGGAGCAGCCAGATGAGGTTTCCCCCCACCCCGATGCCGATCACGCCGACCCGGGACTTCGCCACGAACGGCCGCGCCTCCAGGTACCGGACGGCGGAGTTGAGGTCCTGGAGGATCTGCGGCGGTCCGATGGCCTGAAGGGCAGCCGTGATTTTTGCGGGCTCGACGAGTTTGTCCACGCCCCCGCTTCGGGAGGTCAAGTCCGCGGCCAGCGCCACGTAGCCGGCCTTGGCGAGCCGGCGGGCGATGTCTTTGAAATGTTCGGTCAATCCCTGGCTGTCGTGGATCAGCAGGAGGCCCGGATAGATGTCCGCGGCCCGGGGACCGGACAGGTACCCGAGCAGCGGGCCGGTGACGCCCGGGTACTGCACCATGGCGGCCGTGATCGCGGGGTCATCCGGATTGACCGTGACGCCCGACGCGGCCTCCTTGTCGGGGGGCGCGCCCGGCCTCGGCGGGGTCGCCGGTTGAGCGGGCGCCGCAACCGCCCGCGCCGGTCCGGGCGAAACCCGGACGCCGCCTCCGAGCGCCCGCACCCCGAAGAGGAAGGCGGTGGTCAGGCCGATGCGTTCCCCTCCGCGCAGGAGCGCTCGAAGGAGCTGCCTGCGTCCCAGCCGGTCCCGCGAATCGCGCAATGGTCTCATGCCATCTCCCCCTCGCGTTATCTATAGTCCAACGTTTCTCCTGCCGCCTGCGGTTCCGGCTCGCCGGGCGGAGAGGGGGCGTCCCAGGACCGACGGTCGGACGGCAGGACGATCGCGATGGCCAAGGCAGCGGCGGGGATCAGGGCGGTCAGGTCCATCGCGGTCTGCAGCCCCCAGCGATCGGCGACGGCCCCCAGGACGGCGACCCCCACCCCGCCCATTCCCACGGCGAATCCGATGATCAGCCCGGAGATCATGCCGATCCGGTCGGGGACGAGTTCCTGCGCCATGACCATCACGACCGCGAACGTGCTCACCACCGCCATGCCGGAGATCGTGGCGGCCAGCAGCGTGAGAATTCCGCTCGTGCGGGTCAGCATCAACAGCAGGGGGGGAAGGATCGCCATCGAGAAGATCAGCGCGGCCCGACGGCCCCACCGGTCGGCGGCGATGCCGCCGATGAGGGTCCCGATCGCCCCCGCGCCGAGGAAGAGGCTCACCAGCGCGCTGCCGTACCGCGGGTCCAGGTGACGGGTATCCGTAAAGTAGAGGGGGATGAAGCTGGCGGTTCCCACGGAGACCCACGACCGCAGGACGACGAAGACGATGAGCAGGATGAGAATCACCGTTGCGCCGCGGCGTATCCGTGGTTTCGCCGCCGGCCCGCCGCGGGGGGGCCGGGCGGGGGCCGCCCGCTCCGATTCCAGGCTCTGCCGCTGGCGCGGGCTGATCACCTGCCAGAGGAGGATCGCCGCGGGGATGCTGAAGACGATCAGATAGCTCATCCCGTGCACGCCCGCGCTCCCGAGCGCCAGGCCCGCCGCGGCCGGGCCGAAGCCGTACCCGATGTTCCCCCCCACGGAGAAGTAGGACATGCCGGTGGCGCGTCGCTGACCCGCGGCCAGCCCGGCGTATCGGTACCCCTCCGGATGGAACGCGGCGACCCCTAGGCCCGAGATCAAGATCAGGAGGATCGTGAGGGAATAGTGGGGCGAAAGGACGGCGAGGGTCATCCCCACGCCCGCCAGGAGCGCGCCGACCGGCATCAGCCATCGCATCCCAATGCGGTCGCTCAGAACGCCGAACGCCGGCTGGATCACCGAGGAGCTGATGTTGGCCATCAGCACGATGAAGCCCACGCCCGCGTAGGAGAGGTGGAACAAGGTCTTGAACACCGGGAGGAGTGCCGGGATCGCGCCCTGCGACAGATCGGTAGCGAAGTGCCCATAGCTGAGGGCGGCGAGGATGCGGCGGTTCACGCGAACGGGTTCGACGATCAACGGGACCGCACCTTGAGTGCGCGCACGGCCGGTGCGTGCCGGCCGGCGCCGTGGGAGGAGGCGGGGGATGGATGCGGCGCTCTCCGGGCAGGTGATCATCGTGACGGGCGCGGGCCGCGGGATCGGGCGCGCGGTGGCCGCGGATCTGACGGCGGCGGGTGCGCGGGTGGTGCTGGTTGCGCGGACGAACGCCGACCTGGTGCGCGCGGTGGGGGAGATTGGGGAGTCGCGGGCGACGTCGGTCCCCGGCGATGTCACCGACGAGGCGACCGCGGCGGCGGCGGTGGCTCGGGCACGAGAGTGGGGAGGCCGCCTGGACGCCGTCGTGAACAACGCCGGGGTGGGGTGGCGCGGGGCGACCCACGAGATGCCGCCGGCGGAGTGGCGCCGTCTGCTCGATGTCAACTTGACGGGGGTTTTCCTCTTCACCCGTGCCGCGCTCCCGCCGATGCTCGCGCAGGGGCGCGGCCACATCGTGAACGTGGCCTCGGGCGCCGGACGAACGGGCTCCCCCGGCAACGCGGCCTACTGCGCATCGAAGTTTGGGGTCGTCGGGTTCACCGAAGCGGTGGGATTGGAGGTCCGCGGCACCGGGGTGAAGGTGAGCGTGGTCGAGCCGGGCGCGGTGCGCACCGACTTCTCCGAAAGCGCCGCGCGCCGGAACTGGGCGCTGCAGCCCGATGACGTCGCCCGGGTGGTCCGGGCGGTCCTCGCCACCGGGCCGAACGTCTGGATCCGGGAGGCGTTCGTCACGCCGCTGGCGGTGCCCGGGGCCTGACGCCTCGGCTGCGCGCGCGCGGGTGTGGGCATTGATTTCTGTGCGGGTGTCCTGCGGGGCGCGGCTCTGCAGCATGCAAAATCCATGGGGTGCGGTGTG
>DATEHM010000050.1:0-11334 GCA_035279545.1 bacterium | reverse complement strand
TCCGCCGCCGCTCCGGCGGGGGCGCGGGAGCCTGATCCCGTTCTTGCCGGGGGCGAGGATGCCGTTGGGGTCGAGCGCCGCCTTGATCTGCACGCAGACATCCTGGAAGACGGGATCCAGCCGGCTCATCGTGTGCTCCATGAACGCGACGTTGGTCCGGTACGGCAGGTAGCCCTGGTCGCAAAACGCGTCGGTGAGCTCCAGGTAGCAGCGCCGGGCCCGGTCCATCTCCTCCGGTTGCTTGTGCAGGAGCATCATGACGTGGTGCTGGTCGCGGGACGCCGCGATGAACTCGCCGATGTAGTCGAACCCGTGCTTTTGAAAGAGCGGCCGAGCGATCTCCATATGCTTCGCCGCCTCCGCGCCAAACAGCGGCACCACCGGGGCGACGAACGCGTTTCCCCCGCCCCGCCACGACAGTCGGCCGTACTCGATCATGGAAGGCACGCCGGTCATGTTGCGCACCTTGTGGTCCCAGTACGGGCTCTGGCGCGCCTCGTCCAGGTTCAGCACCCGGGCCTGCGGGAGCTCGGCGGCGACCTTGCGCCGCACGTCCGCGGCGACCTCCGCGACGACCGCCGGCGAGCCGTAGACGCAGCCGGCAACGTTCCACGTGCCGAGCATCCGCTTCGCCGCCTCCGCGCGCACCCAGTCCTCCGGAACCGGCCGCGTTCCGCCGGTGAGGTGCCACGGGTACTCCGCCTCGGCGGCAAGCGCGAGCAGCGCGTGGGCCACCACCACGGCGCTCGGTAGGAGGTGCGTGATCTTGAGGGGACGGAGGAAATCCATGATCGCGGTGATGTCGTCCTCGTCCGGGAAGGTCATGAGGACCGGCTGGTAGGCGGGAGGCTCCGGCATCAGCCAGATCCCGAGCTTGGTGACGATGCCGTAGTTGCTCGCGGTGAAGAGCCCGTCCAGGTACGGGCCGAACCCCCACTTGAAGATGTGCCAGGTGCGGGATCCCGGCAGCGCGCCGGAGCCGGTGCGCAGCAGCCGGCCGTCGGGGAGCACGATCTCCATCCCGCAGGAGAAGAGGAAGTGCTCCCCGTACGGGGTGTAGCCGACTCCGCGCTCGACGGTGTTGCCCAGCGGGCCCGCCCCCGGCGCCGTCGCCGGCGGATCGAGCCACAGCGGCAGGTTGTGCTCGCGCAGGTGCTTGTACAGCTGGGCGTAGGTGACGCCGGGCTCGACGACCGCATAGGCAAGGGGCTCGTTGATCTCGAGGATCTGGTTCATCCGGCCGAGGTCGAGGATGACGTTTCCCCGGTCCACCGCCATCATCCGCCCGTAGGCGATGTTCTTCCCGGTGCTGAGCGGCCACAGTGGGATCCTGAGCGCGTTGGCGATACGGACGACCCGCTGGATCTCTTCGACGGAGCCGGGGCGGACCACCGCGGACGGCCAGATCGGGGGGATCATGATGACGTCGTGGGCGTATGGGACGAGTTCGGCGGAGGACACCGAGACGTTGCGGTCGCCGACGATCTGGGTGAACTCGCGGATCGCCCGGCCGAACGTGCGAGGACTGACCCCTTTCGGCAACACGGCGGGCCGCGTCAGAGTCGGGATCGCCACGGTGCACTCCTTTCCCAAATTCCCGCGGCCGGGCCGCCCGCCCGCGCGATCGGGCGTTCCAGAGGACGGAACGACATCCCTCCTGCCAGAACCGGCCGGTCGGTGTTTATACTCGGGCGCCGCGAAAACCTCCAGGCGCCCCGGCCCCCGATCGGATCCGCCGCCGCGTCGCCCGCCGTCGAGCATCACACCCCGGGGGTCTGGCCTCCGTCGATGAGGATCTCGGCGCCGGTCATGGAGGGCACGCGATCCGAGACCAGCAGCACGGTCAGCGCGGCGATCTCGGCCGGATCGACGAGATGGCCGAGCGGGATGACGGCGGCCATCTGGGCCTTCGCCTCTTCGACACTCATCCCGCCCGCCGCCGCCCGCTGGGCGGCCAGCCGATCGGCGCGCGCGGTCGCAGTTGTGCCGGGGGAGATGGCGTTGATGCGGACGTTGTGCTCCGCCAGGAATTTCGAGACGCCGCGCGTGAAGTTGAGAAGGGCGGCGTTCGCCGTGCTGCCGGGGAGGAACACCGCCTCGGGGGTGCGGGCGGCGCCGCCGATGATGTTGACGATGCGCCCGTCCCGTTGCGAGATCATCTGGGGAGCCACCGCGCGTACCATGCGGATGTACCCCAGCAACTTCAGCGTCCATGCGTCGAGATACACGTTGTCGGCGAGGTCCAGGAACGCTCCCGCCCGCGCGGCCCCGGCGTTGTTCACAAGGATGTCGATGCGGCCGAGGCGGTCGCGGGCGGTCGTCACCACCCGGGCGACGTCCTCGGCCCGGCTGAGGTCTCCCGGCACCGGGTGCACGGCCCGCGTTCCGCCCGCGCCGGGTCGCGCGGCCAGGGCCCGCGCGGATGCTGCGAGCCGCCGTTCGTCGCGCGCCACCATCACGACGCTTACGCCTTCCTCGTGCAGCGCGGTCGCACAGGCGAGGCCAATACCCGCGCTGCCGCCGGTGACGATAGCGGTTTTCCCGACCAATCCCAGGTTCATCGGTGGACCCCTCCGGGGTGTATCCAATCGACGGATGCCAAGCGGATCGGGTCTCGCAGTTCTCGACGCGGCGTGATTCCCCTCCCCAGGCGGTGGCGGTCCCGCGCCCCGCGGGGCCGGGCCAAACCCGTACGGGACCTTGACCCGCGGGCTCCCGCGGGATATCGTGGCATTAGCTGTTCTGTCCAAATAACTCACGTTCGCTGAGGAGAACAGACGAGAATGTGCGCGGTCGCGGGTTCCCACAGGCGTTCCGGTGCGGTGCCCGCCGTCGATCGGGCGGCCGGGATCCTCGAGGCATTGAGCAACGGCCGGGGCGCGGGCACCCTCACCGACCTGGCGCGCCTCCTTCGCATCCACAAGAGCACCGCCCACGGCATTCTCACGACGCTGGCTCGGCACCGGTTGGTCGAGCGCGACCCCGCGACCCGACGGTACCGGCTCGGCCCGGCGGTTGCCGCATTGGGCCTCGCGGCGCTGGATCGACAGGACCTCGGCGCGCTCGCGCGCCCGCACCTGCTTCGCCTGCGCCGCTTGTCGGGCGAGACGGTGACGCTGCACCTGCGGGATGGCGCGGGCAGCGTGATCGTCGCGAGCGAAGAGTCTTTTCAGCAGCTCAAGGTTACCGCACCGCCCGGCCACCGCCTCCCGCCGTTCGCCGGGTCCGTCGCCAAGGTGCTCTGGGCCTTCGCGGTGGCCGGGGACGATCTGCCCTCCCGGCTGCCCGCGTACACGCCCCGGTCGATCCGAGATTCTGGGCGCTACCGGCAGGAGCTGGAGCGGGTCCGCCGCGCCGGTGTGGCCATCGATGCGATGGAGTACCTGCCGGGCGTCTGCGCCCTCTCCGCCCCCGTGTTCCGCGGGGCGCCCGCTCCCGCGGCCGAGGCGATCGGGGCGCTATCCGTCGTGGGCGTGCGGGCGCGGGTCTCGCCGGGCTCGCTGCGCCGGCTGGCGCGCCCGCTCCGATCGGCAGCCAGCACACTGTCGGCGTCATTGGCCGTCCCCGGCTCATCGAGGGGGGGAAGGAGGAGGCCCGCGTGAAGACGGCGCTCGGGCTCCGCGTCAACGGAGAGGATCACGACGTGATCGTGCCGGTGCACAAGACCCTCCTCGAGGTGCTGCGCGAGGATTTGGGGCTCACCGGGACCAAGCACGGGTGCGAACTTGGGGAGTGCGGCACCTGCACCGTGCTCGTCGACGGCACCCCCGTGCTGAGCTGCCTCGCCCTGCCGGTGGAGCTCCAGGGCCATCAGATCACAACGGTGGAGGGGCTGGCCGACGGGGGGCGCCTGCATCCGCTGCAGGTCGCTTTCGGCGAACTCGGGGCCGCGCAGTGCGGCTACTGTACGCCGGGGATCCTCGTCGCGGCGAAGGCCCTGCTGGACCGCGCGCCGACCCCTACCCGGCAGGAGGTGGCCGAGTGGCTCGCCGGCAACCTGTGCCGATGTACCGGCTATCTCAAGATTTTGGAGGCTGTGGATCTGGCGGCCGCCCGGATGCGGGCCGAGGGCGGGGAGGGAGGCGGACGATGAGCGGCAACGGGCACCGGTTCATCGGCCGACCGTGGGCGAAGGTCGACGGGCCCGCCAAGACGACGGGCGAGACGCGGTTTGCGGACGATCTTTTCCTTCCCCGGATGCTCTTTGGGAAGCTGCTGCGCAGTCACCTGCCGCACGCCCGGGTGAAGCGGCTCGACGTGTCCCGCGCACGCGCCCTGCCCGGCGTGCACGCCGTGATCGTCGGGGGCGATCTCCCCGTCAAGTTTGGCATCATGCCGAGCAGCCAGGACGAGGAGGCGCTCTGCCTGGAGAAGGTGCGGTACGTGGGGGATCCCATCGCCGCCGTCGCCGCCGTCGACGAGGAGACCGCCGAGCGGGCGTGCGAGGCGATCGCGGTGGAGTACGAGCCGCTCCCCCCGGTCATGACCATCGAAGACGCGGTCGGGGAGACGGGGGTCCGGGTGCAGGAGTACGGCGACGGCCCTGCCCCCAACGTGCACAAGAATGTGTCCCTGGAGTTCGGCGATCTCGCGCGGGGGTTTGCGGAGGCCGAGCATATTCGCGAGGACGTGTTCTTCTTCCAGGGTAATACCCACCTGCCGATGGAGCAGCACAGCGCGGTGGGTCAGGTCGAGGCCAACGGGCGGCTGACCCTGTGGACCTCTTCGCAGACCCCGCACTACGTGCATCGGGCCCTGGCCAAGGTCCTCGACCTGCCGATGGCCCGGATCCGGGTGATCGCCACGCCGGTCGGCGGCGGGTTCGGGGGTAAGAGCGACCCGTTCAGCCACGAGATCTGCGCGGCGAAGCTGGCGATGCTCACCGGACGGCCGGTGAAGATCACGCTGACCCGCGAAGAGGTGTTCTACGCGCACCGCGGCCGGCACCCCGTGTTGATGTGGATCCGCACCGGGGTCAAGCGCGACGGCCGGATCACCGCGTGTCACTTCAAGACGTTCCTGGACGGGGGCGCTTACGGCTCCTACGGGATCGCCAGCACTTACTACACCGGCGCGCTGCAGACGGTGACCTACACGATCCCCGCCTACAAGTTCGAAGGGACGCGCCTGTGGACCAACAAGCCGCCGTGCGGCCCCAAGCGGGGGCACGGCACCCCGCAGCCCCGGTTCGGCATCGAGATTCAGATGGACAAGTTGGCGGTCGACCTCGGGCTCCACCCCGTGGCGATCCGGCTCGTCAACGCCACCGCCCCCTTTACCCGGACGGTGAACCACCTCCGCATCACCAGCAACGGCCTGCGGGAGTGCATCGAGCGGGTCGTGACCGCGAGCGGATTTCACGAGAAGCACGGCCGCCTGCCCGCCGGACGGGGTGTGGGGCTGGCGATCAGCACGTACCTCAGCGGCGCCGGGCTTCCCATCTACTGGAACGATATGCCCCACAGCGAGGTCCAGATCCGGGTCGACCGCGGCGGTGGGGTGGTGGTTTCCTGCGGGGCGATCGACATCGGCCAGGGCAGCGACTCGGTCCTCGGCGGGATCGTCGCCGAGGTGCTCGGCCTCGACCCCCACGAGATCAGCCTCGTCACCGCGGACACCGACCTCACCCCGATCGATCTGGGTTCCTACAGCAGCCGCGTGACGTTCATGGCGGGCAACGCCGCCCTCGAGGCGGCGAAGAAGATGCGGGACCTGCTCGTCGCCGCGGTCTCGGAGTACCTCCAGATCGAGCCGGATGACCTCGCGATCGGCGACCACCGCATTTCCCATCGCGCCGCGGCCGATCGGGGGGTGTCGTTCCCCGAGGCCGCCGCCCTCGCCGAGGCGACGTTCGGCACGCTGACCACGGTTGGTTCCTACCGGCCCCCCAGGCTGGCCGGACCGTTCAAGGGATCGGGGGTCGGTCCCTCGCCGGCCTACTCGTTCTCCGCCGCGGTCGTCGAGGTCCGCGTCGACCCGGCGACGGGCGATGTCCGGGTCGATCGGGTCTGGATCGCGCACGACATCGGGCGTGCGATCAACGAAACGCTCGTTATCGGCCAGATCGAGGGAAGCGTCTACATGGCGCTGGGGGAAGCGTTGATGGAGGAGCAGATCTTCCGCAAAGGCCTCCACAAGATCCCCTCGATGCTCGAGTACAAGAGCCCGACGTTTCTGGAGATGCCGCCCGTCGAGACGATCCTCGTCAACACGGACGATCCGGAAGGCCCCTTTGGGGCCAAGGAGGCGGGGCAGGGTCCGCTCCTGCCGGTGATCCCCGCGGTGGCCAACGCGGTCTACGACGCGGTCGGAGTCCGGATCGACGAGATCCCGATCTCCCCCGATAAGGTCCTCGCCGGGCTCGAGCAGAAGCGCAAGGGCGGGGAGGGGCGCGTGGGCCCGCGTGGCCTTCCCCCCTTCGCGTTCCGCGACCCGATCAGAGTTGCGCCGCCCGTGGGTTGGGAGACGCCGTGGCGGGCGGGGGCCCCGATCGCGGGCGGCGCAACGGGGCTGCCGCCCACCCTCCACACCGGCACCGACCTCACGGATGCCCGACCCCGCGGCGAGCCTCCGGCCGCGGCGGAGGACGTCTGAATGCTCCGGCTGCCGCCGTTTACTTACGTCGCCCCCACCGACATCGACGAAGCGGTGCGGCGCCTCGCCGATGCCGGGCCGCGGGGCATGGTGGTGGCCGGGGGCACCGACCTCTACCCGAACATGAAGCGGCGGCAATTCGAGCCCGCCGTGCTCGTGGGCTTGCGGGGGGTGCGCGGGCTCGGGCGGATCGCCGGGGATCGGCGTAGCGGCATGGTGATCGGGGCGGGGATGACCCTGGCCGGCCTCACCGGCCATCCCGAGATCGCAGAGGGCTACCGCGCGCTCGCGCTGGCGGCCGGCGCCGTCAGCACGCCGCCGCTCCGAAACATGGGGACGCTCGGCGGCAACCTCTGCCTGGACACGCGGTGCAACTACTACAATCAGACCTACCATTGGCGGAAGTCTATCGGCTTCTGCATGAAAAAGGATGGCGAGATCTGCCTCGTCGCCCCGGGCAGCTCGCGGTGCTGGGCCCTCTCGTCCACGGACACGGCTCCCGTGGCGATCGCCCTCGATGCCCGGATCCGCTTGGTCGGGCCCGGCGGCGAGCGCGAAGTGCCCGCCGCCGCCCTCTTCCGCGACGACGGGATGCAGTATCTCGCCAAGGCGCCGGATGAGATTCTCACCGAGATCCTGCTGCCGCCCGCGGACGGGTGGCGGACCACCTACTGGAAGCTCCGTCGGCGCGGGTCGTTCGACTTTCCCGTCCTGGGGGTGGCCGCGGCGCTGCGGATCGCTGAGGACGGGAGCATCGCGGACGCCCGGATCGTCCTCGGGGCCGTGGCCTCGCATCCGGTGGTGGCCGCCGCCGCCGCCGCGCTGCTCAAAGGACAGCGACCGACGCCCGATCTGATCGGCCGGGTGGCGCAGGCGGCGTTCCAACCCGCCAAGCCGTTGGACAACGCCGATCTGACGATCGGATACAGGAAAAAGATGGCGCGGATCTATGTGGAGCGGGCCCTGCGAGAGCTCGCCGGCCTGCCGTTCGAGGGGGCGCCTGGCGGCCGGTAGGGGCGGGGGAGGGCGCAGAGCGCCGGTGGGTCGGGCGCCCCACAGGACATCGTCCGACCTTGCCTAATGTTGTCCCACCGGGCCTGCCCCGGGAAGAGGGAGGAGACGCTCGTGGGTGCGATCCAGGCGACGCCCGCGGCCGGCGAGGCGTTGGCGCCGAACGACCTGCTCCAGATGCTCTACTACATGCGCCTGCAGCGGGCCGTCGAGGACCGCGGCATCAAACTGTACTATCAGGGGAGAATCCCCGGAGCCTATTTCACCGGGTGGGGGCACGAGGCGATCGCGGTGGGCGCGGCCTATGCGCTCGGGCCGCGGGACCTGCTCGCCCCGATGCACCGTGATCTCGCCGCCTACATCATGCGCGGCATCCCCGTGCGCCGCGTCTTCGCCCAGTACCTGGACCGCGAAGGCGGCCCCACCCGCGGACGGGACGGGAACATCCACATGGGCGACCCGCGCCTCGGCATCTTCCCCTTCATCAGCCACATGGCGGCTTCGCTCCCCGTGGCGGCGGGGATGGCGCTGGCCTGCCGCCAGCGGGGCGAGGACCGCGTCGTCCTGACCTTTTTCGGCGAGGGGGCTTCCAGCACCGGCGCCTGGCACGAAGGCGTCAACTTCGCCGCCGTGCTGCGCCTCCCGGTGGTGCTCATCCTCGAGAACAACCAGTACGCCTATTCGACTCCGCTCGACCGCCAGACGGCCTGCCGGGCGTTCGTGGACAAGGCCGTCGGCTACGGCATCGCCGGGCTCGCGGTGGACGGGAACGACATCCTCGAGGTCTACCGGGCCGCCCGGGATGCGGTGGCGCGTGCGCGCGAGGGGGGCGGGCCCTCCCTCATCGAGTGCCTGACGATGCGGGTGCGGGGACACAGCGAGGCCGACAGGTACGGGTACGTGCCGAGGGCGCTGCTGGAACAGTGGGCGGCGCGCGACCCGATCGCGCTGTTCGAGTGCCGCCTGCGCGCGGATGGGCATCTCACTCCCGAGGCCGACCACACGATGCAGGAGCGGATCGCCGCGGAGATCGAGGAAGGCTTGGCCTGGGCGGAGGCGAGTCCGGAGCCGGCTCCGGACTCGGTGGCCGAGGGCGTGTACGCGGAGGACGGTAGCGAATGAGCTCCGTGGGACCGGGCGGCCGGGAGGGGCTCGCGTGCCGGAGATGACGTACCTGGAAGCGATCCGGGACGGGCTGCTGGAGGCGATGCGTCACGACCCCCGGGTATTCGTGATCGGGGAGGACATCGGCACTCACGGGGGAGCGTTCGGCATCACCAAGGGCTTCCTCGAGGAATTTGGGGCCGAGCGGGTCATCGACGCCCCGCTCGCCGAGGCGGCAAACGTGGGAGCGGGGATCGGCGCCGCGGTGATGGGGATGCGGCCGGTGGTGGAGCTCCAATTCGCCGATTTTGTCACGGACGCGTTCACTCAGGTCGTCAACGTGGCGGCGAAGTTCCACTGGCGGACGGGGACGGCGCTCCCGCTCGTTCTTCGGATGCCGTACGGCGGGGACGTGAAGGGGGGGCCGTTTCACTCCCAGTGCATGGAGGCGTGGTTCGTCCACACCCCGGGGCTCAAGGTGGTCGCCCCCGCGTTTGCCGAAGACGCCAAAGGGCTGCTGCTTGCGGCGATCCGGGATCCGAACCCGGTGATGTACTTTGAGCACAAGCACCTCTACCGGTACCAGCGGGAGGAGGTACCGTCCGGCGAGTACGTCACCCCGATCGGGCGCGCCCGGGTGGTCCGCGAGGGGAGGACCCTCTCCGTGTTCTCGTACGGATGGATGCTGCACAAGTGCCTCGCCGCCGTCGAGGCGATCGGCGGGGACGGGATCGCCCCGGAGGTGATCGATCTGCGCAGCCTGGCGCCGCTCGACCGCGCGGCGATCCTGGCCTCCGTCCGAAAGACCGGCAAGGCGTTGATCGTCCACGAGGCCAACCGGACCGGCGGGGTGGGAGGCGAGATCGCCGCGTTGATCGCCGAAGAGGCGTTTGACTCGCTGGACGGCCCCGTGGTGCGGCTGGCGAGCGAAGATACCCCGGTGCCCCACAGTCCGGTCTTGGAGGCCGCGTTCCAGCCTCAGATCCCCGAGATCGCGGACGCGATCCGCCGGCTCGCCGCGTACTGACGCGTCTTCCCCCCCGGTGCCCACGGACGAGGCACCGCCCGGAACTTTCGCGCCCCGTCGTGCGCTGACCGCAATAGAGACCGGGATTCGGATGGGAGGCAGGGCATGCCGGGACGCACACCGCTTCTCGCGGAGAGGACCCGTCGTGGGGGGCGGCGCCGCGCTGCGGCGCTGGCGGGGTTGGCCGGTGCGCTGCTCGCGCTCACCCCGGGGGGGCCGCCAGGGGGCTGGCCGTTTGTCGTCCACGCGGCCGACCTCAGCGGCATCCACAAAATCCAGCATGTCGTGATCATCATGCAGGAGAATCGATCGTTCGACAGCTATTTCGGCACGTACCCCGGTGCCGACGGCATCCCGATGCAGCACGGCGTGCCGACGGTCTGCGGGGTGGACCCGCGGACCGGGGACTGCATCAGGCCGTTCCACGATGCGCACGACCTGAACCGCGGAGGTCCGCACGGCGAGAAGGACGCCCAGGCGGACATCGACGGCGGGAAGATGGACGGGTTTGTGGCAGAGGCCACCTCCCGCCGCGGCTGCCGGGGGGCGTTCGATCCCAACTGCGGCGGCGGAGCGGGTGAGTCCGACGTGATGGGATATCACGACGCTCGAGAGATCCCCAACTACTGGACCTACGCGCGCCAGTTCGTCCTCCAAGACCACATGTTCGAGCCGAACGCCTCATGGAGCCTCCCGGCGCACCTCTTCATGGTCTCGGAGTGGTCGGCCCGCTGCACGAACGCCGACCCGATGTCCTGCGTGAACGAGTTGCAGACCCCCGATCGGATCCTGGCGCGCCCCGGCCCGGGGCGTTCGCCCCGGCCGAACTACGCCTGGACGGATCTGACCTACCTGCTGCACGAGGCGAACGTCGGGTGGGCGTATTACGTCGCGGAAGGGACCCAGCCGGACTGCGACGACGACGCGGCCACCTGTCCGCCAAAACCGCAGCGCGCCGGCACGCCGCAGATCTGGAACCCGCTCCCCTGGTTCGAGACGGTCCGCGAGGACGGCCAGCTGCACAACATCCAGACGGTCTCGCACTTCTTCGAGGCGGCCCGGGACGGCACGCTTCCGGCGGTATCGTGGGTTGTGCCGAACGGGAGGGTCAGCGAGCATCCGCCCGCCCTCATCAGCGCCGGCCAGACGTACGTCACCAGCCTGATCAACGCCGTGATGCAGGGACCGGACTGGAGCAGCACCGCGATTTTCCTGTCGTGGGACGATTGGGGCGGGTTCTACGATCACGTCGTGCCGCCGATCGTCGACCGGAACGGCTACGGCCTGCGGGTGCCGGGCCTGGTCATTAGCCCGTACGCGCGGGACGGCCACATCGACCACCAGGTCCTGAGCTTCGATGCCTACGTCAAATTCATCGAGGACGACTTCCTTGGCGGCCGCCGCCTCGACCCCAAGACCGACGGCCGCCCCGACCCGCGGCCGGACGTGCGAGAAAGCCTGCCGCAGCTCGGCTCGCTGGTGCGGGACTTCGATTTCACGCAGGCCCCCCGCGCGCCGGTCGTGCTTTCGCCCACCCCGCCGCCGGAGCCCGCGGCCGGTCAGTAGCGGCCTTCGCAGGGCCGCGCCGGCCGGCGGCC
>DATEHM010000049.1:0-12307 GCA_035279545.1 bacterium | reverse complement strand
CCCGCTGCCCAAGAACCTGATAAGCCACCCGAGGGCAACGGACCTCAGAGCACGCCGCACAAGCCCATAGATAGTGTCAAAACTCCGTCGGGTGGTGCTCAGTTTTCCACCCCCAACGGGGGGTCGGGAAATCCCGTGCATGCGGGGGAAACCCAAACAGTCCCTGCCAAGGTCGACAGGATCACAAGCACCGAAGCCGGGACCGAGCTCCGGGTCATCATTGGGGCATCGGGCCTGGTCACTTATCAACTGGTCCGCGTTCGCCCCGACTGGATCGTTCTTGACATCCTCGGCGCAGAACTTGGCATGCCTACCGGGCCCTTGCAGCTGGCAAAAGCGCCACTGGAACAGGTACGTATCGGTCAGCACGCTCCCAATGTTGTCCGTGTTGTATTAGAACTTAGCCGGCCTATGCAATTTCGCGTATCAGCCGCGCCTGATGGGAGGACAATCGTGGTGAGCATTCTCGAGAGGCCGACCGGGGGCGCGCAAAGCGGAGGTGACCTCCAGAAACAGGTGGGAGAGCCATAATCGGGCTATCGCGTCGTGGCAGAGCCGCAGACCCACACTCCCCGGCCTATGCGCGGATTTCGATGGGCCTCCGTCTCGCATGCGGCACCACGCGGCACGAAAAACGCCGGCGTATTTGCATGGGATCGCAGCCGAACAGGAGCCGAATCATCTTTGTGCTCAAGCCCGTATCTTAGGAATGGGTCGTGGCATCGGGAATGCTTCTCTGGGCCGAAGATGTGCTTGGGCCGCTAGGGGCTGGACGTGGCCGCGTATTCTCGCCAGGACGATGGCCGGAACCCTCCGGGAGGCAGCCGGACGGCCATTTCTCTGCGGCCTGAGAGCGACAAGAGCATCGACCCAACGGTGGCCAACGACCGCTCGAGCCATATACCAGAGGAGGTTCTTCCGCCTGATTTTCGATGGCTCGTGGAGGACCGCCAGAAGTGCTGCACGGCCCGCCAGTCGGTGGTCCGCCTTAGGACCGAACGATAGGCCGGTGGCGATCCCCGCCCAAAGATCACTCAGCACCCAGTGCAGTCGCGTCCGTCCAAGAAATCTAGGCGCATGCGTGGACAGCGCGGCCTTGAACTCGTCGGGGAGGCCCCAGACGTGGCCGATGGGCGAGTCGGAGGCGAGAAACCGGTTCGCCAACTGGGAAAAGAACACCCGTGCCGAATGGTCATCCACGACACCTGGAAACGCCCGTAGGACTGCGATCGTGAGGGCTCGCGCTTCCCCCAGTCGCCCAGAAGCACTCATCTGGAGCGCAATTCGCAACTCCATGTGCGCACGGGCTCTGTCTTTCATTTCTGCGATTGCCCGACTATCGGGGAGCATTCCCAACGCTTTAGCGTAAACGCGACGCACCGGTTGTTCTGCGCATCCGTGCGCAAGGAGCGTTCCGAATTTTCCGTGCGGAGAAGTGCGGTAGATCGCGACGGCGCCCGGGATGAAGATGAACGGAAATTGGAACGCTAAACGGAGCCACATGTCGTAGTCTTCGGCGCTGTGTAGGCTTTCGTCGAAATACCCCACCCTACTAAATGCTGCCCGCCGAACCAAGAAACTGTGCACGCCTGGACCAAAGAAATGATCCATGAGCAGGGCTCGAAACACTGATCCAGACGGGGCTTCACCGGGATCGGGCCAAAGGACCTCCGTCTTCCCCGATCTGACAATATTTTGGCTATAGACAACCCCTGCATCTGGACGTCCTTCGAGCGCTGGCACTTGTCGCCTCAATTTGCACGGTAGCCAGAGATCGTCGTCGTCCAGGAAGGCGACGTACGTACTTCTGCTCGCTCTGATCCCCGCATTCCTCGCGGCTGAGACCCCGCGGTTCGCAGGGAATCTGATGTACTTGACTCGCGGGTAACATCGGACGACCTCTGGAGTAGAATCGGTAGAGGCATCGTCCACAACAATGACGTCGAGCTCAAACTGCGTGCCTGCTCCCTCTTGCGCGTACACTGAATCCAATGCCTCGGGCAAGAGCGCGGCACGGTTGTGCGTTGTGATTATCGCACTCACCGTAGCAGGAGGCCACCTACTCATATCGTTGCCCGTTCGTGAGCGAACTGTACCGGCTATGGTATCAGTCTCGCTAGGAACGGCCTATCCGTCAGGGGGATAATTCACCCGCGTGTTCGGAGGATGCAGTTGTTGAGAAGGTTATGAGAGATTCTTTGGAGGATCGACCTCAATTTATAGTCGAAGAGCCCTTCGGCCGTCACAGATATCCGGACACCCGCGAGGGAAGGAGCCCCCCCCGACAGCGCACCCGGGCGGAGATACGCGGCGACAATCCTCCGCCCGCCACCGAGGTGCAGGCGAGCTATGGTTCTCTTAGTCGACTGCCTCAGGATTGCCGCCGCCCCTCAGGCAATCACCGTTTGTCGACCTTCGGGGGGGGCTTGCGCGCCGCCCGACCCGAGCATCGTGGTTGTTTAGTGCGTGTCGGCCGCCGCACTCCCTGGTATTCCCCCAACGCAGAGTTTCCTCTCCGCCCTTCGCCGAGCGGTCGGTTGTGGGACCTCAGGGGTTTGGCTCCGGTCGATAGGTCTCAAACCTAGCGCGAAGGCGCTCCACCTCCGCCTCGGGCAGGATTTTTGGGCTACCCAACTGGCGGGCTCGATAATAAATCCCGGCCACATACTCGACCACGCCAGCCACCATGACCGCTTCAGTAAGGGTGCGGCCCGCGGCCAGGACGCCGTGTTGTTGGAGGAGCACCGCTTTGCCATCCCCCATGGCCTGGGCCGCCTCGTCGCCCAGCTCAACCGTGCCGTACGACGCATAGGTAGCCACCGGAATCCGCCGCCCGGCGAACGCGATGAGGTAGTGGACGGCGGGGATCTCCTGACCCAGGCACGCGAACGTCGTTGCATAAGGTGAGTGGGTATGGACGACGGCACGCACCCACGGGCGATGGCGGTAGACGCACAGATGCATTGGTGTCTCGCTCGACGGCCGCAACCGTCCGTCAACGACCTGGCCACGGTCATCAACAATGACGATATCTGCTGGTTCCATCGATTCGTACGGCATCGCCGAAGGTGTGATGGCCACGTATCCGGTGTTCGGATCGCTCGCGCTGACGTTGCCGGCGGTCCCGGACACGAGATCGCGGCGGACGATCTCGTTCGTCGCGGCCAGCACTGCCTGACGCATCCCCTCCAAGAACATCCGGTTCCTCCGTCAGCAGCCTGATCACTCTGCGTGCAGCCAATCGTCGAGTCGGTCGTTGATGATCACGGTCGCATTCCCCTTCATTGGCGGCTGGCTGCAGCCGCCCCTTTTTGGGGCATGAATGCACGACCGAACGCTGCAGCAACGGGTAGAACACCGGCGAATGGCGGGCAGGATTCGCCGTTTGCTGGCGGTGCGGAGAGCGCAAGAAACGTTGTCCGGTAGGGATTTCGCAAAGGGCGAGTTCATCCCGAGTTCGATGAAGTTAGGGCTAGTTGGAAGGCGGTTTCTTTGGTTGGCTTGAACGGGGTGTGCAGGAGGGCGAGGTAACAGAGGGCTACTGCCGAATCCCGCCTGCGATCTGCCGTATGCTTGCTGTGAAGCCGTAGGATGTCTTTGATTTTCCGCACCAAGAGCCTCGGTCTGGCCACACCCTCCCAGCCTCGTTTCCCATGCGTTTGGCACGGGGTGGGAGGGCGATCGGGAGGGCCTGTGGCCAGTTAGGCATTCTCGGCGGCGCGCCTCGGGGAGATCGGGAATTATCAGAATCGGGTAGCGATCTGGTCCAGGAATCCGCGCCCTCTCCAAGGCTTTCCAATCGGACCCTCAGCAGTGCCGACGGGCGAGTGGTCAACGGTGGAGAGACGACGGCTGCTGAGGGTAATGGTCTGCGGGTCCGCCCAAACGCGCTCGCCGTCGGGGCCGTGGTGCGCGAGGGCATGCGCCAAACACGCAACGGGACGTATGAGCGAGATTCGGGCCGGGCTTTCCGGATAGATGGCAACGGCGCCGAATATGGCCTATCTCCGGTAAAGGAACGCTGCGATGCCCCCGTCTCTCAACTCATGAACCAGTTGCAGTTGTGAGCCTTTCGAATCCACGAACTGCTTGATCTGATTGTACCATCGCACAGGAACCTCGCTGTGTGTTCGCCAATCCTGCAAAAGGAGTAATGTGACGCCAGGAATGAACAAGGGCGAACAGATGTCGTACCAAGCCTGATTCACTCCAAACGTACGGCCACAGTCGATGTACATGATCTCGATCGGTCCTCTGTTCCAGACGAGCTGGGGCAGGTGTTCATTACCATCCTCGGAGTTGATCTTGCATTTCTCCACAATCACGTACTTGTTGATGGGCTCCGTGTATCTCTCAAACAAGAACTGGAAGCAGGCGTGGTTCTCCAGCTGTTCGGTCATGGGCACATAGTCATTCATCCAGACCGATCGCCACACAAAATCATCATAGACGTGCAATTTCTTACCGGTGAAGTGGCGGTTATGGATCAGTCCATTGACAATGGCGACTGTCGAGCGACCAAGCCATGGGCCGAGCTCAATAGCTGCTCCTTTCCCAGAATAGAACCGGCCGATGTAGCTGTAGTACTGGCGATCTTCCAGCGAAGTCACTCCTGGAATGTCAGCGGGTGCAAGCGAGATGCTTCGCCACGGCGCATGAGCCTCCGAAACATAGGATTTCAGCTGCTCTGATCCGTCAGCGCTTATGACACCTGGGATAACCTGCCCTTTCGCCTTCTTCCGCCGAAGCTCGCCATTCACTGCATTCATCATCTTCGTGAGACCGAGACCAAGAAATTCCAGTGGCGTGATCCCTACAAAGCGCAACAGTTTTCTCAGTACAAGGCGCACCAGTCTTCTCAGTATCGTGATAATCATGACCTTTGTCCTCGCAAGCAGTATTCCCCACCTCCTTCACCTTCATCGTTGGCCAGGGTGACTCCCCATCTGAGGAGGTTGCCGCTCCACTAATCTTCCAAACGAAGCAACTGGTCGTGGATAAGTGCGGGCAGTACATCCCGCCGGTCGTCGGGTTGTTGGTGTGTTTCCTGCTACCCATTCGAGCGCGCCCCATATACGCTTGTGCGTCACTTCACTACCTCCCGCATGACGCCATCATCTCACGATCGGCTCGCCCCCACGTGAACCGAGCGGACCGCTCCCCCCTGCCGGCCCAGGTCCGCATCTTTCATGAGGTGTCCCAACTCCATGCGCAGCAGCGCCAGCGCCCCTCGAGTTGCCTAGCATGTCACGGCCGCCGTGTGGTCGTGGCTCGCGAGTTGCTGACCACAGTCTACTGGACGCTACGCCATGCTCATTAGTGCGCCTCTCGGGGCTCCCCCGTATCAACATGGTCCCATCGAGGACCCCTTATGGTGATTGGGAGCCCGAGTTCGCAGAACATCGTGTGCCTTCGGGGCACGGATAGATGTATGACCTCGGGTCGTCGAGAACGGCGTCGCGAGGCAACGACAGTGAGTGTGTGAGTTTCGGATCCGTACAGGGTCTTGACCGGCACAGCTTTTTCATAGATGTTGGCGGGACGCAGCAGTAGCTTACCCGGCCGGCTTCGCCTTCGCCCGCTTCCATCGCGCCACGACGGCCTTCCGCGCGATCTCGCGCCGGCGCTTCGCGGTGAGCGCCTTCGCCCGGGCTTGGCCGCCCTTCTTCGCCATGGCGGCGAGGAATTTTTTCACCGCCCCAGGAGCCGTCATGCCCTCATTCTACCTGGCAGGCAGGTACGAACACAAGGACGCGTGTTGACATACGTGCCAGGCAAGTATAAAATCAAAAAGACCGAGCGTGGGCACACCGCCCTGGGAGGTGGTGGAAAATGGCCGACCTTGAGCGGGAGGTAAACGTCGAACAGCGCGAGATTGAGGCGGCAGAGTGCCTCCGTTCCGTACATGAAGAGAGCCACCGAGCGCTCTTGCATACCGTTCGGGCAATCGAGGGGCTCGTCGGAGGACTCCGGGAGGGCCGAACCGTCGCCCCCGACGCGGTATTGTCCCGGGGATTGGAACTCATCAAGCGGCTGAGGCACGCAGGCGAGTTGCTCCATGCCGCGGTGAAGATTGCCGATCCTGGCAGCATCGCACCGTGGCAGGTCCGAGGAAGACCGAGGGCGGGAGGCCGTAATGGGGACGGTTCGCTCTAGGCGCGACGACGGGCATGGTTCGTGGACTACGCTGATGCCTCCGGGCGCTGACGCCGCAGGCTCAAGGTACGGGGTCGGACCCGGGCATCGCGCGGCAACCCTTTAGAATTTGGTCGGGCCGGCCGGATTTGAACCGGCGACCACCTGAACCCCATTCCGTTAGGCGGTCAGAAGTCACTGTTCTCTGGAGGTGGCTGGAGAATGGAAAAGGGTTGTAGTGTAGGGTTTTCCTGGGAGTCTGGGCCCACCGCGAGTTCGATGGAGTTGGGACCGGATCGGAGGTGTTTTCTTCGGTGGGTTTGCAGAGGGCGTCTGCTGGAGGACTACTGCCAACCGCGCCCTCTCCGCTTAGCCGGTAAGCGTTCCGCAGGTCGCTGACAGGCGCCATTGCGGCGGGTCGAAATGTTGTCGCCGGTCCATTTGTCTCGTTCAGTTCCGCCAACCCGCGGCGCGGGGTCCAAACAAGGGTGTCCCCGGATTCGCCGGACTCTCGAAGATCGCATCCTCTATTGCCGCACCCGCTCGTGACGGGGATCGAAAAGGGGCTCGCGTACGACCTGTGCTGAGATGCGAGCGGCGTCGACGATCACGGTGAGGCGCGTACCGGGCTCGGCAAGGTCGAGCGGCAGATAGACGTAGGCTATACTGCGCCGTACCGCGTATCCGTACCCTCCGCTCGTCACGAGTCCCACGACCCTCTCATCAGCGCAGACCGGCTCATCCATTGCGGCCACGGCGTTGGGGTCGTCGAGGATCAGGCAGCACAGACGCCGTCGCATCCCCCCCTGCCGTTGCCGCTGAAGCGCCTCCCGCCCCAGGAACTCTCCTTTCTGCAATTTCACCGCGAAGCCGAGCCCGGCCTCATACGGCGTTGTCTCCGGTGTGATATCGGCGCTCCAGTAACGGTAACCCTTCTCTAGGCGGAGGGTATCGACCGCCCGATAGCCGACCGGTCTCAGCCCGCAGGGGCGGCCCGCCTCCCACAGCGTATCCCAAACGCCGAGCCCCATCTCGATGGGGGTGTACAGTTCCCAGCCCAGCTCTCCCACGTACGTTACGCGGAGGGCCGTCACTGGAACCTGCCCAACCGTGATTTCGTGTGCTGTCATGAAGGGAAACGCCTCGTTGGAGACATCGCTGTCGGTGACCTGGCGGAGGATCTCTCGGGCGCGCGGCCCCCACAATCCGATGCAGGCGAGCGTCCCCGTAAGATCACGGAGTCGCACAGAGCCGTCGTCGGGGAGGTGGCGGCGGATCCACGCCATGTCGTGCGTCCCAAAAGCCGCTCCGGTGATGATATGGAACCGCTCATCGGCCAGCCGGGTAACCGTCAGGTCGCACTCGATGCCGCCGCGCGCGTTGAGCATTGAAGTATAGATGATCGTCCCCACGGGTCTGTCCAGATCGTTGTCGGTGATGGACTGCAGCAGCCGCAGGGCGCCGCGCCCCGCCACCTCCATCTTGCTGAAGGAGGTGAAGTCAAACAACCCGGCCGCATCCCTGGTGGCCCGGTGCTCGACGCCGATAGCGGGAGACCAGACCTTCCGCATCCACCCCCGTGGTTCGTGGTCGATGTCCGCCTCGTGTTCGTTGGTCGCGTACCAGTTGGGGCGCTCCCACCCCCCCTTCTCCCCCAGGACCGCTCCCAGGGCAACGACGCGGGCGTGAACAGGGCTTAGCCGCAGGGGTCGGCCGGCTTCGGATTCCTGGGAGGGACAATGGATCTCGTAGTGCCGAGCGTAAGCTTCGGCGGTCTTGGCCAGAGTGTAGCGCTGGCTGCGGTAGTGACGGCCGAAGCGGCGGATATCCATCCGCCAGACATCGAGATGAGGTTGTCCCTCGACGATCCACTCAGCCAAGACCTTCCCGATGCCGCCCGCAGCGGCGATCCCGTGGGCGTTGAATCCGGCCGCCACGAAGTACCCGCGGACCTCGGGTGCCTCTCCAAGGAGGAATCCTCCGTCGGGCGTGAAGGCTTCGGGCCCGTTGATCAGCCTGACGATCTCGGCGTCCCGCAAAGCCGGAACGCGGGTCATTGCCAAGCGTCCTAATTGTTCGAAGCGGTCCCAGTTCGGTGGGAGCAGGCGGTGCGTGAAGTCGGAAGGGATCCCGTCGAGTCCCCAGGCGGCAGGGTCGGGCTCGTATCCGCCGGCCACCAGCCCTCCCACCTCTTCGCGGAAGTACACCAGACGGTCCGGGTCGCGGAGGGTGGGGAAATCGCGGCGAACGCCCGGGATCGGCTTCGTAACGATGAACTGATGCTCCATCGGGATGACCGGCACGACCACCCCTGCCATCTCCCCGATCTCCCGCGCCCACATCCCCGCGGCATTCACCACGAGCTCCGTCTCGATCGTGCCGTGATCGGTCACCACCGCCCGGACGCAGTTCTCGCGGACGTGAATGTCAAGGACATGCGTTTGCCGGACGATCTCCGCGCCGCGAGCCCGCGCGCCGACCGCCAGGGCCTGCGTCAGCCCATTGGGATCGACGCGTCCATCGGTCGGCAGAAGAGCCGCGCCGACAAACCCGTCGCTCGTCATCACCGGGAAGAGATCCACCGCTTCCTTCGGCGAGAGCAACTCCATTGACAGACCGTACCCCCGGGCGGCCACGGCCTGCCGACGGAGCTCGGCCATCCGCTCCTCCGAGGCCAGCCGAAGGCTCCCGACCTGCATCCATCCGGGATCGATGCCCGTCTCGGCCTCCAGTCGAGCGTACAGGGCCACGCTGTCCATCATGATCCGCGTTAGATTGATCGACGAGCGTAGCTGCCCGACCAGGCCAGCGGAGTGCCAGGTGGATCCTCCAGCCAACTCGCCTCGTTCGATCACTACGATGTCGCGCCACCCCATCACGGTCAAGTGATATGCGATTGAGCATCCGATTACCCCCCCGCCGATGATGACGGCCTGCGCCTGGCTTCGCATGAACGAACTCACACCCCTCTCGAAAACGGGTCCGCCACCTGGGCCAGCCACGCGGGCAGGCGCGGATCCCCCAGCGCGGCGGCGTAGCGATCGAAGTGCATCCGCCCATACGTCCGGAAGTCGTAGTCAAGGTCCGAGATCGCGACCTGCACCATCGCCCACATCGCTTCCCGCAAGTCCGAAATGATCTTCATCAGCTTCAGCCGGGCCATCGTTCCGGCTGTGACGTGTCCGAAGTAGACCTCTAGCAGCGCGTGCTCAAGGGAGTCGGAGAGTTGGTGGTGGACGGCGAAGTTACCCAGATCGAAAAAGATGTCTCCCGTCGCCGCGTACTCCCAGTCGACGATCCAGAGCCGTTCGCCATCGTCCAAGAAGTTCCCCGGCAGCAGGTCGTTGTGGCATGGCCGCAACGTGCTCGGCGCCCCGAGGGACGCCTCGAGCTTGGCCGCCTGCTCCATCATCCAGGCGAAGCGTTCCGGCAGCGGCGCGCCGTGAGGCTCCGCCGCCGCGAGATACTTCCGCACCTTGCCAAACGGCGAGAAGGTCCCGGGGAAGGGTCCGCCCCCGTGATAACGCCGGAGTGCCTGCGCGACTCGACCTACCGTCCCGGCCTGCCGCATCTCCGCCTCCCCCAGCCCGCGGCCATGGATGAACCGGGTGATGAGGACGCCCTCCTCCTCAAGGTAGGCCACGACCTCGGGGGCCACACCGCTCGCGTGGGCCGCGACGGCGCACGCGTGCTCGCACTCGCGGTCGATACCCAAGGAGGCGCTGTCTTGACCGGGCACGCGGACAACATAGGCCTCCCCACCGACGTCGACGCGGTAGTTGAGATTGGTGATGCCGCCTCCGAGCAGGGCGACGGTCGGGCGGGCGGTCCTCTCCCACCCCATGCGGGCGATGATATCATCGATGTTCATGGGAGTCGCGAGGAAAGTGAGGGTGGCAAGCCCATGGCGCTCACCGCGTCGGTCGATTGAGGACGCGGGGAACGTCCAACGAAAAGCGCGCCATCCCCCGCCGCCGATGGGGCAGGCGCCGGCGCGAACACGTCGGCAGAGCTCGCCTCACGTTGAAGACGGCGCTTCCAACGCGAGCACGGCTTCGCGCGGGAAGCTGACAGTTAACGCCTGTCCCCGCTGCGGCAACGAGAGCCTGGGGTTATTGAAGGTGTCAAGCGAGATCGCGTTGTCCGCGAAGCGGACACGGATCCGGACGATTGAGCCCAGGAAGTTCACGTCTTCGACCGTGCCCCGCATCCGGTTACCATCCCCCGCCGCTTCCCCAAGCGAAACAACTTCGGGGCGGAGCGCCACCGAGCACACATCTCCTACCCGTGTGTGCTCCAGCGTGCGCGAAGCGATGACCTCCTGACCGTCGACCACGATTTTGCCACTCGCCGGGTCGGCCACATGGCCTCGCAGAATGTTCAGCGTGCCGACGAACGAGGCGACGAACGCTGTTCGCGGGAAATTGTAGATCTCGAACGGCGGGCCGACCTGCTCGACGCGTCCCTCGTTCATTACTACGACGCGGTCGGAGAGAGAAAGCGCCTCTTCCTGGTCGTGCGTGACGTAGATCGTCGTAATGCCCAGCGCTTGCTGGATCGAGCGGATCTCGTTCCGCAGCACTACGCGAATCTTCGCGTCGAGCGCCGAGAGAGGCTCGTCAAGGAGGAGCACCTGCGGCTTAATGGCCAAAGCGCGGGCCAGCGCCACTCGCTGCTGTTGCCCCCCGGAGAGCTGATAAGGGTAGCGGTTCGCGAGCGCAGGCAGCTTGATGAGGGCGAGCATCTCGTCCACGCGCTGCTTGATCTCCGAGGCAGGCTTCTTCGCCACCTTCAACCCGAACCCGACGTTCTCACCGATCGTCATATTCGGGAACAGCGCGTAGGACTGGAACACCATCCCGACGTGGCGTTGGTTCGGCGGCCGGCGCGTGATGTCCAGCCCGTCGAGGCGGATCGCACCCGACGAGGGCGCCTCGAACCCGGCGATGATGCGCAGCGTTGTCGTCTTGCCGCACCCGCTCGGGCCCAGCAGCGACACGAACTCGCCGCGATTCACGTCCAGCTGCACGTGCGCGACCGCTGTGGTCTGCGCAAATTTCTTCTGGAGGTTCTCGATCTCGAGAAAGGTCATTTCGCCTCCATGGCTGTCCGTCGGGGTTCTTCGCTAATGCGTCCCGGCCACCTGCCCGGGTGCGCCCCGCGCGAAAACCTGAAGGAGACCCATGCACGCCCACGTGATCGCAAAGCTGATGACCGCCAGCGCTGCCGGCTCGTACGCGCGATTCGCGCCAATCAGCTGGAGATAGGGGCCGAACGCCGGCCGATCCAACAGGCTCGCCATCGTAAACTCGCCGATGACGATGGCAAAGGTCAGGAACGCGCCACTCAACACCGCCACCCGCACGTTCGGGAGAATCACGCGGAGCAGGATGGTCGCCCACCCGGCGCCGAGGCTCTGCGCGGCTTCCGTGAGCGTGTGGACGTCAATGGCGCGCAAACCGGTGTCGACCGCGCGGTACATGTACGGCAGGGCCAGCGTCGTATAGCTGAACATGAGGAGCAGGTCCGTCGTTCGCTCGGTGCCCGTCAACGGCAGCACCGAGGTACTGTTGTAGATCCGCAGGTATCCGAACACGAGCACGATCGCGGGAATGACCAACGGCAGGAGCGTAATGAATTCCACGATCGGCCGCAGCCCGGGCAATCGCACCTGAATCCAGTAGGCGGTCGGCACCACGAGAACTACCCCCACGACGATGGTGGCAACCGCCAGCACGGTCGAATAGGTCACCGTTGCTGCGAACTGCGGATCCGTGAGGACGATCCGATACGCTTCCAGGCTGTACACGCCGCGGAGGTAGCGGAGCGAAAACTCGAACGTCCCCAAGAGCGGGACGAAGAAATACAGCACGCCGAACAGCACGATGAGCCACGATCCGAGGCGACTGCGTCTCATCGCAACCACCGCTCGCTGCGTCCGCGCAGCCAGATGTAGGCCGCGTTCGACATCCCCGTCATGAAAATCATTCCCAACGCCAGCGCGTAGCCGAGGTTCGGATTGTGCAGTACGTCTCCGCGAATCTGCGCGTACAAAACGATCGTGACGATGTTCAACGAGCTACCGGTCAGCGCGTACGCCGTGGCGACGGCGCCGAAGGCATTCGCGAAGAGGAGCAACGTCGATCCCAGCAGTGGTGGCCACAGGATGGGC
>DATEHM010000048.1:0-7553 GCA_035279545.1 bacterium | reverse complement strand
CCGGGCCCGCGGAGACCGTCCTGCGCATCGCCGCGCCGGTGGGTCACCCCGGCCGGGCCGTCGCCCTGGCCGCCGTGGCCGCCGAGCAGGTTTGGGGGAGGCCGCCCGATCTCGTGCTCGTCGAGGGGTTCTCGCATCCCTCCGACCCCGTCATCCAGGTGGGCCCGCAGATACCGGACACCGCGCCGGGCGAGGTGTTGGCGGCGATCCCGGCGCTGCCCGAGATGAATGCGGAGGCACGGGCGGGTGAGCTTCGGCGCGTACGCGATGCGGTTTGGGCGCGAATGGCAGCGGGGGGCGGCGCCGCGGCCCATTGATTGACGCTCCGGGAGGGCGATGCTACGATACCCTCGAAGACGCGAGTTGGGCCAGACGTCTCATCCTGGGGGGGATCCGTGGCCATTCGCACCAACCGGCCAAGCGCCGCGGGTGGCCATCCCGGGCCCGAGTCCCCCCGGACCAGCACCACCCGGCGCCGCGTGGCGCAGGTGCAGGGGGGGGAGGTGCGGCTCCGCGACGATCAACTCGCGGTGGAGGAGCCCCTCGAAATCCGGCTGTACCCCGGCGACGGATCCCCGCATCTGCAGGTCGCGGTGACGATGCGCACGCCCGGGCACGACTTCGAACTGGCCGCCGGGTTCCTGTACAGCGAAGGGATCCTGCAGGACGCGGGACAGTTCGATCACATCAATTACTGCGCCGACCACTCGCTCGAGAGCGCGCAGCGTTACAACGTCGTGAACGTCTTCCTCCGGCCCGGCGTCGAGGTCGACGCGGAGCGCCTGCGGCGCAACTTTTATACGACCTCCAGCTGCGGCGTGTGCGGGAAGGCGTCGATCGAGGCGATCGAGGTCCGCGGCATCCGCCCCGCCGCCGCCGGTCCCGAGGTGGACGCCGAGGTGTTCGGGCATTTGGGCGAGACACTGCGCGGCGCGCAGGCGATCTTCGACAAGACCGGGGGCCTCCACGCCGCCGGGCTCTACGACGAGCGTGGGCACCTGCTGGCGATTCGCGAGGACGTCGGGCGGCACAACGCGGTGGACAAGCTCGTCGGCCACGCCGTGCTCCACCGGTTGGTGCCGCTGCACCGCCACCTCCTGATGGTCAGCGGGCGGGCGAGCTTCGAGATCGTGCAGAAGGCCGCGGTCGCCGGGATCCCCGTGGTCGCGGCCATCTCCGCCCCCTCGAGCCTCGCCTGCGACGTGGCGCGGACATTTGGGATGACCTTGATCGGCTTCGTGCGCGGCGATCGGTTCTCCGTCTACGCCGGCGCGCACCGGATCCGGCACCGCGGGCAGGCGATCACGGGGATCGACTGAGGCCGGCCGTCCGGTAAGAGGTGGCCCGGCCCGCACGAAGATCTGCGACGGAGGTGGCAGCATGGACGTCAACGGGCGGCGCAACGGGAAGACGCGGCGGTATGTCAGCCCCTCTCCGATCGGCTTCGGCTACACCAAGCCGAACCATTACCTGGAGATGGCCAAGGTGCTCGGAGAGAACAGCGATCAGCTCGGCTTCGCCTGGCGGATCCTGAACGAGGGGTGCTGCGACGGGTGCTCGCTCGGCACGGTGGGGCTCCGCGACTGGACGATCAAGGGGATCCACCTCTGCACGATCCGGCTCAAGATGCTCCGCCTGAACACGATGCCCGCGGTCGACCACCACGTGCTCGAGCAGCCGCAGCGCCTGCGCGGTCGGTCGGCGAAGGAGCTCCGGCACTTGGGCCGGCTCCCCTACCCGATGGTCTGGCGCAAGGGCGAGCCGGGCTACCGGCGGGCGTCCTGGGATGAGGCGCTCGACGTGTGCGCGGAGCAGATCCGCCGGGTGATCGCCCGGGACCCAGACCGCATGTCCTTCTACATGACCTCTCGCGGCATGCCGAACGAGCCGTACTTCGTCCTGCAGAAGGCCGCGCGATTCTTCGGCACCAACAACGTGGACAACTCAGCGCGGATCTGCCATGCGCCCAGCACGACGGGCCTCGGTGTCGCGATCGGATACGGCGCGACCACCTGCTCCTACAGCGATTGGATCGGCACCGATCTCCTCGTGCTGATCGGGACCAACCTCGCCAACAACCAGCCCGTGGCCGTGAAGTACATCGACGAAGCGAAGAAGCGGGGCACCCGCGTGGTGGTGATCAACGCCTACCGCGAGGAAGGCCTGGACCGCTATTGGGTGCCGTCGTCGTGGGACAGCGCCGTCTTCGGCACCAGGATCATGGACGAGTTCTTCCAGGTGACGATCGGCGGCGACGCCGCGTTCCTCACCGGGGCGCTCAAGCACCTAGTGGAGACCAACCGGTTGAACGAGGACTTCATCGCCAAGTACAGCGTCGGCTTCGAGGAGCTACGGAATCACGTGCGCGCGCTGTCCTGGGAGTCGCTGGAGCGCGACTCGGGGACGACCGCCGCCGAGATGCGCCGGTTCGCTGACCTCTACGCCGGCGTCGACACGTCGATCTCCACGTGGTCGATGGGCGTGACCCAGCACGAGCACGGCCAGCAGAACGTGTTCGCCATCGCCAACCTCGCGCTGGCGATGGGCCGCATCGGCCGGCCCCACACCGGGCTAAATCCCATCCGCGGCCACTCCGGCGTCCAGGGCGGCGCCGAGATGGGCGCCGTGCCGAACACGTACGGACAGGGGCGCAAGGTGGGCGACCCCAAGACGATGGCGACGATGAAGGAGTTGTGGGGCTTCGACGTCCCGGCGAAGGCGGGGGTGACCGCCGCCGCCTCGATCAACGCCGCGCACGAAGGCAAGTTCGATCTGCTGTATTCGGTGGGAGGCAACTTCATCGAGACGATGCCCGACCCGGCCTACGTGCACGAGGCGCTCGCCCGGGTGCCGGTGCGGCTCTTCCAGGATATCGTGATCAGCCCGATGATGCTGCTCGATCCCGGGGAGGTCTCGGTGATCCTCCCCGGAGCCACCCGGTACGAGACGCCGGGAGGGGTGACGGAGACGACGACCGAGCGGCGGATCGTGTTCAGCCCGGAGATTCCGGGGCGGCGCATCGGCGAGGCCAAACCGGAGTGGGAGATCCCCATGCTCATCGCCGAACGGGTGGACCCGGATCGCCGACGGCTGATCCACTACGATACGACCCAGCAGATCCGGGACGATATTGCCCGGGTGATCCCCTCGTACGAGGGCATCCAGCTCCTGAAGCAGAAAGGCGACCAGGTGCAGTGGGGCGGTCCCCGGCTCTGTGCCGACAACCGGTTCAACACCCCCGACGGCAAGGCGCATTTCGTGGTCCCGCGGTGGCCGGAGCGGCACCTGGCCCCCGGGAAGTTCTACGTCACCACACGACGCGGGAACCAGTTCAACAGCATGGTGTGGGACGACTACGACCCGTTGACCGGATCGGAGCGCGACGACGTGATCATGTCGGCCGCGGATGCCCGCCGCCGGAACCTCAAGGTCGGCGACCGCGTGGTACTCCGGTCCGAGGTGGGGGAGTTCCGGGGAAAGGTCCGCATCGCCGAGATCACCCCGGGAAACCTGGCCGTGCACTGGCCGGAGGGCAACGCGCTGATCCGCACCGGCCACTACGACCCCAGCTGCGGGGAACCCGACTACAACGCCGTCTGCGATCTGATCGTGCCCGCGGCGCCGGACCGCGTCGTCGCAGAGGTGGCGCTCGGCAGCGGGCGCTAAGCCGCCGCCCCGGCCGGACGGATCCATCAGGGGCGGGGAATCGTCCCGCCCCCCGCTTAGGCGAAGGCCAGCAGCGGGCGGTGCGCCTGGCGGCCGGCGGGGTCCAGCCCGTGCCGGGCGCAGTAGAGTCGGATGGTCTCGGCATCCCGCGCCGCCCGGGGGCTGTTCGGCAGCGCGGTCCCCGTGATCAGCGCGTGCAGCTTCGCCAGCGTGTATTCGTGTACCCCAATGACGGCGCGCACAAACGCCTCGGGAGTGGTCGCGTCGTGCGGGCGGGGCGCGCTCTCAGCGGCGATCATGGCCCTCTCTCCTCCCATCCACATGGACACTACCCGGTATATACCCATGTTTGCGGGCCGCGCATTCCCCAAACGCCGGAGGTTGCAGAATTGTTACGCCCGGTCGGCGCGCCCGGCGGGCGCAGAGGATGCCCTTGTCGTCCAGCGAATACCTCCCTGATCGTTTCGAACGTCTTCGGTCGAGGCGCCGCGATGGCGACAGTATACGGAAGGGCGGTCGTCGAGCAGTACCTCCATGCCAACCGGCGGTCGCGGTCACTGAACGTCCGCGCCCGGTCCGTGCTCCCGGGGGGGATCACCCGCACCTCGGTGTACTTCGACCCGTACCCGCCGTACATGGAGCGCGGAGCGGGCTGCCGGATCACGGATGTCGACGGCAACGAGCGGATCGACTTCTCGAACAACTACACGTCGTTGATCCTCGGCCACTGCCCCCCCTCCGTCGTCTCCGCGGTGCAGGCCCAGGTCGCTCTCGGCAGCGCATTTGCCGCTCCCACCCGTCATGAGATCGAGCTCGCCGAGCTGATCGCCCGGCGCGTGCCGTCGGTGCAGCGGCTCCGATTCGCCAGCTCCGGGACCGAGGCGGTGATGTTCGCCCTGCGCCTGGCTCGGGCGTTCACCGGGCGCACGAAGATCGCCAAGCCCGAGGGCGGGTTCCACGGGACGTCCGAGTACGCGTCGGTCTCCGTGAGCCCCGATCTGTCCCAGGCCGGCGATCCCCGCCGACCGGCGTCCCTGCCGGCCACCCAGGGGGTTCCACAGCGGGTGGTCGACGACGTCGTCGTGTTCCCATTCAACGACGCCGACGCGACCGAGGCGGTCATCCGGCAGCACCGGGACGCCCTCGCCGCGGTGATCATCGAGCCGGTGCTGGGGTCGAGCGGGATGATCCCGGCGCGGCGCGACTACCTCAACCGGGTGCGGGAGGCGACGGCGCGGTACGGCGTCCTCTTGATCTTCGACGAGATCATCACCCTGCGCCTCGCCCCGGGGGGCGCGCAGAGCGTCTACGGGATCGTCCCCGATCTGACCGTGATGGGGAAGATCATCGGCGGCGGGTACCCCGTCGCCGCGTTCGGCGGCCGCGCGGATATCATGGCTCCGCTCGATCCCGAGGGGGGGCGGGCCTCCATTCCCCAGAGCGGCACCTTCAACGGGAACCCGATCGGCATGGTCGCCGGCGCGGCGACGCTCGATGCCCTCACCCCCGCGGTGTACGACCGCCTCAACGCCATGGGCGACGACCTGCGGGCGCGGCTGCGGGATCTGTTCGCGCGCAAGGGGATCGCGGCGCAGGTGACCGGAATGGGCTCGCTCCTCAACCTCCACTTTACGGACGTCGAGGTGGTGGACTTTCGGACGATGCGGACCGGGGATGCCGATCGGCTGCGGGAGGTCTTCTTCCGGCTGCTCAACGAGGGCATCTACGTCGCCCCGCGCGGCATGGGATGTCTCTCCGTGCCGATGGGGGAGGCGGAGATCGCCGCCTTCGTGCGGGCCACCGAGCGGGCGCTCGAGGGGTGAGGCCGTCGATCTCGACCCACGTCCTCGACACCGAACGGGGAGAACCCGCCCGCGGCCTGCGGGTCGAGCTGTTCCGGCGGGATGTGCTCCTCTCGGCCCAAGCCACCGACGCCGACGGGAGGATCACCGATCTCGTGCGAGGTCCCTTGGAGCCGGGATCGTACCGGCTGGTGTTCCGCCTCGGCGGGGGGTTCTTCTCGTGCGTCCAGGTCGAGTTCGCCGTGGACGACCCCGGGCGGCACTATCACATCCCGCTGCTCGTCGCCCCCTACGCATGCACTACGTACCGCGGCAGCTGACCGCCGGTGAGCTCGCCGCGCTCTTCGAAGGCCGCACCCGGTTCGTCGAGCGGCTGGCGGAGCGCCCCGACCCGTTGGCGGAGGCCCGGGCCCTGCTCGCGTGCCTGTCGGAGCAAGAGCAGCGCGAGGCGTTGAACGCGCACCCGCCGATCGGCGCGGGAGGGCTTTCGGCGGCGTCGGCGCGGGAGCAGGGGGTCGAGGACGACCCCGAGGTGCTCGCCGAGCTCGTCCGGCTGAACCGCACCTACGAGGCCAAGTTCGGGTTCCGGTTCGTGGTGTTCGTCAACCGGCGCCCCCGATCGGAGATCCTCCGCGTGCTCCGCCTCCGCCTCACCCGCACCCCCGAAGAGGAACTCCGGACGGGGCTGGACGAGCTCGTCTCGATCGCGCTCGACCGGTACCGGTCCCAATGAGCATCCACTACGGCAAGGCGGCGGTGAGGTTTTACCGGACCGACGGGCGGAGCACGCTGTTCGCCGCCGAGGTCCGGCTGGACGTCTCGGGGCCGGGGTTCCTGCCCGCCTATACGCAAGGGAACAACGCGATGGTGGTCCCGACCGACACGATGAAGAATTTCGTCCACGCCACCGCGCTCGGCTACGATGGGGCGGCGCTCGAGGAGTTTCTGGCGCTGCTCGGCCGTCGGTTTCTCGCCACCTACGCGCACATCGAGCACCTTGCCCTGCACGGTCGCGAGCTGGTGTTCGGGCGCCGCGGGGCGGTGCTGTTCCAGCAGCTGGAGGGCGACTACGAGGTGGCCGAGCTGACCATGGACCGCGCCGGCATCCGGCGGCACCGGTCCGGGCGTGAGGCATTGCGCCTGATCAAGATCACGGGCAGCTCGTTTGCGCAGTTTCGCCGCGACGATTACACCACGCTTCCCGAGATGGTCGACCGGCCGCTGTTCATCCACCTCAACGTCTACTGGCGGTACAAGGCGTTTAGCGATCGGGTGTCGAGCGCGGCGGTGCGGGATCTGGTGATGGAGACGTTTACGGAGTTCGTCTCGAAGTCGATCCAGCACCTGCTGCACGAGATGGGCGAGCGCGTGCTGGCGCACTTTCCGGCGATCGACGAGGTCGCCTTCGAGGCGGAGAACCGCCTCTGGGACACGGCGGAGACCTCCGCGCGGGATCCTCGGGTCAAGGTCTACTGCGACCCGCGCCCCCCCTACGGGATCATCGGGTACACGCGCAGCCGCGGATGAGAGACGTCCTCCGGCCCCGCACGTTGCCCGAGGCCCTGGCGCTAAGGGCCGAGCATCCCGAGGCGGTGCCGATCGCCGGCGGGACCGACCTCATGGTCGATCTGAACTTCGATCGGCGCCGCCCCGAGCGCCTGCTGGACATCTCGCGCCTCCCCGAGTTGGCGACGTGGCGGCGGGAGGACGGCCGGCTGTTCCTGGGAGCGGGCGTGACGTACGCCTCGATCGTGCGGGACCTCTCGACGCTCCCCCCGCTGGCCGAGGCCGCGCGGACCGTCGGCTCCCCGCAGATCCGCAACCGCGGCACGGTGGGAGGGAACCTGGGCACCGCCTCGCCGGCCGGGGACGCGCTGCCGGTACTCGCAGCGTACGACGCCGAGGTGGTGCTGGCGAGCGCCCGAGGGCGCCGCACGGTTCCGTGGACGGAATTCCTGGTCGGCCCCAAGCGGAGCGCGCTCCGCCCGGATGAGCTGATCGTCGGCGCGCGGTGGCGGGTGGCCCGGGGGCCGGGGTCGTTCTCCAAGGTGGGTCCGCGAAACGCGATGGTCATCGCGGTCGCCA
>DATEHM010000047.1:0-5576 GCA_035279545.1 bacterium | reverse complement strand
GTCGAGCGCGTCCCTCAGGCCGGCCGCAAAGAAAGACCCACCGAGATCAACTCGATCCGCAGCGAGGCCCGGCTGCCAAACATGGCACGGTTGATGAGGCCGCGGCCGGATGTTTGGCCGCGCGGGCTCGCACCGGTAATGACCGGCGCGAGCCCGCGTGATTCCGGGTACCTTAGGCGGTCCGTCTGAGGCGTTCCCCGACGGTGACCGTGAGGGACTGCACCGTCCCGGCCCGGACGATCCGGAGGGGCGCGGTGCTGCCGATGCGCTCCCCGGTCAACAGCCCCAGCAGCTCCTCCGGATACCGGACGGGCTGGCCATCGACCGCGACGATGGTATCGCCAAGGAGCACGCCGCCCTGATCCGCCGGACTCCCCACCTCCACCTCCAGAACCAGGAGCCCCCGCTCCTGGCCGAGCTGATCCGCGATCATTGGGGCGAACCGCACCGAGTGGGTGGCGATGCCGAGGTATCCGTGCCGGATCCGCCCGTGGGTCACCAGCGCGTCCGCGACCCGGCGGATCGTCGGGGTCACGACCGTCAGGCTCCCCCCGCGCCGAAGCCCGGCGGTGTTCACTCCCAGGACGCGGCCCGCGCTGTCCAGGAGCGGCCCACCCGAGAACCCCGGGTACAGCCGCACGTCGGCCTCCAAGTATCGATCGAGCCGCCCACCCGCGGGCGTCTGCCACTCCTCCCCCAGGACGCTCACAATTCCCAGCGTCGCGCGCAGGGTCCGCCCCGGACGCCCCAACGCCACCACGAGGTGCCCCACCCGCAGGGCCGAGAAGTCCGTCCACGAAGCCGCGCTCAGCGCGAGATCGCGGATCCTGAGCACGGCGAGATCCGTGGTCGGGTCACGCCCAACCACCTCGGCGGGGATGAGGCGCCCATCGGCCATCCGGACCCGGGCCCTCTCCTCGCGATGCACAACGTGGTCCGCCGTCACGATCAGTCCATCGGCCGACCAAACCACCCCGGTCCCCCGAGATCGCCAGCCGGCCTCCACACCGAGCACACTCGCGCCCGCCGCCTCGATCACTCCTGCCAACTGCTCTGACACCGCTGCCAGTTCATGCATCGTTGTCCCACCTCCGGGTCAGAGTGTACACGAGGCGGACGCTGCGCGCCCCACCCGTTTGGCTGGGGGCATTCGCCGGCTCGGCCGGTCACAAGGCGACCAACCCCAACCCTGCGGCGCGGGCGACGGCCTCCGTGCGCGTGTGGGCGTCCAGCTTGCCGAAGATGGCGGCGATGTGAAACTTGGTGGTGTGCTCGCTGATGCCGAGGTGCCGGGCGATGAGCTTGTTGGGAAGTCCCTCCGCGAGGAGCCGCAGCACCTCCAGTTCGCGGGGGGTCAGCTCCTCGAGCAAGACGGCAGAGGTCCCGCCCGGAAGCGCCCGCGGCCCCCTGGCGAACACCGGGTCGAGCACGATCAGCCCTCGCCCCACCGCCCGAAGGGCGGCCGCCAAACTGGGCGCGTCGACGTCGCGGGGGAGCAGCCCCTGGGCCCCCACGGTGGATCCGACGGCCGCGGAGGGATCCGCCGGCGCGAGCACGAGCACGGGGGGCGCCGCCCCTCCGAGATCGGGCCGGCGATCGGAGAGGGACCCGTCCGGGCCCGCGGCCCACACCATGACATCGGGCTGAAGTCGATCGATGGACCGGGGGAGGTCACGGCCGGGAGCCGTCCGCCCGACGACCAAACACTCAGGTTCGTCGGCGAGGAGCGCGGCGACCTCCGCGCCCGCCCGCGGGTCCTCTGAAACGATGAGCACGCGCAGGGTCTCGGATGGAGCGGACGGACCAAAACCGCCCACCACGTACACGATCGGGGCCGCGGGCGCGCAGAGGACCAGCGAGCCGACCGGCGCGGGCGATCCGCCCGCCTCCGTCCTTCCGCCTTCCATGACCGGCACCATGGTGCTGCGATCCTCCCTCCGCGCCGTCATGGTGAGGGCCGCTCTTGCCACAACGGCCGCGGCGAACCGACGCCGCTAGGGAAAACGTGGCGCGGCGGTGAGGTATGCCACCCTCCGCGGCGACGGCCGATCAGCCCTTTCGAAGCCGGGGATCCAGCGCGTCCCGGAGGCTGTCCCCCACCATGTTCAGCGCGAGCACGAGGCTGAGAATCGCGACGCCGGGGAACGTCCCGATCCACCATTGGTCGAGGTAGTCGCGGCCGGACGCGATCATCGATCCCCACTCGGGGATCTGCGGCGGGGGGCCCAATCCGAGAAAGCTCAGCGAGGCGAACGTCAGGATGGCATGTCCGACATCCAGCGTGCTCAGGATCACGATCGGGGACAGGATGTTGACCATGATGTGCCGGAGATACACGCGGATCGCCGACGCGCCCACGGCCCGGGCGGCCTCGACGTACTCGCGCTCCCGCGCGGAGAGGACGAGGGCGCGGGCGAAGCGGGCGTATGACGGCCACCACGCCACCATGATGGCGATGACGGAGTTCCGGATCCCGGCGCCCAACGCCGCGGAGATGATCATCGCCAGGATCACGGTGGGAAACGCCAGCATCAGATCCGTCATGCGCATGATCACCTCATCCACGGCTCCGCCGGCCACGCCGGCCACGCTGCCGATCAGCGTGCCGAACATCACCGCCAGGGTGACCGCGGTGATGCCGACGGGGATCGAGAGGCGCGCCCCGTACAGGATGCGGCTGAGGATGTCCCGGCCGAGCGGATCGGTGCCGAGCCAGTGCGCCGCGCTCGGCGACGCCAGCCGGCCGACGATATCCTGGGCGAGCGGATTGTACGGGGCGATCGCCGGAGCGGAGATGGCCACGAGGATCCAGAGGACGACGGCGGCCAGCGAGGCGAGCGCCAGGGGGGACCGCACGAACGGCCGCGGGAGCAGGCGCCCCAGGATCGCCCTTCGCGGAAGACCCGCGAGCGCGGATGCGCCCGACGCCATCGCGCGCTAGCCCATCCGAATCCGGGGATCGACGGCCGCGTAGGCGAGGTCGACGAGCAAGTTGACGAAGATGTACACGCTGGCCACGACGATCCCCACCCCCATGATCGCGGGGAAATCCAAGGAGGTCGCGCTCTGAAAGGCGTAGGAGCCGAGGCCGGGCCACGCAAACACGCTCTCGGTGACCACGGCTCCGGAGAGCAACCCGCCGAAGCTCAACCCGATGACGGTCAGGACCGGCAACAGCGCGTTCCGCGCCGCGTGCCGGAGCGTCACGGTCCGCCGCGACAACCCCTTGGCCCGGGCGGTCCGAACGTAATCCTCGCCGAGCACCTCCAGCATGCTGCCGCGCATCATTCGGGTGATCACCCCGACGCTGTACGCGGCGAGGACGAGTGCGGGAAGCGCCAGGTGCGCGAGTGCGTCACGGGCGATGTCGATCCGCCCGGCGAGAACGGCGTCGAGGATGATGAAACCCGTCACAAACGTCGGACGGGGCAGGCGGGGGCTCAGCTGGCCCGGGGACGGCACCCACCCGAGGTGGGCGTAAAAAATCAGCAGCGCCACCAGGCCCAGCCAGAATACCGGCACGGAGACCCCGACCAACGAACCGCCGCGGCTGATCTGGTCGATCGCGGTGTCCCGGCGGACCGCGGAGGCGATCCCCAGCGGGATCCCGAGCACCAGGCTCAAGACCATCGCCGCCACGGCCAGTTCGATCGTCGCCGGGAGGTGCTGCCGGAGGTCGATCGTCACCGGCTGGTGGGTCGAGATCGAAATCCCCATGTCGCCTTGGGCCAGCCGCGCCAGGTACACCGCGTACTGCTGCGGCAGTGGGCGATCGAGTCCCCAGCGGTGCCGGAACGCGGCGACCACCTCGGGGTTCGCCGCCGCCTGCTCTCCCAGGTTGGCGGCAATGGGGTCGGCCGGGACGGCATGGGAGAGGACAAAACTCAACAGCGTGATGCCGACGAGCATCGGCGGAAGGAGCAGCATCCGCCGGATGATGTAGCGGCGGAGGGTCACGCCGGGGCAGCCCCGATCCAGTATCCCCCGCGGCGCTTAGGCGCGGCGTACCGCATGGAAGTCGACGCCCCACACGCTGTGGAACGTCACCCCCCGCAGGTCCGCCAGGTGCGCCCACGGGAGCGCCGGCTGAAAGAGCGGCGCGTACGGGCCGATCTCAAGCAGGCGCCGTTGAACTTTTTCGAGCAGCGCAACCCGCTTTCGCGGATCCCCCTCCGCCTCGGCGTCGTCTCCCCACTGCGCGAGTTCCTTCGCCGCCGGGCTGGCGCTGGCCGGCCAGCGCATCCGCTTCCCCACCAACCGGCCGGGCAGGTAGACGAGGAAGTCGCTGGCATCGGGATAGTCGGCGGCGTACCCGCCGAACAGAGCCGGGGCCTTCGCATCCCGGTACTGCTGGAGGCTCAAGGCGCCCGGGAGCCCGTTCAGCTCGATGGTGATACCGACGGCCGCCAGATCGGCCTGAATCTTCTGGGCCACGACCGAGTACTGAATCCCGTACGCGGTGGCGTCGCTGGAGTACAGCAGTTTCCCGTTCACGGCCCCCAGCCCGGCCTCTTTGAGCAAGGCGCGGGCCTTTTCCCGGTCGGTGCGGACAGCCTCACGGGGATCCAGGGCGCCCGGGAGCGTGTTGGGGATCACCCCCGCCATCCGCACCGCTCCGGGGCCGGCGATCGCCAGCAGCCCGTCGTAGTCGAGCGCGTAGCGGATCGCCTGAATCACCTTGGGGTTAGCAAGCTGCCCGCTCAACTCCGGGTCCTCGTTGACCATGAAGACGAACGACGTCGCGACCCGGCTCGATCGCACCGTAATGCTCGGCACCCGCCGCAGGGTCCGCGCGTTGTCCCGGCCGAGCCCCGTGGCGATGTCGAGGTCGCCCCGCTCGAGCTGCAGCGCCTGGGTCGACGCCTCAGGGATGTTGCGGATGACGATCCGCTCCATCGGCGCCGCCCCGCGCCAGTGCCGACGGTTCCTGACGAGCACGACCTCCTGGTTGGGGATGTAGCTGTCCAGCATGAACGCCCCCGTCCCCGCGGAGTGGCCGTTCAGATAGGATTCGGCCTGGTCTTTCGTCTTGGCGTCCGGGCCCGCGTCCCCCCCGTGCTCGGTCACAAACTTGCTGTCGAGCACGGCGAGGCTGCCGCTCGAGAGAATCGGCACGATCGATGGCTGCGGCGCCTTGAGCCGGAGCACTACGGTCTGCGGGGTGGGGGCGTCCACCGTCTCGACCCCATCGAGGAAGAAGCTGGGGTTCGACTTGAGGTTGACCACCCGGTCCAGGGACCACTTGACGTCGGCCGAGGTCATGGGGTTGCCGCTGGCAAACGTCACGTTGGGGCGGAGGTTGAACGTGTAGGTCCGGCCGTCGCTTGAGACCTTCCAGTTCGCGGCAAGGGATGGCTTCGGCGTCTGGAGATCCTCCCCGTCGAAGGTGACGAGGGAATCGTAGGCGGCGTGACAAATCATCTCCGCCACCGGCTCCAGCGCGTGGCCGGGATCGAGGCTCCGGATGACGAAGCTCGGCGCCATCACGAGCGTCCCCCGGTCCGCGGCGGAGGCGGCGCGGGCCCGGCGAATCGGCGCCAGGCGACTCGCCGCCGCGACGCCCACGCCCTGCCCCA
>DATEHM010000046.1:0-18264 GCA_035279545.1 bacterium | reverse complement strand
GTTCGGCACGCGCGCGGCGAACGCGATTCGGGTGCCGTCGGGGGACCACACCGCCGGGCCGCCCGTGTCGTCGGGGGCACCGAGCGTCTGGGGCTCGCCGCCCCGAGCGGGCATGAGGTACATCCGCGCACGAGCGCCATCGCGGTCGGAGAGAAACGTCAGCCACGCCCCGTCGGGAGACCAGCGCGGCGCGCTGTCCCGCTTGGGGCCTCGGGTCAGTTGGACCGGCTCCCCGCCCCGGACCGGCACCGTCCAGATCGTCGACCGATACCCATCGTCTTCCAGCGCAATCTCGGTGAGCGTGTACGCCACCTCGCTGCCGTCCGGAGAGAGCTGGACGTCGGCAACGGTCTTGATCGAGATCAGGTCATCGGGGCGCACGGGGCGCGGCGTGTGCACGGGTCGCGAGGTCCTCCTCGGTCACGACATGCAAAAACATGGCGGTAGGGTTCCAGGGGGCTTGCGCGAAACCCTAGGACCCCGCCCCTCGACTTTGCCGCCCCGGGAGCAGGGAAACCGCGCCCGGCGGGGAACCCAACGGGTGAGGAGCGCGCAGGAGGACCTGATCGCGTGGGACGACGAATCTTCTCGGCCTTGCCAGGGATCCTGACCGTGTGCCTGGTGGCGGTCGCCTCCGCATTCTTGATCGCGCATCCCCCGGCCCGAACGACGACCGCCGCGACGGCGCAGGATGCCGCCGCCGAGCCGTCTGTGCGCCCCGCCGCTTCGTCGTCTCCGACGGGCTCTGCCCCGCCGGCCGCGGCGCTCGCTCCCGGGGTGATCCCGAACACCCCACAGGTGGCGATCCCCGAATCCGCTCCGGTCCCTGCCCCGCCGGACCCCAAGGCGGCGCCGGCGCTTCCCACACCCGCGCCCCCGCCTGCGATCGCGATGCCCCAGCCCATCATTCCCAAACAACCGCTCCCTGCGCTACCGGAGGCAAGCCCGCTCAGATCTCCCCAGTTTCACGTCCAGGCCGGGGCGTTCAGGGTGCGGGGGAACGCGGAGGAGCTCGTCCAGCAACTCCGCGTCAGTCATTATCCCGCCGTGATCGTCAGCCGAGGGGCGCTACTCGTCGTCTGGGTCGGCCCGGCGGTCGACCGGCCCGCCGCCGAGCGTCTGATGAAGGCCCTGCAAACCGACGGGTTCGAGACCACCCTAGACGTCTCCCCGTAACTGCGACGTCGCCGGCTAGGCCGGCCCGCGCTGAAAGAGCAGGAACGGCCTCTCCAACTGCTCCAGAATCGCCCGCTCCAGCATGACGTGGATCCCTTTTGCCGTTCACGACCTGGGTGACATGCAGGTCAGCGGCGATGCTGGCCAGGCGGTACGCATCGCCCCACGCCATGCCCCCAAACCGCACGAGCAGGTCGAGCAGCGATCGGACGGCGACGCGCGCCGCCTGGTCCAGGCTCGGATCGAATCCCATCGTGATCAGGTGCGACGGCGTCACGGCCACCGGCAGGGTGAGCTCGAAATCCGAACGGACGTCCAACCGACATTCCCCTTCCAACGACGTCTCGATCGCGGTGATGTTCACCTCCCCATCTCCCTGAGCGGCGTGCCCGTCACCCACGCTCAACAGCGCGCCCTCGGCCCAGACGGGCAGAAACAGCGTCGTCCCCGCGACGAGTTCCTTGTTGTCCATGTTCCCCCCGTGGCATCGGGGCGGAGCGGTGTCCACGCGCCCCCAGCCCGAGGGCGGGGCCACTCCCACGATGCCGAAGAAGGGCCGAGTCGGCAACCTCAGGCCGGGGGCGAGCGTGGCCACCCCCGTCTCGCGATCGATGGGGATGATCTGACGATCGCGCCGATCGATCGCCTCCGGAAAGATCCCCACAAGCGGGGCGAGGGTGTTGTATCCGTAGGGGGCGCCCAGCGTGATGGACAGGATGTCCACCTGCAGGACGTGCTTCGGCCGGGCCCCCCGCACAGCGATGGGGCCGGTGAGCAGGTGTCCCCCCGGGCCTCGGTCGTGGACCTCGGCGTAGATGCCCGGGATCTCGGGGGGGGGATCCAGCTGCTTGGGACCGGATCATCGGGGGCGCCGGAGACGCTGCGGACGTGGATGACCTCCCCCGGGAGGACCTCGGCGACCGGCTGGAGCGAGGCGTCAAAGTACCCCCAATGCACGGTGCGCGGCGATGGCCGTAGATGCCTCACGCGGGTGTGCCTCCCCGTAGGATCATGGCGCGCTGAGGACATTCGGAAGGGAAGTCGGTTCTCCCCCCCTCCCCCCGCGGACAAGGCATGGCTGCGTACGCCCGCGAACAGGCATGGGGCCGTGGCCAGGGTCTCTGGATGACCCAGGGTCAGCCACCCCGGCGGCCGAGGGGCCGGAGGCCCCGCGGGTCAACTTTCCGACGAGGAGCGGGACATGACACTCAAGGTCGCAATCGTGGGCGGGGGGGCGATCGGCAGCTCCATCGCATCGTTCGTCGCCGGCCATTCGAAATTTGCCGGTGAGGTCTGCGTCGTGGAACGGGACCCGGCGTACACGGTTGCCTCATCGGCCCTGTCGGGAAGCGCGATCCGCCAGCAGTTCTCGACCCCGGTCAACATCGAGCTGTCTCGCTTTGGCATCGCATACCTGCGGACGATCGGCGCGGACATCGGCCTCCGCGAGCCTGGGTACCTCTTCCTGGCCACCAACGCGACGCTTTCGACGCTCGAGGCGGTCCACCGCCTGCAGCTCCAGCACGGGGTCGAGGTGGCGCTGCTCGAGCCGAGGGCCCTCTCCGCCCGTTTTCCGTGGCTGTCGACGGAGGGGATCGCCGCCGGGTCCCTTGGCCTCTCCGGCGAAGGGTGGTTCGATGGATACTTGCTGCTCCAGGCCTTCCGCCGCCGGGCGCTCGCGCTGGGCGTCAGATACCTGACTCAGGAAGCCACCGGCTTCGTGCGCTCCGGTCGGGCGGTCAACGCGGTCGTCCTCAAGGATGGGTCGCGCATCCCCTGCGACGTCGCGGTCAACGCGGCGGGCCCGTGGGCGGCCTCCGTCGCCGCGATGCTCGACGTTGACCTTCCCGTACGGGCGCGGCGACGAACCATCTTCGTGTTCGCCTGCCGGGAGGCCGTCCCCGACTGCCCGCTCGTCATCGATACATCGGGGGTCTACTTTCGCCCCGAGGGCGCGCAGTTCATCGGAGGAACGTCGCCCAAGGAAGGGGAAGCGGACCCGGATGATCTGCCGCTCGAGGTGGATTACACGCGCTTTGACGAGGTGATCTGGCCGGCGCTGGCGCGGCGCGTCCCGGTGTTCCAGGCCGTCAAAGTGACCGGGGGCTGGTCTGGGTACTACGAGCTGAATACGCTGGATCATAACGGGATCGTGGGGCCGCATCCCTCATTGAGCAACGTGTTCTTCGCGAACGGCTTCAGCGGTCACGGGCTACAGCACGCCCCGGGGGTAGGACGGGGGATCGCGGAACTCATCGTAGATGGCGGATATCGCACGCTGGACCTCAGCCCCCTGTCCTTTGACCGGATCCTTACGCGGAGGCCGCTGCGTGAGCTCAACGTGATCTAAGCGGGCATCCCGGGTCCGCCACAGGGTCGACCGTCACACCTACCGGACCCACCGGGCGCTTATCCAGATTGAGGCCACAAGCAAGTCGGTCGGCGCCTCACGAGAGGGATCCGCTCCTCGCCGATCCACGGAGCGACGGCGACGGCGTCTGCCCGTGCTCGAGCTCTGCGGCGCGAGAGCGTTTCGCTGCCGGACGGCGAACCTCTCCACGTAGAGGAATCTGAGCGTCGTCGTCTGGGGGCGAGAGGCGCGACGGGGGGGAACGTGGATGAGCGAGGGCGCGTTCTCGGGACGGCGTGTGGTGATCAGCGGAGCCGGCGCCGGAATCGGCCGGGCGATCGCGGCGGCGTTCGTGCGGGAAGGAGCCTGGGTCGCGGTGGTCGACGCGATCGCCGATCGGGTCAAAAGCGTCGTGGCGGAACTGGGGGGCGGGCCGGGTCGGGCGTTTGGCATCGTGGGGGACGTCCGCACCGCCCCGGCGGTGGACCAAATTGTCCAAGCCGCCGTGGGGCAGTTGGGCCGGATCGAGGTGCTCGTGAACAACGCCGCGGTGTACCCCAACTGCCCGGTGATCGAGATGCCCGAAGAACAGTGGGATGCGGTCATCGAGACCAACCTCAAAGGCACATTTCTCATGTCGCGGGGGGTCGCGCGCCGGATGGTCGCCGAGCACGTGGCCGGACACATCGTCAACCTCGCGTCGGGCGCCTATCGGTCGGCCCGCCGGGGGGCCTCGCACTACTGCGCGTCGAAGGCGGCGATCGTGATGTTCAGCAAAGTGCTTGCGCAGGAACTGGCCGAGCACCGGATCCACGTCAACGTCGTTTCGCCCGGCCTGATCGACGTGGGGCGCCGCGGCGACGTCAATCCCGCCTATCGGGAGACGCTGATCACGAACATCCCCTGGGGACGGATGGGGCAACCCGCCGAAATCGCGGAGGCCGTCCTGTTCCTCTCGTCCCCTCAGGCGGAGTACATCACCGGGTCGGTCTTGGACGTCAGCGGCGGGTCGAGCGCGGGGCGGTATTTCCTGCCCTACAGCCGCGGCTGATCGGGGCGCACGGCATCAAGCAGGGCCCCGGGACGCACACACCCTCCGGGGCGCGGCCCCTGGGTCCCCGCGGGGGGCCGCCGTCTGGACGATCGATTAGCGACGTGGGAGGACCGCGCCGGATACCTGTCGGCCACCGCTCAGGGTCTGACAGAAGATCTCAACGATCTCCGGGTCGAACTGCACCCCCGCGCACCGCCGGATCTCCGCCTCCGCCTCATCCTGGGTGCCCGGCTTCTTGTATGGGCGCTCGTCGACGATGGCGCTGTAGGCGTCGACGACCGCGAGGATGCGGGCTCCGAGGGGGATCGCTTTGCCCCTGAGGCCGTCGGGGTATCCGCTGCCGTCCCACTTCTCTTGATGGTGGCGGACAATCTTGGCCACCCCTCGCATCCGCTCAACGGGGCGCAGGATCTCCGCGCCGACGACCGGGTGCCGCCGCATGATCATCCACTCGTCCTCCGTCAACGGTCCGGGTTTGCCGAGTATGCCGTCCGGAGAACCGATCTTCCCGATGTCGTGCAGGAGCGCCGCCCAGCGGATATCCTTCGCCTCGTCATCCGGAAGGTCCAATGCCCGCACCACACCATCGGCCAGCGTGGCCAGGCGGTCGCTGTGGTCTCCGGTGTACGCATCCCTGGCGTCCATCGCTCGCGCCAGCGCCAGCACCATCTGGATGTACGATTCCTCGAGGTTGTGGTGGAGCGCTTCCAGTTCACGCGCCCGCTCGACCTGCACCTCGTAGAGCCGGGCGTTCTCGAGGGCGGAGGCGGCCTGCCAGGTGAAGGTCTGGAAGACCTCCTTCTCGGGCTTCGACCAGGCGTGGGAGTCGTCGTAGCAGCAAAGGACCCTGGCGATCTCTCGCCCCTCGTAGGTGAGCGGCCAGACCCCGAGAGCTCGGAAGCCCTGACGGGTCGCCAGGAGCCGGATCTCGTCGTCCGGAGCCAATGCCAAGACGTCCGGAAATAGCACCGGGCTTCCCTCCGGCACGCGGTCCGGGATCGCGGAATCAGCGGGCAGCCCTTTTGCCCACGGGCAGGTGACGGCGCCTTCGGGTCCGCGGAGGTAGACGGCTCCTCCCGTCGCCCCACTCAAACTCAACGCGGCCTGGCCGATCGCCGCCGCGATATCGGTGACGATGGCGGGGCGATTCAGGGTGTCGCTCAGGGCGACGAGGCGCTTCATCAATCCGGCGTGCTGTTGAGACTCCTGGAATATGCGGAGCCCCTCGGCCGTCGCCGCCACTTGCTGTCCCACCGCCTCAGCTAGGGCGACTTCCTCCCACGTCCACGGCCGGGAGTACGGCGACGCCAGGATCAGCGCACCGATGCACCGACCCTCGGCCATGATGGGCACGGTGAGGGACGCCCGAATGCCTATGTGGATCCACTGCTCCGCCTGCGGGTGTACCCCGTCTGCGGACAGCGCCTGCCAGTCGGCCACGCTTGCCGTCGCGGCGGTCTTCGGCTGAGAGGACTGAACGGCGGCCACGACGGTTGCGCCGATCTCCGGGGAGAGGCCCCGGACCACGTGGTGATCGCCCGCCCAGATCCCACCCATCCCCAGGGTCAGCGCCTCGAGGACCCGGTCGATCACGACCGTCAAGAGCAGGGGGAGGTCCGGTGCGGCATCCGCGGCCGCAACGATCGCGTTCAACGCCTCCAAATGAGCGGTGCGCTGCTGGAACTTCCGATTGGCTCGTCTTCGCATGCTGATGTCGCGGCCAATCCCGTGGACGCCCACCACCTCCCCACCCTGGGCGATCAACCGGGTACTGACCTCCATCGGAACCTGACGGCCGTCCTTGGCGAGGACTTCAAGTTCGTAGGTGGTGGGGCTCACGCCCTTGACCGCATGATCCATCATTTGCAGAATGGTGCCGAGGCTCTCCGCCGCGACGATCTGACCGATGTTCGACGCCAGCAGTTCCTCGCGCGTGTACCCCGTGAGCCTTTCACCGGCTGGGTTAATTGATGTGAAGTTTCCGGCCAAGTCAGTCGTATAGATCAGGTCGCCGGCGTTCTCGAACAACTCGCGGTAGTGGGCCGAATCCTCGCTCGCATCCCCCCCGCGCTGGGGAATGCTGGCGACCCGATGTAACAGCCTCATCGACTTCCCCGTGCCGCCATTCTTGTGGGCCCCGCCTGCCTGCGATCGCATGGTCCCTGTCGAAAGTTGTCCGTCGCCCCTAATGCGCGGTGTCGCCAGGGCCTTTACCCGTGCCGCCGCCCCCCGGAGCGGCGCCGCCACCGCCAAGGCTAATCCCCACGCCGATGTTGATCCCCCCGAGGCTCACCCCGACACCGATGTTGACACCGCCGCTACTAACACCTCCGCTGACGCTGACCCCTCCGCTGGGGCTGGCGCCGCTGCCGCTGGGGCTCCCACTTGCGCTGGCCCCTCCACTCGCACTGGCACCCCCACTTGCACTGGCTCCTCCACTCGCACTGGCTCCTCCACTCGCGCTGGCCCCTCCACTCGCGCTGGCGCCTCCGCTCCCGCTCGCACCCCCACTTGCACTAGCACCCCCGCTGTTGCTGGCGCCGCTGCCGTTGCCCTCACTGCTTCCAGGGGCTCCTCCTCCGGCACCAACACTGACGCCGCTGCCGCTCGCAGTGGCCCCAGCACCGACACTGCTAGTGCTCACGGGGGCCCCACCGCCGCCGCTGACGCCACTGCCGCTTACGATGGGCCCACCGCCGCCGTTGACGCTAACACCGCCGCCGTTCACGTTCGCTCCGGCACCGACGCTGATGCCGCTGCCGCTTATGTTCGCCCCGGCGCCGACACCGACGCCGCTGCCCTTCACGGTAGCCCCGACACCGACGCTGACACCACTGCCCTTCACGGTAGCCCCGGCACCGACGCTGACACCACTGCCCTTCACGGTAGCCCCGGCGCCGACGCTGACACCACTGCCGCTCACGGTAGCCCCGGCACCGACGCTTGTCTTATCGCTGCGCGCTCTGGAGCCGGCATCGACATTGAGACCGCCATAGCCGCTGACATGCGCGTCAGCGGCGCTAAGGTGGTTGACGCCGGTAACGACCGGCAAAGCCAAGCCGACGCGGAGGTTGCCGGGAGCGTGCGTGCTGCCCACGACGCCGACGCCGCCATGCATGCCAAGATCGATACTGGGCGTGCCGCCGCCAGTTCCGGTACCGCCATGCACCACGGCACCGCCGACGATGTTGGTCGCGTCGGAGACGGGACCGCTGGGACCCGTCCCTGTGGATCCGCGGGCGTGGACGCCTGCGCGATCATCAACCACCGCCCCCTGCGTCGTGCTGGGACCGGTGCTCTTGGGGGCATCCGTTCTGCCATCTCCAGCCGGCGCCCGGCCCGCCTTCTCGTTGGTCGCCGAGTCCCTCACAAGGTCTGTGGCCGTGAGCCCGGCCGGCAGCAGCCCGCCCGCCTTCAGCCTCTCGGCCCCCGAGGCGACCCGATTTACCCAATCCCCGAGCGAAGTCATCCTGGATCCCAACTGCCCTGCGTTCGCTCCTGATCCTCCCACCGACACCCGGGATCCGTTCACCTCAGCGAATATTCCCGTCGCCTCGGTCACCGTAAGGATGCACCCACCGGAGGTGCAGGCAAATGTTCCTCTCAGCTCTCCGAGCCGTATGCTCGCCGCGGTCGAGAGTCCGGCCACCCCCACGACGAACTTCCCGCACGGTCCGCCGGCCGAGCACCCGCCCTGCGCCGCCGTAAGCGTCAACGTCACGGGCAGCCCGCCGACCTTCCCATCGGTCGTGGCCACGCCGCCCGCACTCGGCATCTGGACGGCCGAGAACTGGTAATTCAGCGCGTACTGACCCGTCACGGGATGGCCAGGGATGAACGCCCCCCGCGCCTTGTCCACCGCCAACCGCAACCCGTACACCGGACTGGATGGAGGAGCGAGGGGATCGAGCAGACCAGCCCCCAGACCGAATGCTCCCGCGATCGCCACGAGAGCCGCCGCGCTGAGCCAAAGTCCCGCCCGCCGCCACGCCGCTCTTCCGGGCGCCACGGAATCCCGGACCTGCTGCGTCGCGACCAGCAGTGCCTGCCGCACGGCAAAGCGCCCTTCGGGGAGCGGCGCCCGCAGGCTGACGACCCGGAGCCGCTGGGCTGCCTCGCCAAGCTCGGCGAGGTCCGGAGTATCCGCAGTGATGCGCTGCCACTCCGGCCCTTCCTTCCCCAGCAACTCCCCGAGGAGCGCCTCTAGGCGGAGCTCGCCCACCCGATCAGAACGCTCAGATGCGTAGCCCTGCATTGGCCTGTGCCTCCCTCCAGCGAACTCGGAATGCATGGAGCGCACGAAGCTGCAGGCTCCTCACGGCTTCCTCGGTCTTTCCCGTGAGCCCCCCGACCTCGCGCGCGCTCAACCCCGCAACGATCCGAAGCAGGATGACCTGTTGGTGCTCCGGGCTCAACGCGTCCACGCAGCGCCAAATCTCATCCCGCTCCAACCGCGCCAGCATCAGCTCCTCCGGATCCTGCGCGGTCCCGAGACTTTCCGGCAGCACCGCTCGCTCGGTCCGCTGCCTCCGCCAGGACCGCAAGGCGACATGGTCCGCGATTCCGACGAGCCAGCTCCCAACGTGCCTCGGTGTCGTCCCCTTCTGAAGGGCCGCGAGCGCGGTGGCAAACACCTCCGCCGCCATTTCCTCGGCGGCGTCCCGATTGCGCAACCGCCACAGCAGGTAGCGGAACACCCGCGGATACTGCGCGTCATAGAGCCCGGCGAAATCCTCTCGGTTCATTCCGCGCGCTCCTTCCTGTCGCTCAGTGCCTCCAGATCCAGCAATGTGACGAAGAACCCTCCGAACGTATGAGATTTCCTATCCGTCCGAATGTCTCGTGTCCCTTACCCCTTACCTACCGCAGGAGGGAAGAGTTCAGTCTATTCCGGGGGATGGTTTGGGTTATCTTTCGAATTAACGCGGCCGGTGGTGGGGCCGGAGTGTTCGAGGAAGTATGGGAGAAGATCGACCTAATCTGTGGCACCGCCGCGATCATCGCGTGCTTCCGGGGCCACCGCCTACTATCCGCCGCCGGGTCAACCACCTACCGCGGGAAAAACGATGTCCGGCGTATCGGCCCTGAGATGAGCCACCCGCGCCGCGGCCCGGAACGGATCGGCCGCAAAGAAGGCCGTGTTTCTAGTTCGCGAATAAACAAGAAATCCGCGTATCCGTGCTCGCCGGAGACGCTGGTCAAATCAGTGCTACTGAGTCAAGTATGTTATTGTCCCAACTGGGGAGCTTTTATGGGCCTTTCGAGGAACCTCATTAGCAAATCCGTTCGCCGAATATCTTTGAACCCTCCGGAAACCCATTGATATGTGGCGCTTCAGGAGGGAGCCGGCCGGTCCGCCGGTTCGCCCGGGCGGCTTTCCCGTCCCAGCAGCCGCGCCAATTCGCCGATCTCTTCGACGTCCTCCAGGCGATCGATCAGCGCCTCGATCTCCGCCCCCCGGCGCGGGGAAATCACCTCGCGCGTCAGGGCGGCGAACTTCTCCCGAAGCTCGAGGTGGGTGAGCGGGCATTCCGGGTCACCTTTGGGATACGTCACGTCCCGGCTGTACCGACGGCCGCCCGTCGTCTCGATCTCGACGATCGACCGGTAGCGATCGGGGTAGGTCCGGTCCAGCTCCGCGTCGCCGACCACCTGGATGTTCTCGGAGAGCTCCCTGATCCCCGGCTCGCTGCGGCGGTCGTGGAGGATGTCGGAAAACACCACCACGCCTTTATAGGCGGCGAGCGCGAGCACGTACTGGGCGCAATGCGAGCGCAGGGGGTTGCCGTCGATCACGTGGTAGCCGGAGCGGGGGAACCGCAGGGTGATCCGCCGGATCGCGCCGGGGGCCACGCCGTCCGTCGCCAGGATTTCCAGAAGGCCGTCCAGCCCGGGGTGGATGAACGCACAGCATGCGTAACGCTTGAACGTCATCTCCATGACCTTGAACCGCTCCCCCAGCCCATCGCAGAGCGCCCGCTCGTCCCACCGCCCGCTGAACGCCTGGCCCAACGGATATTTCCCTTCGAAGACCGCCAGGGGCCCGCCGAAACCGCACGCGGCGAGGTGCGCGGCCCGCACGCCGTGCCCGGCCGCCAGCCCCATGTTGAACGGGCGGGAGTGCTCGGTGGGATCGCTCACCCAGGCCAGAAGCCCGGAGGCCGCCGTGCCGGCGAGTCCAAACGCACTCCGCAGCGGCGCGCCCTCGAGCCCGATCATCCGGGCCGCCGCGGCGAGCGCCCCGAACGTTCCGGCCACGCCCGAGGGGTGGAACCCGCGCGCATAGAGCGCGGACCCTCCGAGAGCGGCACCGACCCGGCAGGCGACGTCGATGCCCACGACGATCGCGGTGAGCACGTCCCGGCCGGACCGGCGGCTCCTCTCGCCGACGGCCAAGGCCGCGGGACCCACGATGGCGATCGCGTGCATGATCGCGCCCGGGTGGTGGCTTTCCACGTCGCAGTAGTAGCCGAACGTCCCGTTGACGAGCGCGGCCGTCTCGCAGTTGGTCCTCAACCCCGTGCCGAACACCTGAGCCTCCGGGGCGCCTCCCACCTCGCGGGCGAACCGCCCCAGGACCCGCCCGATGTCGTACCGGGCGGAGGTGGCGGACAGCAGGGCGCCGAGGCCGTCGTAGAGCACCTCCTTGGCCCGCCGCACCACCGCGGCCGGGAGCCGCTCAAACGTCATGCCCTCGACAAAACCGGCGATCCGGTCGGTTCCCGGCTCGATCCCGCCGTCCACCCGCTCCACCGCCCGCAACCGGACGTCCCGGGTCAGCGCCCGGGTGACCCGATCGCCTCCATGAAGCGATACTTGTCGTAGATGGGGCGGCGGGGGATTTTGGACGCGGAGGTGGCCGTCCCCTCCATCTTAGCGACGATCAACCACGGTCCCGGCTCTGCCAGGCCGCGGCGCACCGCCTGGGCAAACCCATCGAGATCGGCGACGGTCTCCGCCCGCGAGAGCCCCGCCCCCCGGCCGATCGCCGCCAGGTCCGCGGCCAGCGCGGTGTGAGAGACCTGCCCGCCCGTCGTCTCATACGTCTGCGTGTCGCAGACGATGTGCACCAGGTTCGAGGGGCGCAGCGCCGCGATTGTGGCGAGGGACCCGAGGTTCATCAGGAGCGAGCCGTCGCCGTCGAGGACGACGACCCGAAGGTCCGGCCGGGCCAGCGCGAGCCCCAGCCCCACCGAGGACACCGTGCCCATCGCGCCCCAGGTGTAAAAGTTCTCCGGCCTGTGCCCGGCCGCGAACAGATCATAGGTGTTCTTCCCCAGGTTCGCCAGGACCGCCGCCCTGTCGAGCAGCGGCAGGAGCCGCTGGAACACCTGGAGGCGGGTCATCGCCATGTCTTCCCTCCGCTGAGCGCCGTCGAGAGGAGGAGCGCCACCGGCAGCCCACCGCCGAACGCCAGCTTCGTCGCCCCTTCCACGGTGGGGGCGATCTCCTCGGGGTGGTTGATCCAGAACGCCTGCACCCCCAGGGCTTCGAAGATCCGGGGAGCCGCGCGTCCGAGCGGCACCTGCACGGAGTTGAACTCGCCGAGCCGCCCCCGCTCACTGATCACCATCAGGAAGGGGATCTGGTAGCCGATCGCCAGCCCGCACAGGGCGTTGATCGAGTTCCCGAGGCCGCTCCCCTGCATCACCAGCACACCCCGCTTTCCGCCGAGGAACCCGCCGCACAGAATCGCCAGCGCCTCTTCCTCGCGGGTGGCCGAGACCATCGTGAACGAGCCGTCCCGGTGCAGCAGGCGGAGCAGACGATCGGCCACCTCGTCGGGCACGTAGGCGACCATCTGATACCCGTTGCTCTTCAGCGACTCGGCCATCTCAGCGCTCCAGTCCATCCGCTGCCCCCCTCAACCCGCGCGGCCGGCGTGCGCGGCGGCGCCGGCTCCCGCCCGCCGACCGAAGACCGCCCCCGCCATCAGCCCAGATCCCCCGGGGTAATTGTCGTAGAACAGCCCGCCCACGAGCTCGCCGCAGGCGAACAGTCCCGCGATCCGCTGATCGTCGGGGCCCGCCACGGACGCGTCCGACCCCACCCGCAGCCCGCCGAAGGTGAACGTGATGCCGCACGTGACGGGAAAGCACACGTACGGCGGTGAGTCCAGCCGTTGGGCCCAGTTCGATTTCGGCGGGCGACACGCGGCGGCGGCCTTCCCGTCCAGGACGGCGGGATTGAACGGGCGATCGCTGACGGCCGCGTTGAACTCGGCGACCGTACGCGCAAACGTGCGCGCTTCGATGCCGGCCGCGCGGGCCAGCTCCTCCAGCGTGTTCGCCTGGATGCGGGTGGTGCCGGTGAGCGTATACGGCTTCTTCAGGAGCCGGACGGTCTTCCGATCGAAGATCTGAAACGCCACCCGCTGCGGCTGGCGCATGATCTCCTGCCCGAAGCGCGCGTAGGTGTAGTTGCGGAAGTCCTCGCCCTCGTCGGCGAACCGCTCCCCGTGGATGTTCACGTACATCCCCAGCGGGTAGGAATCCCGCTCGAAGTGCTGGACCGCCCGGCGGTCGTTGGCCGCGGGGGCGTTGATGTCCCAGGCGACCGCGTGGCACCCGCTCCACTGGCCGAACGGTCGGGCGCCCACCGCCAACCCCATCTTGATGCCGTCCCCCGTGTTGTGGGGGGTGCCCCGCACCTTCACCTCTTTCCACTTCGGCCCCAGATGCGCCGCCCGCATCTCCGGGTTGGCCTCGAACCCACCGCAGGCCAGGACCGCGCTCCCCGCCCGGTACTCCTGGGCGCGGGTGCCGGCCGTGGCCTGCACCCGCCATTCGACCGCGGCGGCGTCCCACGCCAGCGCCGTCGCCCGCGTCTCGTACTGGACGGTGACACCCGCCGCCTGCGCGGCCCGGTACAGCGCGGCGATGAGGCCGGGCCCCTCCCCCCGCGCCTTCACCACCAGGCCGCCCCAGAAGCGGTACGTCTCGCCCACAAGGAAGGACTGTCGGTCGTAGGCCAGGACGAACTCCACGCCCTTCCGGCTCAGCCACTCCATCGTCGGGAACGCCTGCGAGACGAGCGTCCGCCCGAGCGCGGGGTCCGTCCGTCCGTGCGTGACCCGCTGGAGATCGCCGAGGAAGTCGTCCTCGGTGTACCGGCCGACGTCGACCTTGCCCGGCTGGGTCAGCGCCGGATCCTTGACGATCCGGCTCAGATCCTCCACCCCCCCGTAGGGAAACCGCAGCGCGCCGGCGGTCACCGCGGAGTTCCCCCCGCGCCCCTCCTGCGGCGCGCGTTCCAGCAGGAGCACCCGAGCCCCGCGCTCCGCGGCGGCCAGCGCCGCGCAGAGCGCGGCGTTGCCGCCCCCGATGACGATCACGTCCATTACGTCCATGTCTCACCCGGCCGGTCGACGCCGGGGTCCAGCACCCGCTCGAGGAACGCCCCGAGCGCGGCCAGAAGCGCGGCCGGCTCCTCAACGTGCGGGGAGTGGCCGCTCCGTTCGAAGACGTGGAGCTCGGCGCCGGGGATCAACCCGGCGATCTCGACCGACTCCTCCACCGGACAGATCCAGTCGTGGCGTCCGACCGCCACGAACGTCGGGACGCGCACCGCCGCGAGGTCCGCTCGGGCGTCGTAGGCGGCGTAGTCCCGGATGAGGGCCCGCCGCGTCTCGGGGTCGAACCGCTGGCCGGCAAGGTTCGCCGGGCAGCGGCGTCGATCGTAATAGTACATGGGCAGAATCGTCTCGAACGCCCGCCGGAAGGCGGCGGGGTCGGCGAGAGATCCATCCCACAGCGCGCGGTACGCCTCCTGCATCGCCGGGGTGCCGAGCCGGCGCATGTTGGCGGTGGCGCGCGCCATGAACCCTCGGCTGGCCGAGGTGCCGATCAGCATGAGGGCGCGCGGCTCCCCGGGATACCGTCCAGCGTAGAGCAGCGAGACGAACCCTCCCGCCGAGGTCCCGAGCACGAGCGGCCGCTCGATCCCAAGCGCGCGGCAGAATCCGTGGAGGTCCTCGGCCAACTGTCGTTGCGTGTACGTCTCCACCGGGGCGCGGGAGGATTCGCCGTGGCCCCGGTGCTCATAGGCAATCAGCCGCAGCCGGTCCCCGAGCGGCGCGAACGCCCCCAGCATCTGCGGGTGGCTCATCCCGGGCCCGCCGTGGACGAGGACGCACGGGGGCCCCGATCCCGCCTCCTCGTAGTGCAGCTCGACCCCCCGACGCGAACCTTCATCGCCGCCTCGGGTCGAGGGCATCGCGCAGGCCGTCCCCGACCAGGTTGATGCTGAGCACGACGAGGAAGATCGCCGTCCCGCGAACGGTGGCGATCCACCAGGCGCTGCCCACGTACCGCCTCCCTTCAACCAGCATGGTTCCCCACTGGACGCGGGGGGCTGGAGCCCGACGCCAGATAGCTCAGCCCGGATTCGATCGGGATCGCCTCGGCCATGAACAAGGTCGCCTGCACGATCAGCGCCGGGAGGAAGGTTGGGCAGCACGTGGCGCCCCAGCATCCTGTCCCCCGCCGCGCCAACGGCACGGGCCGGCTCGACAAACTGATGCTGGCGAATCCGTAGCGCCTCGCCCCGGATGATGCGGGCGGTCGGCGGCCAGTACACCCAGGCCGATCACGAGGTCGTGTATCCGTTCCGACCGCAGGACGGGTCGAAGACTGCGCGGGACCGTTCGCTGCCGGAACGGAAGACCCCTGCGGTCGGCGCGCGGGCAGGGAGGGCGAAGCACGTGACACGGGGTATGATAAACTATCTCGACCGCGAGCAGATCTCCACCGGCGCCCCCGGAGGTCACGGCCTTTGATGGAGGAACCTGCGATGCCATGCCCGGCGCTCGCCGCGATCGCCCTCAACGCGTCGTCGTCGGCCGTTGGCGTGCGCGCCGCACCCCCCAAACCGCGGCCGATCGACCGGCCCACGGCGGTGGGGATCGGCCGCGCGCCGGCATGATCCGCGTTGCGCGGTTTGTCCTGATCGCGGTCACCGTCTTGGCGTGCGGGCAGGCCGCGGCCGCGCACGCCCTGCTCAGCTTGTCGGATCCGGCATCCGGGGCCACGCTCGACCGCCCGCCGCGGACGATCACGCTGACGTTCACCGAGGAGCCGGAACCGAGCCTCTCCAGCATCCGGCTCCTCCTCCCGACCGGCCAGCCGGTCCCGCAGGGACCGGTACAGGCGGTGCCGGGCCGGCCGCGCACGCTGATGGTGGCGGTCGGCCCGCTCGCCACCGGCGTCTACACCGTGGCGTGGCGCACCGTGTCTAAGGTCGATGGTCACGTCACCGGCGGCGCCTTCGCGTTTGGGGTGGGCACGTCGCCGGCCAACACCGCGCTCCCGCAGGTGACCAGCCCCCCGCCCTCCGTGCTCGGCGGGGGGGCGCGGTGGGCGCTCTATGCCGGCCTCAGCGTGCTCCTCGGCGCGTCCTGGGTGTGGACGATCGCGTTGCCGTCGGTTCCGGCGCGGCCCGGCCGCTGGCTCTGGATCCCCTGCCTCCTCGCGCTCCTCGGCGTCGCCGCGCTGGGGGAGTCTCAGCGCCAAGACGCCGCGGCACCGCTCGCGCAGTTCTTGAGTACGTCCCTCGGTCGGGCACTGGCGTGGCGGATCCTCCCCCTCCTCGGCGTCGCCGCGGCCCTCGCCGCCTCTGGAGAGACCGAGCCGCGACGGCGCCTGAGCCTGTGGGCGGTCGGGGTCTTCGCCGCGGGGACCGCCCTCGCCCACGTCACGGCCGGCCATGCCGCGGCGGCGTTGGGGCCGTGGCGGTGGGCGAACGTGGCGGCGCAATGGGTCCACATGGTGTCGGTCGGCGCGTGGCTGGGAGGGCTGGCGGTCCTGATCCCCACGCTCGGCCGGACGCCGAGCGACGCGAAGGCGGGGACGGTGCGCCGGTTCTCCACCGCCGCGGGGATCTTGCTGGTGCTCGTCGCCGCCACCGGCACGATCCGGGCGGTCAACGAGGTGGGCGGATGGGGGCAACTGACGACGACCGCATACGGGCGGTTGGTGACGCTCAAAGCGGCGCTCCTCCTGCTCCTCGCGGCGATGGGAGGAGTCAACCGCTTCTGGAGCGTCCCCCGGGCGATCCGAAGCCTCGCCGGCCTCCGGCGGATCGGAACGGCCGAACTGGCCGTCGGCGCCGTGACGCTGGCGGTCGCGGCGACGCTCACGCAGACCGCCCCCGCCAACTTCCCCACGCCGCAAGCGGAGGGGCCGGCGCCTCTCGTGGCCGCGGGGAGCGACTTTGCCACCACGACACGCGTGCGGCTGGAGGTGGCGCCGGGCTATCCCGGGACGAATCGCTTCGTGGCGAGCATCCGCGACTACGACAGCGGGCGACCGGTGGAGGCGGATCGGGTGAGTCTGCGGTTTACCTCACGCGACCGCCCCGACATCGGTGCCTCTACCCTGGTCCTGGCCCGAAGCGCGGACGGGAGTTACCGGGGTCAAGGGAGTAACTTATCCTTGGAGGGTCCGTGGGTGGTCACCGCGTTGGTGGAACAGGGAGCGAACTCGGTCGAGGTTCCCCTCGCGCTCGGCGTCCCCGCGCCGCCTGAGCGGATCCGGACGATCGAGGCACCCGGGCAACCCGCGCTGTACTCCATCGATCTCCCAGGAGGGCGGGTGCTCGATGCCTATCTCGATCCGGGACGGGCGGGACTCAATGAGGTCCACGCGACGTACATCGATGCGGCGGGTCACGAGATGCCCATCCCCCACCTGGCAACGATGGCGGCCAACCGCCCGGGGGCGACGCCCGCCCCCCTCCCGGTCAGACGGTTTGGCCCGGGCCACTTCATCGGAGACGCGCAGCTGTCGCGCGGGGAGTGGGAACTGACCATCACCGTGACGACGTCTGCGGGAGAGGTCCTGCGGTCGCATCTCCCCGTCCGTCTCTAACGCATCCATGGAGCGAGGCATGAGCGCGCCACCGCGATATCGGTCGACTGCGTCGAGGGTCGGATCCAGCAGCACGCCGCTCGGACGAGCGGGGACGGTGCTGTGGGCGGCGGTCGTTCTCGGCGCGCTGGCCGGCTGCGGCCCCCGCCCCCAGACCGGGGCCCCGTCGCCGGTCGCGGGCGCCCGCCCCCGGTCGACCGCGACCGTGACGATCGCCTCGCCGACGCCGGGGGAGGAGATCACCGGACGGATCCTCCACGTCCGCATCCGGCTACACGGCGCAGTGATCGTGCCCCAGACCTCCACCCAGCTCAGCCCGGACAAAGGCCACGTCCACCTCAGCCTCGACGGCAAGGTCGTGTCGATGAGTTACGGCGTGACGCAGGACGTCCCCGTGACGCCGGGCGTCCACCTCCTCACATCCGAGTTCGTGGCCACCGACCATTTCCCGTTCAATCCGCGGGTGCTCAGCTCGGTCACGTTTACGGTCAAATGACACGCCACGGCAGCGATCTCGTCTCGCCGAGGAACGAGACGTCATCTTGGAGCCGGGAGGTCCGCCGAATCGCCGCGCGCGATGCGGGCACCACACCGATCCTTGCGACGGCGTGTATCGTCCTGGGGTGCGTGGCCCTCGCCGCGCGGCCCCCGGCCACGATCGCCGCGCTCACCGTACTTGCCGCGACCGGGATCGTCGGCGCGATCGCCCCGGTCCCCCCGCGGCCCGAAGTGCGCCCGGCCCGCGCGGTGTGGGCGGCGGTGGTAGGGTTGGGGATCGCCGCGTTCGCGGCGGCGCGACTGCTCATGACCCCGGTGGG
>DATEHM010000045.1:0-5726 GCA_035279545.1 bacterium | reverse complement strand
GGGGGCCGCGCGGTGTGAAACGGCGTGGCCCGCTCGAAGGCGTAGGCGACGTTCAGGATCGTCTCCTCGTCGAACGGACGGCCGATCACCTGCAGCCCCACCGGCAGCCCGCCGACGAACCCGCAGGGCACCGAGATCCCTGGGATGCCGGCGAGGTTCAGCGGGACGGTGTAGATGTCGGACAGGTACATCTGCAGCGGATCGTCGACCTTCTCCCCCAGCCGGAACGCCGTGGTGGGCGTCACCGGGCCGACGAGCGCGTCGAACCGGGCGAAGGCCGCCTCGAAGTCCCGGCGGATCAGCGTCCGGACGCGCTGGGCGCGCAGGTAGAACGCCTCGTAGTACCCGGCGGAGAGCGCGTAGGTGCCGAGCATGATCCGCCGCTTGACTTCCGCGCCGAAGGCTTCCCGCCGGGTCCGCGAGTACAGCGTCTCCAGATCGCGGGCCTCCGCCGACCGATGCCCGTAGTGCACGCCGGCGTACCGCGCCAGGTTGCTGCTCGCCTCGCCGGGCGCGATGATGTAGTAGGCCGGCAGCGCGGACGCGGCGAGGCGCAGCGAGACGTCCTCGCACACCGCGCCGAGGCGCTCGCAGGTCGCGATCGCCTGGCGGACGGTGGCGCCGACGGCCGGATCGAGGCCCTCGGCGAAGAACTCGCGGACCACCCCCAGCCGCTTCCCGCGGATCTCCCCGCTGAGGCGGTCGGGGTACGGCACCACTTCGACCGGGGCGGAGGTGGTGTCGGCCGGATCGTGCCCCGCGATCACCTGCAACAGGAGCGCGGCGTCGCGCACATCGCGGGCGAGCGGACCGATCTGATCGAGGGACGACGCAAACGCGACCAGCCCGTAGCGTGAGACCCGACCGTAGGTGGGTTTGAGCCCGACCACGCCGCAGAACGCCGCGGGCTGCCGGATGCTCCCGCCGGTGTCCGATCCCAGCGCCAGCGTGGCCTCCCCCGCCGCCACCGCCGCCGCCGGACCGCCGCTGGTGCCCCCCGGGACCCGCGTGGGATCCCAGGGGTTGCGGGTGGGCCCGAAGGCGGAGTACTCAGTGCTGCTGCCCATCGCGAACTCGTCGAGGTTGACCTTCCCCATCAGGATCGCGCCGGCCTGGCGCAGCCGCGTGACCACGGTCGCGTCGTAGGGAGGCCGGAACCGCTCGAGCGTGCGCGAGGCGCACGTCGTCGGCCAGCCGCGCGTACAGATGTTGTCCTTGATCGCCACCGGGATCCCGGCGAGCGGCGGCGCGTCCTCCGCGCCGGCCAGGGCATCCCACCGCGCGGCGTCGGCGAGCGCGGCGTCCCGGTCCGCGAACAGGTAGGCGTGGAGGCGGGGCTCCTCCTCGGCGGTGCGGTCCAGGAGGGCGCGCACCACCTCCGTCGGGGAGGTTTCCCGCCGACGGTACAGGGCGCGCAGCTCCCAGGCCGGCCGGTCGGCGAGGCCGGGCGCTCCGCTCATTCCTCGGTGATCACCGGGGGAACGACGAAGTAGCCGTCCTCCACGGCGGGGGCGTTCGCCAGCGCCGCACGCTGATCGAGGGACGGGCCGGCGACATCGTCGCGCAGGACGTTGGCGGTCGCCTGGACGTGCGCCGTCGGCGGAACGTCGCTCAGGTCGAGGGCGTTGAGCGTCTGCACGTACTCGAGGATCTGCCCGAGCTGCGCGCGAAACCGGTCGCGCTCCGCATCCGAGAGCTCCAGCCGGCTGAGCCGGGCGACGCGCGCTACGGTCCGATCATCGATCATCGCGTGATGCCCCCATTCGTCCCACCCCGTGCCATCGTAGCATAGCCCCGCGGGGCGGCTCAAGCATCGGGCCGCCCCGCAGGCCGCCCGGCGGAGAACGCCGGGCGGGTCAGCGCTTGCTGATCGTGTAGAAGTACTGCCCCGGGAAGATCGGGTTGTAGTACCAGCCGTGCACCCACGACCGCATCGCGTAGTAGGTCACGGGCTGGACGAGGAACAGGTACGGAAGATCGTTGTAAGCGATCAGAGAGAGCTGTTTGTACAGGGCGTTCCGCTTCGCCGGGTCGGCGGTGCCGACGGCCTGGTCGATCAGCCGGTCCGCCTCGGGATTCCGGTACCCGCCCCGGACCGGGAAGTACCCGTTCGCCGACAGGAAGGGCTGCGCGAAGTCGTGCGGGTCCGGATAGTCGGCGAACCAGCCCAGGAAGTACATCGTCCCCTTGTGGCTGAAGAGGAGGTCGTTCAGGGTGCTGGACGGCACCGGCCGGAACGCGATCTGGAACTTGGGGTTGAGCGCCTCCAGCGCGTCCTTGACGATCTGCGCTCCCACCTGCCGCGCCGTGTTCCCGGCGGTGTACGGGATCGTGAACTTGAAGCCGGTGTCCCAGACCTTGCCGCCCATCGCCTCCTTGAACTCGGCGACGGCCTTCTCCCGGCTGGTCGTGTACACCGGGACCGTGGGGTCAAACCCCAGCAACCCCTGCACGATCGGTCCGTGCGGCAGGACGCCCTTCCCGGCGTAGGCGCCGTTCAGGTTGGCCGCGTAGTCAAAGGCGTAGGCGAATCCCCGCCGCACGTGGAGGTCGGCGAAGAAGTCCGGCGGGATCCCCGCGCCGTCCAGCCGGCCGCTGCCCGCGTCCGGGTTGGCCTCGGTATTGATCTTGAAGTTGAACTGCAGCGTCTGGACGGCGATCTGCGGGAGGTTGTCCTGGATCACCGTGCCGGGCAGGCCGCGCAGCTGGTTCTCCTGGTTCAGCGACGCGACGACCAGGTCGGCGTCGCCCTGCTGCAGCTGCAGGCGCCGCGCGGTGAACTCCGCCACCGACTGGATGACGACCCGCTGCAGCGCGGCGGGGGTGCGCCAGTAGCTGTCGTTCCGGACGAGGAACACCTCTTTGGCCTGCCGGTCCCAGTGGTCGAGCTTGAACGGCCCCGTGCCGTCCATGTGCTCGAACGCGTAGCGGTCCTCGGTCTTGGGGTTGTTGTACTTCTGCCACGTCCCCGGGCTGCCGTCCCAGTCCCCGTGCGCCGCCGCCCAGGCGCGCGGCATCACCCCCGCCCAGGCGGCGATGATCGTCAGGAACGGGGCGAAGGGCTTCTTCAGGTGGATGACGACGTCGTCGCCCTTGGCGCTCACCGCCCGGGCGACGTCGGCGAACGTGACCTGGATCTTCCCCTTGGCGTCGCGCGTGCTGTCGACGCCCACGAGCGGGCTGAGCAGGAGCCAGGCCGGACCGCCGGCCTGGTCCTGCAGCAGGAACCGCCGGATCGAGTAGACGACGTCATCGGGCGTCATCACCGACCCGTCGTGAAAGTGGACGCCCGTCCGGATCGGGAAGGTGTAGGTGAGCCCGTCCGGGCTGATCAGGTGGTTGGCCAGGCTCGGCACCTCGGTCGCCAGCATCGGTTGAAACTTGTCGAGCGAGGACCCGCTGTACATGATCAGCGTCTCGTAGACGTTGGGCCAGATCGGCTCGGCGGAGTAGATGTCGTAGGCGAGATCGGGATCGAGGCTGCTCACGTCCCCAAACTGCAGCTCCACGAACGTCCCCGGGTTCTTCACGGGCTCCCCCGCGCCGCGAACGGTGACCGCGCTGAGCGAACCGATCAGCAGCACCGCGGCGGCGATGGCGGTCGCGCGGCGGATCCATGGTCCGGTGTGCATGACGTTCCCCCTCCTCTGGCAGATGGGCCGGCAGGATAGCCCGCACCGCTGCGAACCGTCTTCGGCCAGGAGGGATCGGTTCCCTGGTGGGGCGGCTACCGGCTCCCCTGAAGGTGGGGATCGAAGATGTCGCGGAAGGCGTCCCCGAGGAGGTTCCAGCCCAGGACGAAGAGGAAGATCGCGGTCCCCGGGACGATGAGGGTGTACCAGTACGTGAAGGGATCGCCGGCCGTCCCGGCGATCCAGTTGTGGGACAGGTTGATCAGCTGCCCCCAGTCGGCGTAGCCCGGGGGCGCGCCGAGGCCCAAGAAGGACAAGGCGGCGAAGGTGATGACGATGCCCCCCATGTTCAGGGAAGCCAGGATCAGCATCGGATAGATGGTGTTGGGAATCACGTGACGCGTGATGATGTGGAAGTCTCCCCCTCCCAGCGCCTGGGCGGCCTGCACGTATTCGATGTCGCGCACCCGGAGAAACTCGCCCCGCAGGAGGCGGGTGTAGGTCGGCCACTCCACCACGGCAATGGCGATCACCGCGTTCCGGACGCTCTGCCCCAGCACGGCCACGATCACCACGGCCAGGATCAGCCCGGGGAATGCCAGGAAAATGTCGGTGATCCGCATCACCAATTCGTCCGCGGGCCCGCCGTAGTACCCGCTCACGCTGCCCAGGATCAGCGCCGTGATCACGGCGGTCGCCACCACCATCAGGGCGACCAGGAAGGCGGTGCGCGCCCCCCACACCACCCCGTAGTACAGGTCGAACTGCTCCTCGGTGGTGCCGAAGGGGTGTCCCGGCCCGGGCGGGCGCGGGTCGCTGGAGTACCCGGAGTGGGGGATCATGTATGGGTTCCGCTCGGTGGGGTGCGCGAGCAGCGGGGCCAGCAGCGCGATCAGGGCAAAGGCCACCACGATCAGCGCGCCGAGCACGGACAGCGGGTTCTTCCGAAATCGCCGCACCGTCCGGTGCCACCCGGTCTCCACCCGCCGCACGCCGGGCGCCCGCGGCAGGGGGATGGCTGGGGCGGACCGCACCGCGCTCAATGCAGCCGGATCCGCGGGTCCACGACCGCGTAGAGGACGTCCGCGCAGAGGTTTCCCAGCACGAGGAGGGCGGCGAAGATCAGCGCGAACCCGGTGACCGCCGGGATGTCCAGCTGCTGGCTGGCCCCCACGCCCCAGCGGCCGATCCCCGGGAAGTTGAAGACGGTCTCCGTGATCACCACCCCGCTGAGCAACCCCACGAAGAGGAGGCCGGCCAGGGTGATCACCGGAATGAGGGCGTTGCGGCGGGCGTGCTTGTCGACGACCACGTGCCCGGCGAGCCCTTTCGCCCGGGCGGTGCGCACGTAATCGGCGGCCAGGGTCTCCAGCATCGAGGAGCGGGTGATCCGGACGAGGACGGCGGTGAGGTAGTAGGTCAGCGTCGCCACCGGCAGCACCAGGTGGCGCAGCGCATCCCCAAAGATCCACCACCGCCCGTTCAGCGCCGCGTCGACGGTCATCAGGCCGGTGAAGGCGTGAAATTGGGGGCTGTGCACGAACAGGTCGGCATCGAGCGAGAGCCGCCCCGGCGGAAACCAGCCGAAGTGGCCGTAGAACACCATCAGCAGCAGCAGGCCCCAAACGAACGTCGGCAGCGAGGCGCCGCTGATTGAGGTGAACCGGCTGAGGTGGTCGATGATCCGATCCTTGTGCACCGCCGATTGGGTCCCCAGCCAGATGCCGAAGCCGAGGATGCAGAGGAACGAGTAGAAGCCGAGCTCAAAGGTGGCGGGGAAGTAGCCCCGGATCGCGTCGGCGACCGGCTCTCTCGCCGTCTCGCTCCAGCCCAGGTCGCCGTGCGCGATCTGGGCCAGCCACACCCCGTACTGGACGTAGACGGGTTGGTCCAGCCGGTACTTCCGGATGATGTCCGGCAGCGCGACCAGCTGCTTGGGGTCGTGGATGTAGAGGCTGGCCCGCATCGCCGGCGTCAGGAACTGCGTCAGCGAAAAGATCAGCAGCGAAACGCCCAGGGCGACAAAGGGAAGGAGGAGCAGCCGGCGGAGGATGAAGGCGATCATCGGCGGGGCGGGCCGGTCCGGCCGGGGCC
>DATEHM010000044.1:0-7632 GCA_035279545.1 bacterium | reverse complement strand
CCATCGTCTACAACGGCGGGCTCCTCTACGACTACCCCTCCGCCCGCGCCCTGTGGGCCCGGCCGCTCCCCCTGCCCGACGCCCGCCGGGTGCTCCCGGTGCTGAAGGCGTTCCCGGAGACCTCGCCGCTGCTGTACATCTTCAACAAGGTGTTCGCCGAGCGGCGCACGCCGTTCGTCGACCTCTACGCCGGACGGGACGCGCTCGAGGTGGAGATCACCCCCGACTTCTCCAAGCTCCTGACGGAGCCGCCGATGAAGTATCTCGTCGTCGGCCACCGCCCCGACCTCGACCGCCTCAGCCGGACGCTCGCGGCGCTCCCCGGGCCGCCGATCAACCAGGTGTTCTCGCAGTCGGATTATCTGGAGATCCTCCCCCCCGGCATCGACAAGGGCGTGGCGCTGCGGGAGCTGGCCGAGACCGTTGGCGTCCCGCTGGCGCAGATCGTCGCCGTGGGCGATGCGATGAACGACCTCCGGATGCTGGAGATGGCGGGGCTGGGCGTGGCGGTGGAGGGCAGCCCCGCGCTGCTACTCGCCGCGGCGGGGACCACTTGCCCCCGGCCGGAGCAGGAGGGGCTGCGCGTTCTTATTGAACGGCTGTTTCTCTAGAGGCGCGCCCGGGCGGGGCGCGCGGACAGGCGGAATTCGCACTGAGCGAAGGAGGAGTGAGGGTGGCGAAGACGGCGAAGTGGACGATCCCGCCGAAGGGCGGGCACATGGACAAGCGGACGGGCGTGTACCTGCAGAACATGACCGGGCACGAAGTCGAGGCGCGGATGAAGAAGAACGACGTCCTGCTCGTCCCCCTCGGCGCGACCGAAGCCCACGGGGCCCACGCCCCGCTCGGCGAGGACGTCTTCCTGGTCTGCCGGATGGCGGAGGAGGTCGCCGCCCGGACCGGCTGTACCGTGGCCCAGCCGGTGTGGTACGGGTCGCACCCCTATCACCACCTGGGGATGCCGGGGACCGTGGTGATCCCGGAGGAGGTGTTCACCGGGTACGTGCGGGCGATGATCGCGGGATTCTGGAACATGGGGTTCCGCAAGCAGATCCTGCTCAACGGCCACGGCCAGGAGTACGTGATCCCGACGGCGATGCACCAGTTCGCCAAGCGCTACCGGGTGCCGAGCCTGCTGCTGCTGGTCAACTGGTACCATCCCATCCGGGATCATTTCAAGCTCAAGCGCGACGGCGGGACGTACGAGACTCCCTTCATCCACGCGGACGAGGTGGAGACCTCCTGGTCGCTCGCGCTGTTCCCCGAGCTGCTGGACATGCAGTACGCGCCGGACAACAAGATCGTCGGCTTCCTGCCCGGGGACCACGTCGACAAGGCCGGCAACCTCCTCAACCGGCCGATCAACTGGTACAGCCAGGTGGGGGCGGGCCCGATCGAGGTCAAGGCCTACATCGAAGGCGTGGTGGGGCGCAGCAGCATCGCCCGGGCGGAGAAGGCGATGGGAGGCGTGCCGCAGCTGCTCGACTACCTGGAGCGGTTGGTGAACGACGTCCACAAGACGTTCCCGCCCGGCAAGCTGCCGCCGGTCTCGATGACCACCGAGCGCGATCCCAAGGAGCTGGACGCGGTGCTGAAAGGGCCGAGAAAAGGCGGCAAGAGCATCTACAGCCTCGGCTACCCGCCGTAACCGCGGCGGGGGCGGCCGCTCGATGAAGCTCGCCTACACGATCTCCGCATCCCCGACCCGCTTCGCCGCGGTGGCGCAGGGGCGGGATCTCGCCGCCTCGATCCGGTACCTCGCCGAGGTGGGCTTCGCGGGGGTGGAGCTCGCCATCCGCGATCCCGCCCAAGTGTCCCCACGGGAGATCGCGGAGACGACCGCGCGCGCCGGCGTGATCGTGCCGGCGATCGGCACCGGGCAGGCCTACCTCGAGGAGGGGCTGTCGCTCGCCGCCGCGGATCCGGCGGTGCGGGACGGGGCGGCGGCCCGCCTGGAAGCCCACCTGAACGGGGCGGAGCGCCTGGGGGCGCTCGTGATCGTCGGGTTGATCCACGGGCCCATCCCCCCCGAGGCGGACCGCGACCGGGCGACGGAGTGGCTGCTGGCGGGCCTGAGGCGGGTGGCGCGGGCGGCGCGGCCGCGTGGGGTCCGGATCGTCATCGAGCCGGTGAACCGGTACGAGAGCAACTGGCTCAACACGATCGGCGAGGTGATGGATCTGCTCGCGCGGCTGGGCGAGGACAACGTCGGGGTGCTGCCGGATACCTTTCACATGAACATCGAGGAGGCGGATCTGCGGGAGGCGCTGCGGCGCGCCCGCCCCCGCCTCTGGCACGTGCACGTCGCCGACAGCAACCGCCGGGCCCCGGGGAGCGGCCACCTCGACTTCACCGGGGTGGTGGCCGAGTTGGCCGGCGCGGGCTACGGCGGGGCGATCTCGGCGGAGATCATCCAGGACCCGAGCTTCGAGGATGCGGCGGTCCGGACGTTCAGGACGATGGCGCCGCTCTTGCCCCGGGGCTCGCCGCCTCGGCCCGGAACGCAGGGAAGGCCGCGCGGACCCGAGAAGTAACCGGGCGGACCCGCGCGTTCGCGATCACCCCCGCACAGGAGGTGCTGCATGCAGGAATCCTGGCACCGCTATCTCCGCCTGGGGATCGTGCACTTCATGGCGTTCCCCGCGGTGATGCGGGGCGAGGGCCCGTACGTGGAGACGGTCCGGCAGATCGCCCAGGACGAGTTCTTCACCGCGATCGAGGTCGGCTGGGTGCACGACGACCGGGCGCGCGCGGCGGCGGCGGCGGTCCTGCGAGAGAGCCACCTCGGCGTCGGGTTCGGCGCGCAGTCGGCGCTGCTGACCACCAAGGGCAACCTGAGCGCGCTCGACGAGGGCGAGCGCCAGAAGGCGGTGGCGCTGGTCCGGCTGTGCGTCGACCAAGCGGCGCAGCTGGGGGCCGGGCGGGTGGCGGTGCTGAGCGGCCCGTACCCGGGTCCGTCCGACGAGGCCAAGGCGACGCGGAGCCTGGTGGAGTCCCTGCTCGACCTCTCCGCGTACGGCCGGGGCAAGGGCATCGCGATCACGCTCGAGACCTTCGACCGGACGATCGAGAAGAAGGCGCTCGCCGGTCCCACCCCGCTCTGCGTCGAGATCTCCGAAGCCGTTCGCCGGGACTTCCCCGATTTCGGCCTGATGCTGGACCTCAGCCACATCCCGCTGGTGGGGGAGGGGATCCGGGAGTGCCTGACCCTGGGGCGCGATCACCTCGTGCACGCGCACATCGGCAACTGCGTGATGCGGGACCGCGCCCATCCCGCCTACGGCGACCAGCATCCCCGGTTCGGCATCGAGGGCGGAGAGAACGACACCCCGCAGGTGATCGAGTTCCTGCGGTGCCTCTTCGACATCGGGTTCCTGGGGGGGAGGGGGCGCCCGTTTCTCAGCTTCGAGGTCAAACCCCTCGCCGGTGAGACCGCGGAGGCCGTGATCGCCGGCACCAAGCGCGTCTTCGCCGACGCGTGGGCACAAGTGTAGGGAGGAGCCTGGAGATGGCCAAGCCGCGGATCTATATCACACGACCGCTGCCGGAAGGGCCGATGCGGATCCTGGAACGGGCGGTCGAGTACCGGATATGGGAGCGGGAAGCCGAGCCGGTCCCGCGCGAGACCCTGCTGCGCGAGATCGTCGACGTCGAAGGCGTGATCTGCCTGATCACCGAGAAGATGGATGCCGAGGTGATCGAGCGGGCACACCGCTGCCGGGTGATCGCGCAGGTGGCGGTCGGCTACGATAACATCGACGTGGCGAGCGCGACCCGCAAGGGCATCTTCGTGACGAACACCCCGGGGGTCCTCACCGACACGACCGCGGACATGGCCTGGGCGATCTTGATGGCCACCGCACGCCGGGTGGTGGAGGGGGACAAGTTCACGCGGTCGGGGCGCTGGAAGACGTGGGAGCTGATGGGGTTCACCGGCCAGGACGTCTACGGCGCGACGCTCGGGATCATCGGCCTGGGGCGGATCGGCATCGCGGTGGCGCGCCGCGCCAAAGGCTTCGCCATGCCGATCTTCTACCACAACCGCAAGCGGGTCGACGCCGCCGTCGAGGCCGAGCTGGGGGCCCGCTACCTTCCCCTGGAGGATCTGCTCCGGCAGTCCGACTTCGTCATGATCAGCACCGCCCTGACCGCCGAGACGCGTCACCTGATCGGCGAGGCGCAGCTGGCGCTGATGAAGCCCACCGCGGTGCTGGTCAACATCGCGCGCGGACCGATCGTGGATCAGCGCGCCCTCTACCGGGCGCTGGTGGACCGCAAGCTCTGGGCCGCCGGCCTCGACGTGTTCGAGACCGAGCCGGTGCCGATGACCGAGCCGCTGCTCAAGCTGGACAACGTCGTCATTCCGCCGCACCTCGGCAGCGCCAGCATCGCGACGCGCCTCAAGATGGCGACGATCGCTGCGGAAAACTGCGTGGTGGGCGTGACCGGGAACATCCCGCCCAACGTCGTAAACCCCGGGGCCCAGGAGCGCCGCTAACGGGCACCGCTGTCGGCCCCGGTCCCCCACGCTCCCGGCCGGCGGCGGCGGAGCGGGCCACTGCCGCCGTCTCTGCGCATCCTCGGCACCTCGAGCTGGGCTAGGTCCGTTGCCTTCCTGTTTCCCCCCGAACCCGGATCCCGCCGCGACGTACCGGTGAGAGTCCCCCCGGCGCAATCAGCTGCAGGGGGCGCTCTTACCCGCGTTCGCGGAGCCGGCCGCGCGCGCCGGAGCGCCGGATCTGACGGGCACGCGTAGGCAGGAATCCTGCCAATCGGCCAACGCCTTCTTCTCTCCGGATTACTTCCCAATGATGAGGCCGAACCCGTAGAGATCCAGAAGCCGGGCGAGTGTGTGGGGATTGTCGGTGAGACGACACAACTTCTTCGTCCGAATCGCGGCGGCCGCGCGATCGAAGATCGCCACAGCCTGTCGCGACGGATCGTGTCTGGCGCGGTACAGAAGACCGTCGGGCGCATCGGGATGGCCCCACAGAGCACGGGCCCACGGCTGCGAGCACTGATAGTCGTCTCCGCCCGTCAGGCGGGCATCGACGCCGAGCCGACGGAGTCCGGGTCCGGTAAGGTCGACCAGCCTCAGGGGCCGCTTTGCGCGAACCGCGGACAAGCAAAACTGCTTCAAAGGGCGGAGCGCAAGCAGTCGAACGTCTAGCGGATCACCGAATACTTCAACGAACGCACCAGCCTCGTCCTGCCCAGCATAGAGCACACCATACTCCTTCCTCGGAGCGTCAAATCTGTGTTCGCCCGTGCGTCCAAAATTCTTGGCGTGATGCCGACACAGGTGCAGCCTGACCCACTGCCGGGTGATTGAGCGAATCGGGAGGGATCGTTCGCGAAGATTGGGTGGAGGGCCGCTCGCCGGGGCCTTAGGCGGCCCCATGTTGACCGTACGCTTTGGCGGCGCGCAGCACCGGTTCAACCTCACCCCGGCGCATCAGGTCGATGGGACGACGCGCCCCCAACCGCGTATTGCGGCTGAGGAGAAACGCCACCACGGTCCATGCAGGGTGTTTCCGAAGGGCAGCCAGGGCCGGCTTCAGACCCGCGATAGGGGTTCCGTCGGCGATCTGCCAAGCGGGATACCGCCAGGTTGCACCCTCATGGATCGCCAGGAGCTGCCCACGTCGACGCTGCTTGTCAACAGCCTGGCGGGTAATGCCTAGGGTCTTCGCCAGCATTTCGCCTGACAGGGTGCCTCCTTCTGCCATGAGCAGGTCCCGGCGCTGCTTGACGCCGCGCAGTAGGGCGGGCAAGAGGGGCGAGTGCTCTGCCGCGCGTTCGAGCAGGGAGGGATGCAATGCGGCCGCCAGGAGCACGTTCGCACCCTCCCCTTCCCGCAGAAGGCGCCGCCGCGCAGGTGGTGTGAGCTTGACTACAGCATGGAAGAGAGTTTTTGTCCCCGCAGCGACGAGTGTGGCGATCTCGTCGCGTTCGTTTCCCGCCACAGTTTGGTGTCCGCGCGGTCGAGTGGCCATAGGTTGCTCCAGTTGTCAGTATAACCCTGTATCGGAACCTCGTCAACACGCGGGTCGGTGACGCGCGGGGGCATGACGGGCTCTCAGACGTCGCCACCGACCACCGCACCTTCCCCCCTACGCCGTGATCCACGTGATTCGTATCCTTACCTTAGGGGTCGCGCAGCGCCTCCGCGGGGGGACGGCGGGACGCCGCCTGCGCGCCGAGGACGGCACCGCCGATGGACACGAGCGCCGCCGCCGCCAGGAGCGCGAGGTACGCCCACGGCACGGAAAGGCTCTGCGGCGGCGGATCGAACACCCCGGTCAGCAGCTTGACCAGCATCCCTGCGACCCCGAAGCCCGTCGCGACACCGATCGTGCCGCCGGCGGTCAGGATGACGAGGGCCTCGCTCCACAGAAACGCGCCGCGCTGCGACTGCGTCGCGCCGAGCGCGGCGAGGATCGCGAAGGTGCGCCGCCGCTCCGCCAGCCCGAGTGCCATGACGAGGCCGGCCGCCCCGAGGATCAGCAACACCGCAAAGGCCAATTCCAGTCGGGTCAGGCCGTGCAGATCGACCGCGGTCAGGCTCGAACTGATGGCGGCTTGCGTCGACCCAATGTCGGTGACCCGCGCGCCGGCGAACGCACGCACGACGGCGCGGGCTCGGGCGGCAACCTCCGCCGGAGGGGCCGCGGTGCGCAGCAGGACGATCTCCGCCGCGGCCGCGCCCGTTTGTTGGGCGACGTATCGGGCGTTGGCGACCAGGAACGAGTCCTTGGGCGCCGTGGGGAACTCCCGGACGATGCCGACGAAGCGGAAGGGCACGACATGGTACCGATGGTCCGCCACGTGCTGCAGCCGGAGATTCACCCGGTCGCCGGGGCTCAGCTGATAGTCCCTGACGGTCTCCGCCGACACCAGCACCCCGTCGGGCTGCGCCGCCAGCGCCGCCATCGTGGCGCGGGCGTCGCCACCCGCGAAGTACGCGTTCGACAGACGGGTCGCCTCGCCGATGTGCGCCGGATCGATCCCGTACAGGTCCTGCAGATCGTTGCCGACGTAGGCGAACCGGTGCTGCATCGGCTGCGCGGCAATCACGCCGGGCAGGGCGCGCAGCTCGGCCAGCCGGCTCCCGGGAGGAGCCGCCGTCGGCCCCGTGACCGCGACGTCGGCACCGTTGGTGAGCTCCGCGTCGACCCTCGACTGCGCGTTGTAGGTCGTGTTGAACACCGCGGTGGAGATGGCGAAGGACACGGCGACGGCGACGAGGACCACGCCGCGGGCCACCGGGCCGCCCTGGCGCCCCAGCGACGCGGCGACGACACCCGACAATCCACCGGCGACGGGGCGCAGCAACCTTCCCAGCGCGCGTCGGCCCCGGGCGAGGCTCCTCTTCCCCAGGCGCATCGCCAGGAGACCCACGCCGATCCACAGGCAGACCGGCGCGAGAAACGCCTGGTAGGAGACCGCCGACTGCGCCACGCCCTCCGGCGCCAGCACGACCTGGTACCCGGAGCGCGCGGTCAGTGCGAACGTCACCGCCGAGGTGGCGAGGAACGCCAGGTCCACGTAGACGCGCTGCCACAGCGGCGTGCCCGCACGGCCGACCACCGCCCGCGCGGCCTGCCACGGGGGCCGCCGCGCCTGATCCCA
>DATEHM010000043.1:0-2678 GCA_035279545.1 bacterium | reverse complement strand
AGCCCCGGCGCGCCGGCGCCCTTGGCCACCTCCTCCAACTGCTGCACCTCGCGCCGGCTGTAGCCGGCGGCCCCGGGCACCCGAATCCCGCGGACCGCGCCCCCCGCGCCGATCGCCCTGGCGAAGACCTGGAACGCGCTGCCGCGGAAGAGATCGGAGCAATCGACGATCTCCATGCCAAACCGGACGTCGGGCTTGTCGCTCCCGTATCGATCCATCGCCTCGGCGTAGGTCATCCGGGGAAACGGGAGCCTGACATCGACATCGACGGCGTCCCGCACCGCCGCCGCCACCATCGCCTCGGCGAGCCGGATCACATCCTCGACCCCGACGAACGACATCTCGATGTCGATCTGGGTGAACTCCGGCTGGCGGTCGGCGCGGCCGTCTTCGTCGCGGAAGCACCGCACGACCTGGAAGTACCGCTCCACCCCGGCGACCATCAGCAGCTGTTTGAAGAGCTGCGGCGACTGGGGGAGCACGTAGAATTTGCCCGGGTGCAGGCGGCTGGGCACGAGAAAATCCCGCGCCCCTTCCGGGGTGCTCTTGATCAGCATCGGCGTCTCGATCTCCAGGAATCCCTCCCCGCTGAGGAAATCGCGCACGGCCTTGGCCAGGCGGTGGCGGAGGGCCAGGTGGCGGTACATCGCCGGCCGCCGCAGGTCGAGGTACCGGTACTTCAGGCGGACCGATTCGTCGACCCCCACGGCGTCGGTGATCGGAAAGGGCGGCGTCTCCGCCGGATTGAGCACGCGGAGATCACGGACCCGCACCTCCACCTCGCCGGTGGAAAGCTTGGGGTTGGCCGTCCCGGCGGGGCGATCGGCAACGATCCCCCGCACGGCGAGCACGTACTCGCTGCGGACCTGCGCGGCCACCGCGGCGGCCTCCGGCGCCTCCTGCGGGTTGCAGACGACCTGCGTGATGCCCTCGCGATCGCGCAGATCGATGAAGATGAGCCCGCCGAGATCGCGCCGGGTCTGCGCCCACCCCATCAGAGTGACCTGCCGGCCCACATCGGGCCGGCGGAGGCCGCCGTTGGTGTGGGTGCGCCGCCAGTCGCCGAGCTCGTGACTCATGCCGGCCCCTTTCCGCGCGCGCGGGCCCGCAGCCGCGCCGCCAGCACCTGCGACAGCGCCTCCAGCCCAACCTCATCCTGGGCCCCCGTCCCCATCTCGCGCACACCGGCCACCCCGCGCCGGATCTCCTCCTCCCCCAGCACCACGGCGAAGGTCGCCGCCAGGCGGTCCGCCTGCTTCATCTGCGCCCGCAGCCCACGCGCCATCACATCGGTGTCCACGGCGAGGCCGCTGGCGCGGAGCCGGTCGGCCAGCGCGAGCGCCCGCGCGGTCTCCCCGCCGGCCGTGGCGATGTAGGCGTCTACCTGCGACGGCTCCGCGGGGAGATCCCCCTCCCGTTCCAACGCGAGCAGCAGCCGTTCGATCCCCAACCCGAACCCCACGCCCGGGGTGGGCGGCCCGCCGAGTTGCTCGGCCAGCCCATCGTATCGGCCGCCCCCGAAGACCGCGCTCTGCGCCCCCAGCCGACCCGAGTAGACCTCGGCCGCGGTGCGCGTGTAGTAGTCGAGCCCCCGGACGATGCGCGGGTCCAGCGCGTAGCGGATCCCGATCGCCCCCAGGTGCGCCTGTACCCCCTCGAAGTGGACCCGGCAGTCGTTGCAGAGGTACGAGAGGATCGGCGGGGCGCCGGCCACGATCTCCGCGTCGCGCTTGCAGTCCAGCAGGCGCAGCGGATTGGCCTCGAAGCGGCGCTGACAATCCGCGCACATCTCGGCGAGGTGCGGGCGGAAATAGTCCCGCAGCGCCTGGATGTAGTGCGGCCGACACGCGGCGTCCCCGACGCTGTTGAGATGGACCTCCACGTCCGGCACCCCGAACGATTCGACCAGACGCACGCCGAGGCTCAGCACCTCCGCGTCCGCGGCGGGGTCCGCGCTTCCGAGCACCTCCGCGCCGAACTGCGTGTGCTGCCGGTACCGTCCGGCCTGCGGTCGGTCGTACCGGAAGATCGGGCAGATGTAGTAAAGCTTGACGGGCAACCCGGCGGCGCCCAGGTTGTGCTCAAGAAACGCCCGCATCACCGGTGCGGTGCCCTCGGCGCGCAGGGCCAAGGTGCGCCCGCCCCGGTCGAGGAACGTGTACATCTCCTTGTCCACGATGTCGGTCCCGCTGCCGATCCCGCGCAGGAACACCTCGGCGTGCTCGACCACGGGCGTCCGAATCTCGCGGTAGCCATAGCGGCGAGCGAGATCTCGCATCCCCGCCTCGACACGATGCCACCGGCCAACGTCGGCGGGCAAGATGTCCTGCATCCCCCGCGGCGCCTTGACGATCATCCTGCGTCTCCTCCCGTGGAAAACCCCGACAAAAAACCCGCTCGCGGTGAGGATTACCGCCTCACCGTCGACGGGAACGACCCTTCCCCAGTGTCGCTCGGCTCGCCCGAGCCGGGCAGGTCGCGGACATTGTACCGGCCGTTCTTCGACGCTGTCAAATCCCGCGCCGCCCGGCGCGTGGCCCAGGCGGATCCGAGCGCGCCGCCCACCAGCACCGCGGTGAAGAAGACCACCGCCTCGGCCCGATCCAGGACGTTCGCCGCGGCCAGCACCCACCCGCGGGCGCGCAGCCACCCGGCGACCACCCCGAGGACGGCGAGGG
>DATEHM010000042.1:0-3156 GCA_035279545.1 bacterium | reverse complement strand
GCCGCCGCGGCCGGCCTGATCATCATCCTCGGGGGCCTGGCGGTCTACCAATCGCAGCGCTTGAACGTCCTGGCGGGCCGCCTGGATACGCAGGACCGGCTGCTGGCGCTCCTCGCCGCTCCGACCGCCCGCTCGGCTCAGCTCACCGGATCGGTCCGGGCGAACGTCCGGTTCGTCTACGACCGGACGACCGGCCGCGGAGCGCTCGTGGTGACCGGCCTCGCAGAGCCCGACGCGGGGTTGGTGTACGAGATCTGGCTGGTCGCTGGCAAGCAGCCCCGGCCGGCCGGGGTCTTTCGTGCCGGCCCGGGACAGCCGGTCATCGTCTCAGTGGCTGCCGACTTCGGCCGATACCAAGCGGTGGCGATCTCGATCGAGCACGGGCCGCGGGGTTCGTCCGGGGGCCCGACGACGGCCCCGATTCTGGCGGCGGCGATCTAACGGCGGGGCGCCGGTTCGCGGTCGCGCCGGGCGCGCAGCAGGCGAACGAGCAGCGAGGATCGAAGAGGCTGAGGCGGTTCGGAATAGGGTACTACAGGGCTAGCGAATGAGAACGTCGTCGTCCCGCGCTGGATGCTATCGAGAGGAAGGCCAAACGCGCCCGCGGGGCGGACGGAAATGGGAGGGCCGTGAGTCCATGAAGCGCTTCCGGGTCGCACCGGCGATGCTGGTTGTCTTGCTTATGGCGGCGATGGTCGCCCCAACGCTGCCGCGCGCGGAGGCGGCCGACGCCGAGTTCGTCATCACGACGCTGCAGACGCTGCGGGAGCACTACGTTGATCCGATCTCGCCGGTGGCGATGCTGAACACCGCGCTGGCGAGCCTGCAGCAGAAGACCGGCGTGGGAGCGTTCAGCGGTCCCATCCCCGCGGGCGTGTCGGATCCCGTGGCCAGCTCGCTGTTCACGCAGCGATTCGACGAGATCCTCAGCCGGGTCGGCGGGCAGTACACGGCGACCGACCTCGCCTTTGCCGCCTCCGCCGGAATGCTGGAGAGCCTCCACGATTCGCATACGGGGTTTATCCCCCCCGCGTTCTACCAGGAGGAGAAGCGCAAGGAGAACGGCCAAGCCGCGTATACCGGGATCGGGATTTACCTGCTGCTGCAAGACGGACAGTTTTACATCCGCGAAGTGTTTCGCAACTCCCCCGCCGCGCGGGCCGGGCTGCGCCCCTTCGACCGCATCGTCGCCGTGAACGGGCAAGAGACGGCCGGGCGGACCAACGACGAAGTGGATCGGCTCGTCCGGGGGCCGGCCGGAACGACGATCACGGTGAGGGTGGCTCGTCCCGACGTCGCCGCCCCCCTCGAGTTCTCGGTCGTGCGCGGACCGATCCAACTTCCCGGACTCGTCAGCCAGATGCTCGACGGCGGCATCGGCGTCGTGAAGATCTACGAGTTTGTGCCGGACGTCGCCACGGCGCTGCGGGACGCCATCTTCAACTTCCGGCGTATGGGTCTGCGCGGGCTCGCGCTCGATCTCCGCGACAACCCCGGCGGGCTGGTGGAAGAGCTGCGCGATATCTCGGCCGCGCTCCTCCCGCAGAGTTCCCCCATTCTGCAGATGACGAAGCGCAGCGGCAAGACTCAGCTGTTGCAGACGAATGCGCCTCCGATCCTGCCCTCCGCGGTGCCGATGGTGGTGCTGGTCGACGAAGGGAGCGCGTCGGCCTCCGAGCTCCTCGCGTCGGCCCTCCAAGAGCAGGGGCGGGCGGATGTGGTCGGCACGAAGACCGCCGGGGCCGTGGAGATCGGCATCACCGTCGACCTTCCGGAGGACGCGGGGATGGCGGTGACCGTGGCGCGGCTGCTCAGCGGCAAGGGGATTCGGTTGGAAGGGCACGGGGTCATTCCCGATGATCCGGTGCCGTTGGAGACGGTGGCGCTCAACTCCGGGCACGACAGTCAGTTCGACAAGGCGCTGGCCATCCTGAAGCAGAAGCTCGGGGCTCAAGGCGCTTCGCCGCAGGTCGGCGCGGGGGCCGGCGCCACCCGATAGGGGCGTCCGAGAGGGAGAGAGCCGAGGTGCGCGGAGCGGCCATCGCGGGAGTCGTGATCGTGGTGGCCGTGCTGCTGATCTACGGAACGTTCGCGGGCACCTACAACCATCTCGTCCAGGCCAACCAGCAGGTCAGCGCCGCGCAGGCCGAGGTGGAGACCCAGCTGCAGCGGCGGTTTGACTTGATTCCGAATCTGGTCGAGTCGACCAAGGCGGTGCTCAGTCAGGAGCGCGCCGTCTTCGGCGCCATCGCCGAGGCCAGGACCCGGTATGCCGGCACGAGCCCCGGGACGCCCGCGCGCATCGATGCCGCGAATCAGTACGAAAGCGCGATCGCCCGCCTCCTCGTCATCGTGGAGAACTACCCCGTGCTGCGCAGCAATGAGACGGTGCAGGGCCTGATGCGGGAACTCGCCTCGACCGAAAATCAGGTCGCCTACGCCCGCCGCGGGTACAACACCGCGGTGCAGGCCTATGATACGACGGTGCAGTCGTTCCCGACGACGCTGCTCGCCGGCGCGATGGGCTTTCACCCCCGCCCCTACTTCCAGGCGCAACCCGGCGCCGAGCAGGCGCCTCGGGTAGACCTGTCCGTTCCCTCGAAGCCCTGACCGTGCGGGGACGGGGCGTCCTCGTCGCGTTCTTGATCCTCCTGGCGCTCGGCGCCGTGGTCCCCGCGCGGGCCGCCCCCGCGCTTCCGAAGCCCACGGGGTATGTCAGCGACTTCGCCCACCTGCTGGATCCGCCGACGCGCGCGGCGCTCGACCAACGGCTTGCCCAGTACGACCAGACGACGGGGCACCAGATCGCCGTCGCCATCTTCCCCGGCCTGGGGGGGGCCTCGATCGACGCGTTTGCGGTGCGGCTGGAGGAAGCCTGGAAGGTCGGGAAGCGGGGGAAGGACAACGGCGTCCTGCTGGTGATCGGCATCAAGGAGCGCCAGGTGCGCATCGAAGTCGGGTACGGCCTGGAGGGCAAGATCACCGACGGCGACGCGGGAGACATCATCCGCACCGTGATCGCGCCCGCGTTTCGGACGGGACGATACGGCGATGGCCTGAGCGGCGCCGTCGACGAGATGATGCGGTTGATCGGCGCGGCGCCCTCTTCGCCGGCGGAGCCCGGCGGGCCGTCCGCGGCGGTCTCCCGGCCGTCCG
>DATEHM010000041.1:0-6385 GCA_035279545.1 bacterium | reverse complement strand
CGGGGCCGTCAGGCGGTCGGTCCCCGGCCTCGCCGCGGGCGGGTCGCGGGCGCAAGGACGACGGCCCGCCACTCCCCGGAGGCGAGGATCTCGACCGCGACGAGGCCCGCCGCCATCGCCGCGTCGAGGACCGCGCGCAGGCGGTCCTCGACGATCCCGGACCCGATGAACCGCCCGCCCGCCCCCAGTCGCCGTCGCACCCTGGGGAGCAATGGGATGATCACGTCCGCGACGATGTTGGCCAGGATCAGGCGCACGGGCCCGCCGGGGTCCCCGAGACCGGCGCCCCGGACCACCCGCACGGCACCCGGCACCCCGTTCGTCCGGACGTTCGCGCGGGCGACCTCCACGGCGATCGGATCGACGTCGCGGGCCGCCACTTGCCGGGCGCCAAGCCGTGCGGCGGCGATCGCGAGAATCCCCGACCCGGTGCCGACATCAATCACCGTCCCCCCCGTGGGGCCTCGAGGGCGGAAGTGCCGGAGGAGGAGACGAAGGCAGAGACGTGTGCTCGGATGCGCGCCGCTGCCGAAGGCCATCCCTGGATCGATGCGGATGACGATCTTTCGAGACTCCACCCGGAGCCGCGCCCAGGTGGGCGCCACGACCAGGCGGCCAAGTCGCAGCGGCCGCACCGCCGTCCGCCATTCCCGCACCCACCGGCCGGATTCGACCACCCGCGCGGTCACGGCCGCGCGGCCGGGATCGAGGCCGTGCCGGGCGAGGCCGCGTACCCGGTTCCGAAGATGCCGCAGGGTGATCCCTCGAACCCGCGATGGAGGGAGGTAGCAGCGAAGTCGGATCTCGGACGGCGATGGGCGGTCCTCGACGATCCCGGCCACGCCGAGCGCCCACAGGATCTCCCCGACCGCTTCGGCCGCGCTGGGGGCGGTGACCACGCCGACCTCCGCCCAGCGCCGACCGGCGGATCGGCGGGAGGCCCGGCCCGGACGCCGCCCTGCCCCGCGATCCCTCAAGAGTGCCGGGTGCGAAACTTTCCGAGCAGCGTCTTCTTGGGGGGCTTGAGATCTTCCCCGCGGAGCACACTGAACTGGTGGAGCAGCTGCGCCTGCTCCTTCGTCAGGTCCTGCGGGATCACGACGCGGAAGTGAACGATGAGATCGCCGCGGCCGTCGCGGAGGCTCGGCATGCCCTTCCCCCGCAGCGCCGTCGTGCTGCCCGTCTGGAGGCCGGGGGGGATGGCGAGCGGGGTCGGCCCGTCCAGCGAGGGCACCTCGATCTGGTCGCCCAGCGCCGCCTGGGTGATCGAGACCGGCACCTCGCAGTGGAGGTCTCGTCCCTGCCGTGTGAACACGGGATGGGGCGCGATCGTCAGGTCGACGTAGAGGTCCCCCCGTTCGCCGCCGCGCATCCCCGCTTCCCCTTCGCCCTGCAGGCGTAGGCGGGTACCGTCCTCCACCCCGGCTGGAATCTTTACCGTGATCTCGCGCTTGGCTCGGGCCCGCCCGCTCCCCCGGCACTCCAAGCAGGGGTGGCGGATGATCGTTCCCGCCCCGCCACACTTCGGGCAGGGCGCGACCTGCGCGAACGACCCGAACGCGGTCCGCCGGCTGTAGCGGACCTGGCCGGCGCCGTGGCAGGTCGGGCAGGGTTCCGCCGAGCCTCCCTTCTCCGCCCCGGTGCCGAAGCACACCGGGCAGGTCTCCTCGCGGGCGATCGTGATCTGTTTCTCGATCCCCGCCGCAGCCTCCTCGACGGTCACCTCCAGCCTGACTCGGAGGTCGCTGCCCCGCTCCGGTCCCGGCTCGCCGCCGGTGGAGCGCTCCCGCCCAAAGAACATCTCGAAGATGTCCTCAAATGGGGTGCCGCCGAAGGGACTGATCCCCCCCCCGTCCCGACCGGTGGGCCCGACCTGACCGGTACGGTCGTAGAGGGTCCGGCGCTCCGGGTCCCCCAGCACCTGGTAGGCCTCGTTGATCTCCTTGAAACGCTCGCTGGCGTGGGGATCCTGGCTCACGTCCGGATGGTGCGCTCGGGCGAGGTGGCGAAAGGCCCGCTTGATCTCCTCGGGGGTCGCAGAACGGGAAACGCCCAGAACCTCGTAGAGGTCTCGCCGCGCCATCTCGCTCGTTTACGCCTGGTGAAGGGCTTCACCGAGACTATCGGCCAGGAACGTCAGCAAGCTGACGATCTTCCCGTACCGCATCCGGGTGGGCCCGATGACGCCGACCACGCCCGCCGGGCGGTCATCGACGAAGTAGGTCGCGGTGATCACGCTGCATTCCTTCATCTCTTCCCGCTTGTTTTCGGTGCCGATCGCGATCCGCACTCGCTCCCCCACCTCTCCTGGCCGGAGCAACTCCACCACGATGTCCTTCTGCTCAAGCGCGGAGAGCACCGGCTGGGCCCGGCGGACATCCTGGAACTCCGGCTGCTTCAGGATGTTCGCCTTCCCATCGGAGTACACCGGACCCGGTGTGCGCGTCAGCGAGTCCCGCAGCAATCGCGCCACCTCGTCGACGACTCGCTGGTAGCGCGCCGCATCCCCGATCACGGCATCGAGCTTCCGATCGGTGAGATCGCTGAGCGACATGCCGGCGATCCGGCGGGAGATCTCGTGGGAGAGGCGGTCGAGGTCGTCGGGCGAGATCGGCGCCGCAAACTCCATCGTCTTCCCCTCGAACACTCCTTCATCGGTGACCACGACGACCATGGAGCGATGTGGGGAGAGGGGGATCAGGCTGAGATGCCGGATCCGCTGCGCTCCGGTGGTCACCGACGCCGCCACCGCGGCAAATTCGGTCACCGATGCGAGGGTGTGGGCGGCCTGCTCGACGGTGCGGTCGGACTCGACGCCGGAGAGCTTGCGACGGATCTGCAGGCGCTCCCAAGCGGGGATCTGCTCTTCTTTGATCATCGAATCCACGTACACCCGGTACGCCTGTTCGGTAGGAATCCGACCGGCCGAGGTGTGAGGCTGCCGGAGGTAGCCCATCTCCTCGAGCGCGGCCATCTCGTTGCGCACCGTGGCCGGGCTTACCCCCAGCCGGTGGCGGTTGGACACCGACTCGCTGCCGATCGGTTCTGCGGTCAGGACGTAGTCGTCGATGACCAGTTTTAGGATGTCGCGCTTTCGGCCGTCCATCTCCGGCACCGCGGCGCTCCCCCGGTTAGCACTCGAGGACATAGAGTGCTAGCGTCTCTCGGTTCAGCCTAGCATCCACCCAAGAACACTGTCAAGGCATCCCCCAGGTCTCGGCTCACTCCCTGACCCCCTCGATCGGAGCGCCCGCCCGACTCCGCCGGAACACCGTGGCGAGCAGCGCCAGTTCCCGGACGCCAAACAGCACGCACGTCCCCAGGTAGGCGGCTCCCCCAGCGGCGAGGGCGGTGAGGAGCTGGAGCGCCGCACCCGTGAACCGGCGGGTGTCGACCACCTGTCCCACCGCTTGTAATGTACCCAGGGCGACGACCGCCAGGACCGCCGCGGCCGCCGCCGTCCGCACGGCCGTGCCGAGGACCGCCGCCCCGTCCACTCCGCCGAGGCGCCGCCGCAGAACAATCAGGAGACTCCCGACGTTCGCGAACGCCACGAGCGACGTGGCCAGCGCAATCCCCGTGTGCCCGAACCACCGCATCAGCACCGCATCGCCGACCGCGTTGAGCAGGATCATGTAGACGCCGATGCGCACCGGGGTCCGGGTATCGTGCAGGGCGTAGAAGGTCCGGGTCACCACGTAATAGGCGGCGTACGGCACGCTCCCCACCGCAAACCCCACGAGCCCGAGGGCCACCGCGTGCGTGGCGCCGGGGTCGAACGCCCCCCGCTGGAAGACGACCCGGACGATGGGGCCGCTCAGCACCAGCATCACCGCGGTCATCGGCATCATCGTGAAGAGGATGCCGCGCAGGCCCAGCGAGGTCGTCTCGCGCAGTAGGGTGGCGCCTCCGCCTGCCCGACGGGCCATGGTGGGAAACAGGGCCGTGGCCAGCGAGACCGCAAAGATGCCGACCGGCGCCTGGTTGATCGTGAACGCGTAGTCGAGCACCGCCACGTAATCCACACCCGGCTTGGGCGGAAGAAACGACGCGAAGAACCGCGCGACGTTGGAGTTGATCTCAATCACCGCCAACCCGAGCATCGCCGGGATGGCCAGCCGGCCCATCTCGCGAAGCACGGGGTGCCGGAGGTCGAACGTCACCCCCCAGCGGAGCCCCAACCGCCTGGCCGTGGGCAACTGCACGGCGAATTGGGCCGCCCACCCGGCCAGGAAGCTGATCGCCACACCCAGGATCCCCCGCCGGGTGCCGAGGGCCAGCACGCAGGCGATGATGACGACGTTGAACACCAGCGGGGCCATCGCCGGCGCCGTGAACCGATGGTGCGCGTTGAGGAACCCGGTGACAAACCCCGACAACGCCAGGAAGACCATGGACACGAACATCACACGCGTCAGGCTCACCGCCGTCGTCAGCACCGATGGGTTCGTCCGGAGGTAGCCGGGCGCGGCGAGCGGCACCAGGATCGGGGCGGCCAGGACGCCGACGACCACCATGCTGACGCCGATAAGCAGGACCAAGTTGAGCGTGCTGGTGACGACCCGGCGCGTTTCCTCCGCATCACCTTTGACCAACAGCTCGCTGATCGACGGGATGAAGACGACGCTGAGGATCCCCCCCACCAACAGTCGCTGGACGAAGAACGGGATGGAGTAGGCGATGACGAACGCAGACTTGGCGGATGTGGCACCGAAGAAGGCGGCGATGAGGACGTCGCGGATGAGCCCCAGCCCGCGGCTGGCGATGGTGCTGACGGCGATCACGCCGGCAGCCCGGGCCAGGCCTCCGGCAGCGGACGCGCGCTGATTCGTGGCCGGCTCGGTTGGTCCGGTCGACATCTGGTCGTCATTATAGCACAGCCCCGATCGGCCCCCGGAGGCCGACAGATTCATCGACTCGTCGGGGGTGACGGAATCACTGAGCAGTGAAGGGGTGACAGATTCATTGAACAACCACACGGCGCGATTCGGTCGGTTGTCCGAACGGTCGGCGCTGTGCTACAATGGGCCTCGCGCGCTCCGGCCGGGGCGATCCGCTGGTGTCCCGGACCGGGGGAGTGATGGCGGAGGTGACTGGTTGGCGAAGCGCACGAAGTCCGGCCTGAAGCGAAAGCGTCAAGCGATCAAGCGCACGGCCCGGAATCAGGCGGTCCATTCCACGATCAAAACCTTGATGAAGCACGCCCGGCAGGCAACCACCGCGACCGCCCCAGAGGTCCGCGCCGCCATCCGGCAGCTGGACGCCGCGGCCCGAAAGCGGATCATCCACCCGAACACCGCAGCCCGAAGCAAGTCGCGCCTGATCCGACGCCTCACCCACCAGCCCACCACCGCGCCCGCCTAATCGCCCTGCCCGGGGAGGTCTGCGTGCGAGGCCTAAACGCAGAGCCCCACGATCAGTGTTTCGAGAGCGAGCCGCGGTGGCTTCTGTCCGGTCTTGATCTCAGTGTCCGTCTGCACGAGCAGTTGCAGGACAGTGGAGACATCCAGGCGGCTGAAGGCGGCCACCTGCGGCTGAAGGCGTCGTTGCTTCCACAGCCAATACCGCCCCCCCAACACCTGGCGCGCTTCACCCTCATCCGCCCCGCGCTGCATGAGGGCCCTGCCCTTGAGCAGCATCCGGATCTGATCTCCCAGCATGAAGAGGACTTTCACCGGCGCTTCCTCGGCCAGCACCACCTGCAGCAGCCCGAGGGCCTGCCCGGCCCGCCGGTGCCCCACGGCATCCATCAGCTCGAACACCGTGACCTCCGCCACGTGGCTCGCCACCGCATGGACATCCTCCGTGGTGATGGCCCTGCGGTCGCCAACGTACGTCGTGAGTTTATCGATCTCCGACGCCAGTTCCCGCAGCGCACCCCCCACCAGGACCGCCAGCGTTTGGGTCGCCTCGGGGGCAATCGTCTTGCCGGCCTGCTCGACCCGAGCCCGGATCCAACCGGGAAGCGCCTCGGGATGCAGCCGCTCACAAGGAATGACCCGCCCCACACGCTGGAGGACGCCGAAGAGGCGGCGCCGCTTGTCGAGCTTCTCCGCGACGACGACCAGAACCGACGGCGGGGGCCCGGCATCGAGGTAGTCGGCCAGGGCGTCCTGATCCGGAACCCGGAATGCCTCGCCGCGGCGGACCACCACCACCCGCCGGCTGCCGAAAAACGGGAGCGTCTCGCAGCGGGTGATGATGTCCTGAATCGGCGCCTCCCCGGCGTCAACGACATCGAGGTTGAGGTCGCGCTCCCCCCCCGGCAAGGTGTCATCAAGAATCCGCCCCAGCGCGGCCGCGGCCGCCCAGTCCTCCTCGCCGATCAGGAGATACACCGTCGGTGTGGCCGGTCCGGCCCGCCCGCGCGAGGCGGGCGGCCGCG
>DATEHM010000040.1:0-8805 GCA_035279545.1 bacterium | reverse complement strand
GTCAGGTCCACCTCCTTGGCCAAACCGTCGAGGCACCGCTGCAGGCGGGGTTCGAGATGATGGCGAGCCAATCGCACCTCGCGGCCGCTGCGCAGGCGGCTGACCAGGACCTCGTCCCCGGGGGCGGGGGCCAGATCCAGGATCTCGGAGTCGCCGAGGTCGTCGAGCGCCCCCCGCTGCACGAGCCTGGTGGTCGGGAGCGCCCGCTCGTACTCCTCGATCAAGTCCGGGCGGGGCGCCTGCCCGATCGTGACCAGGCCCACGGCGCGGCCCATCAGAAGCTCGCCCACGTCCGGGGCACGAACAGCCGCTCCTGCGTTCGGATGGCGAACCGGTCGGTCATCCCCGAGAGAAAGTCGCAGACGGCCCGCTGCACCGTCACCCGGCCCTCGTCGAGCAGCCGCCGGGATTCCTCGCTGATCTCGTCGGGGTGCTCGATGAAGTAGTCGAACAGATCCCGCAGCAGGCGCTGGGACTTGCCCACCTCCGCCTTCGCCGCCGAGCCCAGGTAGACGATCGCGAACAGATAGTCCTTGAGGCCGTTGAGCGCGATCCGGACCTCCTCGGTCATCTGGATGCGCCCGGCGTCGGTCGAGCGGTCGACGATGTCCCGCACGGTGGTGTCGAGCCATTGTCCCCGGGTCTCCCCGAGAACCGAGCGGACGCCCTCGGGGATGTCCCGCTCGCTGATCAGTCCCGCCCGGATCGCGTCATCGGTGTCGTGATTGACGTAGGCGATGCGGTCGGCGACCCGCGCGAGCTGCCCCTCCACGGTTTCCGGGCCGCGCTCGGGGGCGGTCGTTTCCAGGTCGGGAAAGATGCCGATGTCGGCCGCCCCTTTGGAATGGCCCCCGATGCCGTTTCGAACCTCCCAGGTCAGGTTCAGCCCGTCCTGGTAGGTCCCATCCTTGGCCCGGCGCCGCTCCAGGAGCTCCACCATGCGCAGGCTCTGCAGGTCGTGGCGAAATCCGCCGTGCCCCGCCATCGCCTGGTTGAGCGCCTCCTCACCGGCGTGGCCAAACGGCGGGTGGCCCAGATCGTGCCCCAGGACGATCGCCTCGGTGAGATCCTCGTTGATCCGGATCGCCCGCGCGATCGTCCGCGCGATCTGGGCGACCTCGAGGGTGTGGGTGAGCCGCGTGCGGTAGTGATCCCCCTCCGGGGCGAGGAAGACCTGGGTCTTGTGCATCAACCGGCGGAACGCCTTCGAGTGGATGATCCGATCCCGATCCCGCTGGAAGTCGGTGCGCAGGGGATCCTTAGGCTCGGGCCGGACCCGGCCCCGCGACCGCGCACTCTTGGCGGCATGCGGGGAAAGGATCCGGTCCTCCCACGCCTCCGTCGTCTCGCGCGGGTTCATCGTCCTCCCTTGGCGGGTTCCGGCCCGACCGATCCCGCCCCTCCGCCCGAGCGGCGCCTAGCGGTCGCGTTCGGCCCGCGCCCGCTTCTCCCGCAACGCCGCCTGCGCCGCCGCCAGCCGCGCGGTCGGCACCCGGTACGGCGAACAGCTCACATACGTCAGGCCCGCCTTGTGGCAGAACTCGATGCTCGCCGGATCCCCCCCGTGTTCGCCGCAGATCCCGAGCTCGATATCCGGCCGGGTCTTCCGCCCGAGCTTCACCGCCATGTCGATGAGCGTCCCCACCCCCACCGCGTCGAGGACCTGGAAGGGGTTCTCGGGGAGGATCTTGTCATTCACGTACCGGAGGAGGAACTTGCCTTCGGCGTCGTCCCGGCTGAACCCATAGATCAGTTGGGTCAGGTCGTTGCTCCCGAACGAGAAGAACTCCGCCAACTTGGCGATCTCGTCGGCGACGACGCAGGCGCGCGGGATCTCGATCATCGTGCCGAACTTGTAGTGGACCCGCACCCCCTGCTCGCGCATCACCCGATCGGCCAGCGGCCGAACCCGCTGTTCCACGACGCGGAGCTCGTTCACGTGGCCGATCAGCGGGATCATGATCTCGGGGTGGGCCTTGATCCCCTCCTTGGCCAGGGTACAGGTCGCCTCGAGGATCGCCCGCACCTGCATGTCGATGATCCCGGGGAACAAGATCCCCAGCCGGATCCCCCGCAGCCCCAGCATGGGGTTCTGCTCACGCATCGCCGCGACGGCGCGGAGGAGCCGCTCTTTCTCCTCCAGGGCGCGGGGATCGTTCCCCCGCACCCGGAGCTCGGTGACCTCGACGAGCAGCTCGTCGTACCGGGGGAGGAACTCGTGCAGCGGCGGGTCGATCAGCCGGATGACGACGGTGGCGCCCGCCATCTCGCGCAGGATGCCGATGAAGTCCTCCCGCTGGATGGGGAGGAGCTCGTCGAGCGCGCGCTGGCGCTCCGGCTCGCCCTCGGCCAGGATCATCCGCCGGACAATCGGCAGACGGTCTTCCTCGAAGAACATGTGCTCGGTCCGGCACAGCCCGATCCCCTCGGCGCCGAACGCCCGGGCCCGCGCGGCGTCTCGGGGATAGTCCGCGTTGGCCCAGATCCCCAGCCGGCGGGTTTTATCCGCCCAGCCGAGGAGGATTTGCAGGTCCTGCTCCTTGGTCAGGTCGGGATCGATCGTGCGGATCGCCCGGCCGAACACCTCGCCGGTGCTGCCGTCGATCGAGATGAAATCGCCCTGGTGGACGACCTGGCCGTTGACGCTCAGCTGCCGCGCCGGCGGATCGACCCGCAGCGCCTCCGCGCCGGCGACGCAGGGCTTGCCGAGACCGCGGGCCACCACCGCGGCGTGGCTCGTCGCGCCGCCGCGGGCCGTCAGGATGCCCTTGGCGGCCAGCATGCCGTGGACGTCTTCGGGGTTCGTCTCCGGCCGGACGAGGATGACCGACTGCCCGGCGGCGCCGATCTCCACCGCCGTATCCGGATCAAAGACCGCCACCCCGGTCGCCGCCCCCGGAGATGCGTTCAGGCCGCGGGCCAGCAGCCGGCCCTCGCGCTCCGCGGCGGCCTTGTCCTCCGGGTCGAACCGAGGCAGCAGCAGCTGGTAGATCTGCTCCGGCTCCACCCGCATGAGAGCTTCGTCCTTGTTGATCAGCTTTTCCTTGACCATGTCCACCGCGATCTTCACCGCGGCCTGCGCGGTTCGCTTGCCGCTGCGGGTCTGCAGCATCCAGAGCTTGCCCCGCTCCACGGTGAACTCCAGGTCCTGCATCTCCTTGTAGTGGCGCTCCAGCATCTTCGCCACGTCCTGGAACTGCCGGTACACCCCGGCCATCTCCCGCTCCATCTGGGAGATCGGGTGGGGGGTGCGGATCCCCGCGACGACGTCCTCCCCCTGCGCGTTCGGGAGGTACTCCCCGTAGAGCCGCTTCTCCCCGGTGGCGGGGTTCCGGGTGAATGCCACGCCGGTGGCGCTGTCGGTCCCCATGTTCCCGAAGACCATCGTCTGCACGTTGACGGCCGTCCCGAGGTCGTGCGGGATCTTGTTGAAGTTGCGGTAGTCGACGGCCCGCTTGCCCATCCAGGAATCGAACACCGCCCGGATCGCCATCTCCAGCTGATCCCACGGATCGGTGGGGAAGTCGACACCCTTTTCCCGCTTGATCAGCGCCTTGAACTCCCGGGCGATCGTGGCGAGGTCGCGCGCCCCGAGGTCGGTGTCGACCCGGGCCCCCGCCCGCCGCTTCTGCGCCTCGATGATGGCCTCGAATTTGTCCCCGGGGACGCCGAGGACGATCTTTCCAAACATCTGCACGAACCGCCGGTGGGCGTCCTCGGCGAACCGCTCATCCCCGGTGAGGCTGGCCAAGCCGCGCAGCGTCTCCTCGTTGAGGCCGAGGTTGAGGACGGTGTCCATCATACCGGGCATGGAGAACTTGGCGCCCGACCGTACCGAGACGAGCAGGGGGTTCTGGGGGTCCCCGAACCGCTTCCCCATCTTGCGCTCCACCGTCGCCAGCGCGCGGCGGACCTCATCGATCAGACCCGGCGGGAAGGTCTTGCCCTTGGCGTTGTACTCGTTGCAGACCGCGGTGGTGATCGTAAATCCCGGCGGCACCGGCAACCCGACCCGACTCATTTCCGCCAGCCCCGCCCCCTTGCCGCCGAGCAGATCGCGCAGGGTCGCGTTCCCCTCCTCGAACAACCAGATGCGCTTCCGGGCCGACGCCCTGGACCTCCCGGCGTGGCGGGCCGTGGCCCGGCGCCGGGTGGGCTTGACGAGCGTGCGTATCGCCATCCGTGTTCACCTCACATTCATGGACGAACCGTGTCTACTTAGGAGTCCGAGGAAGCCTTTCCTTCTCCAACGACCACACGCGTCAGATCGGCCAGCGGCCGGACCAACCCGACGACGCGGGCGAGCAGCGCGAGGCGGTTCGCCCGCGACGCCCCGTCCTCGGCCATCACCAGGACGTCGGTAAAGAACCGGTCGACGGGATCGGCCAGCGCGGTGAGCCGCCGAAACGCCTGCTCGTAGTAGCGCACCGTCTCCGCCGGATCCAGATCGGACGTCGAGGCGGCGGCGGGGAACTCGAGCGTCTCCACCGCCGCCAAGAGGACGCGCTCGGCGTCCACCTGGAGCCCCTCGGCGTGCACGCGGCCCTGAAAATCACGCGGCACGATGCGGGCGGCCCGATCGAACGCCGTGTACAGCCGCGCAAACTCGGGCCTCTTCCGAAACGCCCACAGCGCGCGCGCCCTGGCCGCGGCGTCAGCCAGGTCGGCCGCGCCGGCCTCCAGGATCGCATCCGCGGTATCGTAACTGATCCCGCCCTCGATTAGGACCGCCCGCAGCCGCTGGCGGAGAAGATCCATCGCCCCATCGATCGCGGCGGCGCGGCGCGCCGGGTCGAGCGCGGGCTGCAGGTCCTCGAGCGCCGCGCGGGCGAACTCGCGCAGGTTGAGCCGGAGATGGCGGTCGAGGACGATCGCCACGATCCCGGCGGCGGCCCGGCGGAGGCCGTACGGATCCTGCGAGCCGCTGGCCGCCAATCCGGCGGCCAGCCCGCTGAGTAGGGTGTCGAGCTTATCGAGCAGCGCCAGATAGGCGCCGAGCTCGGACTGGGGCAGCTGGGCTCCGCGGGGCAGATACTGCTCGCGCAGGGCCTCGGCGACCGGCGCGGGCTCCCCGTCCAGCCGGGCGTAGATGCTCCCGATCACGCCCTGTAGCTCCGGGAGCTCCCGCACCACCTGCGTGACGAGGTCTGCCTTGCTGAGGAGCGCGGCCCGCTCCAGCGCACGGGCCCGTTCCCCCGGGAGCGCCAGCGCCGCAGCCAGGCGGACGGCCAGGCGCGTCAGGCGGTCGGTCCGTTCGGCCATCGTGCCCAGCCGTTCGTGAACGATCAGGCCGGCGAGCTCGGGCACCCGTGCGTTCAACGGGCGCTTGCGGTCTTCGGCGAAGAAGAACCGCGCGTCCGCCAGGCGCGCGCGGAGCACCCACTCGTTCCCCTGCCGGACGGTCTCGAGTCCCCGAGTTCCTCCGTTCCGGAGCGCCACGAAATTCGGGAGGAGCCCGCCTTGGGCGTCTTCGACCGCAAAGTACTTCTGGTGATGCTGCATCACGGTGATCAGGACCTCTCGGGGCAGGGCCAGAAACTCCGGCGCGAACTGGCCGGTGAAGGCTTCGGGCCACTCCACCAGCTGCACGGTCTCCTCGAGGAGCTCGGGGTCGAGGATCGGGCGGCCCCCGGTCTGCCTCGCCGCGCGCGACGCCGCGGCGGCGATCCGCTCGCGGCGGGCCGCCGGATCGAGCAGGACGTAATGCTTCCGCAACGTCGATTCGAACGCGATGGCGTCCGCGACCGCCACCGACCGCGGGCTGAGCATGCGGTGGCCGTACGTGCGGCGGCCGGCCTCGACGTCCGCAAAACGGCAGCGGATCACCTGGCGCCCGAGCAGCGCGAGCAGCCACCGCACCGGCCGGGCGAAGCGGACCCCCTCCGGCCCCCAGCGCATCGGCCGAGGGAAGACGAGCCCCGCCGCGAGCGCCGGCAGCACCTCACGGAGCGCCGCGCTCGTCGGACCCCCCGGCGACCGCAGGACGGCAAACACATACTCGCCCTGGGGAGTCGTCCGCCGCTCCAGCGCCGCGACGGTCAGCCCCTGCGCGCGGGCAAACCCCTCGGCGGCCTTCGTCGGGCTCCCGTCCGGCGCGTAGGCCGCTCGCGCCGCTGGGCCGCGCACCTCCCGAACGAGATCCTCTTGGCGCGGGGCGACGTCCTCGACGACCAAGACGATCCGGCGGGGAGTGGAGTACGCCGCCACCGCCCCGCAGGGAATTCGGCCGGCGCGAAGCGCCGCCGCGGCGGCCTCGCGGATCTGGGCCGCGCCGTCCCAGGCGGCGCTGGGAGGAAGTTCTTCGGTGCCCAACTCGAACACGAGGCGAGACGCCCGCGGCCCCGCGGAGCGGCCGCGGTGAGCGCGGCGGGGCGGGCGCCGGGTTTTAGGCGGCATGCACGCGGCCCCTGAGCAGCGGCCAGCCCATCTCCTCCCGCCGGGCGAGGTACAGTTCGGCGCACCGGCGGGCGAGGGCGCGACACCGGCCCATCAGCACCGCGCGCTCCGCCACCCCGACCGCACCCCGCGCGTCGAGGAGGTTGAACACGTGCGAGCACTTGAGCACGTATTCGTAGGCCGGGGAGGTCAGGCGGGCGTCGAGCAACCGCTGCGCCTCGCGCTCGTAGGCCTCGAAGAGCTGTCCCAGCACCGCGACATCCGCGGTCTCGAACGCGTAGGTGGAGTGTTCGAACTCCTCCTGCTGGCGAATCTCCCCGTAGGTGATCCCGGGCGCCCAGGTGAGGTCGAAGACGTTGTCCTTGCGCTGGATGAACTGCGCGATTCGCTCCAGGCCGTAGGTCAGCTCGGCGGAGATCGCCGGCACCTCCAGCCCGCCGACCTGCTGGAAGTAGGTGAACTGGCTGATCTCCTGGCCGTCGAGGAACACCTGCCACCCCAGCCCCCAGGCGCCGAGGGTCGGCGCCTCCCAGTTGTCCTCCAGAAAGCGCAGGTCGTGGTCGAGCGGGTGGATGCCGAGGACGCGGATGCTGCGCAGGTAGAGGTCCTGGACGTCCGCGGGGGCGGGCTTGAGGATCACCTGGTACTGGAGGTGCGTGTAGAGTCGGTTGGGATTCTGCCCGTACCGGCCGTCCGCCGGCCGCCGGCTCGGCTGCACGTACGCGACCTTCCACGGTTCCGGGCCCAGCGCCCGGAGGAACGTCGCCGGGTGCATCGTCCCGGCCCCCATCTCCACGTCGTACGGCTGCGCGATCACGCAGCCGTATCCAGCCCAATAACGCTCCAGCGCGATGATCACGTCTTGAAAATCCATCCACCCCTCCCTCTGAGGACAGCGGCGGGCCCGGGAAACCGAACGTCACCCCAGGCCGGCGAGCGCGTCCGCGATGGTCCCTACGGGGCGCGCGAGGCGAGAACGAGGCGCGAGCGCACTCGCGGGTTAGCCGATGCCGAGCGGCTCCTCTTCGCGCTCCCGTCGGAGCGGCACCGAGCTCAGGATGGTGGCGACGGCCAGGGCGGCGAACGCGGCCGCCGCCCAGGTCAGGGGCAACTCGATCACCCGGTCGTCGGTGTTGACCCGCACGACCCCCGCCCGCCCCGGGCGCACCGCACGCCGGATCTCGTCGACCGCCGCCCCGAACTGCGCGATCGCACGCTTCGTTCGTTCCAGGTCGATCTCCATGCGCCCACCTCCGCAGGCCTATCTTATCACGCGGGTGAGACGGGTCAAAGCGACGGGGTGGGGACCGGGTCGAACGTCTCCCGCAGACGCCGGATCACCTGCGGGGCGCGCAGCTTGACCTCCAGCCGGTACTCCAGGTGGCCCTGGACCAACCGGCTCAAATCGCCGCGCTGTCCCGCCGTCATGCACAGCCGGTGCGCCTGCGCGCCGTCCGCCCGCCCGAGGTAGTCGACCATCGCCAGCATCCCGGGCGGCGTGACGATCGCCTCCGGATCCTCGACCCGGCAGGTCGGGCAGAGGGCGCCGCCCCGCTGCGCACTGAACGCCCACCCCTCCACCGTGCCCTGGGTGCGCGGAAGCGACCGACCGCACTCCACGCAGGCGGCCGTTTCGGGCTGATAGCCGAGGAGGCTCGCCAGACGGAGCGCGAAACGCAGCGCCAGGGTCTCCGCATCGTCCCCGCCCGCCCGGTCGAGCGCATCCAGCGTCTCTCGGATAAGCGTGAAGATCTCCTCGTGCCGATCGCGGTCGGCGAGGCCGCGGTCGACAAGTTCGACCACGTACGCTGCGTACGCGGACCGAATCAGGTCCGCCCGCACCCCGGCGAACGTCCCCACGACCTCCGCCTGCGCGATCACATCCAGCGTTCGCCCGCGGGCGAGCAGGAGGCGCACGTGCGTATACGGCTCGATCCGGCCGCCGAGCCGGCTCGTCGGCCGCCGGATGCCTTTGGCCGTCGCCCTCACCTTCCCGTACTCCCGGGTGAAGAGCGTGACGATGCGATCCGCCTCGCCCAACACCTGCTGCCGGAGAACGATCGCTTCGGCCTTATAGACCGGCATGCCGACCCCGGGACGACACCCGGGTGAATGGGCTGGGCAGCAGTGCCTGGAGCGTAACCACGGTCGGGGCGCCCCGCGGAGATGCGAGGATGACGGTCTGCACACCGAACTCCTCCATCACCTGCCGGCAGGCCCCGCACGGCGTCAAGGTGATCCCGGCCGGTCCGACCACCGCCACCGCGGTCAACCGCCGGCGGCCGTTCGCGACCGCGGTGTGGATCGCCACCCGCTCCGCGCAGAGGGCCAGCCCGTACGAAGAGTTTTCGACGTTGCAGCCCACATAGACGGACCCGTCGGCGGCCAGCACGGCCGCCCCAACCGGAA
>DATEHM010000039.1:0-4828 GCA_035279545.1 bacterium | reverse complement strand
TCGAAGAGGCGCTGCGCCACGCCGATCTCGCGCGGATGACCCCGCTCGATGCCCTGAACTTCCTGTCCAATCTGCGGGCGCTGCTCGAGCCGGAGAGCGCCTCGCCCAAGGCCCCTGAGGTCGACCCCGGCGGGGGCGGGCGGTCCGGCAGCACCGTGATCCCGTTCCCTCCGCGCCCCCAACGGGGATCGTGACGCAGGACCCGATCCAGATCCTTCCCCCGAGCGCCGCGGAGCGCATCGCGGCCGGCGAGGTCGTAGAGCGCCCGGCGTCGGTGGTGAAGGAGCTGATCGAGAACGGCCTCGACGCCGAGGCCCACCGCATTACCGTCGAGATCGCGGGGGCGGGCGGGCGGCTCATCCGGGTGAGCGATGACGGCGCGGGGATCCCTCAGGCGGAGCTGCGGGTCGCCTTCCGGCGGTTCGCCACGAGCAAGATCCGCGGCGCGGAGGATCTCCAGCGGCTGCGGACCTACGGGTTCAGGGGTGAAGCGCTCCCCAGCATCGCCGCCGTCGCGCGCGTCCAGATGGTGACGCGCCCCGCCGGCCAGGAGGCCGCCCGGATCGTCGTCGCCGGGGGGGCGGAGGAGGCCGTCGGCCCCGCCAGCGGCCCCCCGGGGACCACCGTCACCGTGGAGGACCTATTCTTCAACACGCCGGCGCGGCGGCAGTTTTTGAAGTCGCCCGCCCGCGAGACCGCGGTGATCGTGGAGACGGTGGAGGCGCTGGCCCTGGCCGCGCCCGAGGTGGGGTTCCGGCTGGTCGATGAAGGCCGCGAGGTGTTCTGGTACCCCCCCGAAGGGTTTTTCGAGCGGGCGCGGCGCGTGCTGGGCCCACAGGTGGGGGACGGGGCCATCGAGCTGGCGGGGGGCGGAGGGATCGCCGCGCTCGCCGGAGTGCTCGGCACGCCGCAGGCCGCGCAGCGGCGCAGGACGCATCAGTGGTTCCTCGTCAACGGTCGCCCGGTGCGGAGCCCCCTGCTGGCCCACGCGCTCGCCCAAGCCTACCACACGCTGATCCCCGACGACCGCCACCCGGCGGTGGTGCTCGGCCTTCGCCTGCCCCCCGCCGAAGTCGACGCCAACGTCCACCCCCGCAAGACCGAAGTCCGGTTCGTCCGCGAGCGGCAGGTCTTCGACGAGGTCGTGCGCGAGGTGCGGCGCGCCCTGCACCGCGTCCCGCTGCTCCACGTCGTCCCGTCGGACGCGGCCGGAATGGTCCACGAGGACCCGGCTCCGGTTGGGGGATCGCTTCCCGATCCGGGCGTCTCGCCGATCGCGCCGGCGGCAGGAGACGCCTTGTGGGCCGGCGGCGCGCCGTTGACGGATCGGCGATGGCCGGCGATCCGGGTGATCGGGCAGCTGGCCCTCACCTATATCCTGGGCCAGTCCGGCGGAGATCTCATCTTGATCGACCAGCATGCGGCCCACGAGCGCGTCCTCTACGAGCAGCTCATCGCGCGCAAGATCAGCGAGGGCGGGCGGGCCCAAGGCCTCGCGGTCCCCGAGGTCGTGGAGCTGACGCCGCGCGAAGCCGCGCTCCTGCCGGAGCTCGCCCCGGCGCTCGAGCAGCTCGGGTTCGGCAGCGAGGACTTTGGGCGGGATACGGTCCGGCTGACAGCGGTGCCGGCGATCGCCACAACCCGGGCGCCGGGGGCGGTGTTCCGCGCCTGCCTCAAGGATCTCGCGGACGACCACGGCGCGCACGCCGGCCGGTCGCTGGAGGAGCGGCTGGCGATCGCGACCGCGTGCCACACCGCGGTGCGGGCCGGAGATCCCCTTGACGCCGCGGCGATGGCGGACCTCCTCGCCGCCCTGGCGCGGGCGGATGATCCGTTCTCGTGCTTTCACGGACGCCCCACACTGGTGCGGGTCCGGGGGGCCGAGATCGAGAAGTGGTTCTACCGCCGGATGTGACCCCAGGCCCTCGGGGTGCCGGGCCCCCGGCGCGAGCTCAGGAGAGGGCGGCGGCGGTGAGGTGCCCCCGCAGCACCCAGGAGCCCGCCGCGGTGATCTCCGCGGCGACCGTGCGGCCGACCAAGCGCTCGTCCCCCCCGAGGGTCACCACCTTGTTCGTCCGGGTGCGGCCGACGACGCCACCCCGGGCGCCTGGGCTGTCGACCAGGACCTCTTGCCGGGTGCCCACGAGCCGCTGGTTCACCTCGCTGGCGATGCGCTCCACCACCCGGTTGAGATCGAGCAGACGGCGATGGGCGATTTCGCCGGGGACCTGGCCGGGGTACCCGGCGGCGGGGGTGCCCTGCCGGGGCGAGTAGATCGCCGTGTTCACCACGTCGAACCGGACCTCGTCGATGAGCCGAACCGTCCCCTCGTACTCGTCCTCGGTCTCGCCGGGAAAGCCGACGATGACGTCGGTGGTCACGCTGGCGGCCGGCACCGCCTCGCGGATCGCGTCCACGGTGGCCCGGTACTGCGCGGTCGTGTAGGCCCGGTGCATGCGCCGGAGCACGCGGTCGTCCCCCGACTGCACGGGGAGATGGAAGTGCTCGCAGACCTTCGGCAGATCCGCCACCGCGCGGATCAAGGTGCGCGTCATGTCCCGGGGGTGGCTGGTGGTGAACCGGATCCGTTCGATCCCGTCCACGTCGCCGACCAGACGCAGCAGATCCGCCAGATCGCGCCGCGGCGTCAAGTCGTGCCCGTAGCTGTCCACGTTCTGGCCGAGCAGCGTGACCTCCCGATACCCCCGCCCCGCCAGGTCGGCGACCTCGGCGACGACCGCCTCCGGAGGCACGCTCCGTTCGCGCCCCCGCACGTACGGCACGATGCAGAAGGTGCAAAACTTGTTACAGCCGTGAATGATGTTCACGAACCCGCGGACCGCGCTCCCCCGATGCGCCGGCAGGACGGGCAAGGGATCGTCCCGGTCGGATCGATCCCAGACCTCGTACACGGGCTGGCACCCGTCGCGGACCTGACGAAGCAGTTCCGGAAGCCGGTGGATGTTGTGGACGCCGAAGACCAAGTCCAGGTAGGGAGCCCGGGCCCGGACCCGCTCGCGATCCTTCTGGACTAGGCACCCGGCGAGCCCGAGGATCAGGCCGGGCCGGTGCCGCTTGAGGTCGCGCAGCTCCCCCAGCCGGCCATAGGCCCGGTCGTCCGCCCCCTCGCGGATCGTGCACGTGTTGATGAGGATCACATCGGCGTCGGCGGGGCTGTCCGTCGGCTGGTACCCGAGCCCCAGCAGCAACCCCGCCATCGCCTCGGAGTCGCGGACGTTCATCTGGCAGCCCTGGGTGATGATGTGAAATCGCGAAACCGTCGCCATCGCCATCCCCTCGCCGGAATCTACGCCTCGCGCCCCGGATCGTCCTCCCAAGATCCCCGGCCCTCTCCCCGGCCACCCCCCAGACAGGAGTTTGCGGGGGCGCCTCGAAGAAGGGGCCAAAGGAGGGACCGATTATGCCGGCGGTCCTGATCGCGATCTGCTCGAATCCCGATTGTACTCGGCACGCCGCGGCGCCGCGGGCGAGCGACCTCCCCCTCCAATGCCCCTCCTGCGGGGCGGCGATGCTCGCGCAGTGCTGGAAGTGCGAGCGGCTCCTGACCGACCCGTTCACGTCCTACTGCATCGACTGCGGGGTGCCGCTCAAGCGGATCCTGCCGCTGGCGACTCGGCCGGAGCCCCTGCTCGCCATCTGCGCAAACCCCGAGTGCAGCGGCGCGGTCCAAACCAGCCGCACGGTCACGTTTCCGTCCCGCTGCCCGAAATGCCACTCGCCGCTCGTCTCGCACTGCTGGAAATGCGGTGCCCGGATCATCGCGCTGGAGCAGCACTACTGCCAGGGGTGCGGGGTGCCGCTCAAACGGCTGCGCGCGACCTCCAAGACCTGACCGCCCGCGCCGGCTAGAGCTGAAAATCCACCAGGGCCGTCACGCCGACGCCCTGGACCCGGTGAATGTTCCCGGGCAGGGGGTTGAGGCTGTCGACGGGGATCAGCGCCTTAATCCGCACCACGCTCAGGAACGATCCCTCCACCTGCGCCACCGCCTGCACGTTGTTCACCGCGGATCTGGGGCCCTGCACCTGGGCGGCGCCGATGTACGATCCGGGATTGCTCGAGATGACGCCGATACCGACGCTCAGGATCGGCACCACCTTGGTCATCTGCGTGTTCTGCGCCTTGTTGTTCAACATCAACTTGTTGATCGCGTCGTTGATCTGGGGGCCGTAGATCTTGACGACGTAGCCGATGCCGAACAACTTGATGCCCTGAATGATCAGGTTCCCCTGGCCCATCACCGGTTGAATCGATCCGCCGATCAACACGCCCGCGAGCAGCGCCGTAACGATCCACACTGCGAAGAATCTACGCATCGTCGCCTCCTATCCACTCGATCGTCTCCCCGACGGCGATCGTCCCCGTCGCCAGGACCCGCGCGTAGACGCGAGCATCGCCGGGGTGGTGTTGGTGGTGGATCCGATCGAACACGCCGTCGCGGAACGACCCGCGAATCGTCCGACACGGGGTGGTGTACCGGGTGACCTCGAGGACGACGTCCCCGCACCGCAAGCGCGCCCCCGGCGTGGCGCGCGACCAATCCAACCCCTCAACGGTGAGGTTTTCGCCCGCGGTGCCCGGGGCGATCGGATGCCCCTCCGCCGCCACGCGCTGAATCGCCTCGATCGAGTACACGCAGACCGCGGCGTCCGGTCCGCCGTGCCGGGGATCGTTGTGGCCGTCCCCCTCGATTCCCGCCGTGCCGACGTGCGCCGAGGGGACGGGACGCTTGGGGACTCCGCCGCGCGAGACGTTGATCTGCCTGACGATCCCGCGAGTGCTCATCGGACGGGAACACCCTCCTCTG
>DATEHM010000038.1:0-9643 GCA_035279545.1 bacterium | reverse complement strand
TTCGTCGTCCCGCCCCCGGACTATCTCCCCCGGCTGCGCGAGATCTGCACCCGCCACGACATCGTGCTCATCTACGATGAGATCATCACCGGGTTCGGCCGCCTGGGGACGATGTTCGCCTCCCAGTTCTATAATGCCGTCCCCGACATCACCTGCTGCGGCAAGGGGATGAGCGGCGGCTACGCGCCGCTCGCCGCGATCCTGATCCGGGACCGCGTCGCCGAGGCGTTCTACGGCGAGGCGGATGAGAACCGGCAGTTCCACCACGGCCACACCTACGCCGGCAACCCCGTCGCCTGCGCCGCGGGGGTGGCGGCGGTGACCCAGCTGGTCGAACGGGATCTCGTCGGGAACGCGAAGCGCCAGGGGGAGCGCCTCAGGGCGCGGCTCGCCGAACTTGCCGATCGCTATCCCATCATCGGGGACGTCCGGGGTGCCGGGCTGCTCCAGGGCGTGGAGTTCGTGGCGGAGCGCCGCACCCGGGCGGCATTTCCCCCGCGGGCGCGCCCCGGCAAGCTCGTCGAGCGCGCGGCGCGCGAGCGGGGGATGATCCTGCGCTGCGGAAACGACTTCGCGGCGTTCGCCCCGCCGCTCGTCGTCACGCCGCACGATATCGATGAGATGTGCGCGATCCTCGGCGAGAGCATCGCGGTGGCACAACGGGCGCTGCTGGGGGTATGACCTCCGGATTCCGCGCCGGCACCGGCCGGGCGAGCATCACGCCGTCGCTGGTGGTCCCGCACGCCGGCTGGGGGGCGCAGACGCACCTCTTCGCGGACGGCGTCGAGACCGATCTCTGGGCAACGGTCCTGGTGGTCTCCGATGGGGAAGAGACGGCGGCCGTCGTCGACCTGGACCTGGTCGCCGTGACGATGGCGGACGCCCAGGCGGTGCGGGCCGAAGTGGCCCGCGTCCTCCGGCTCCCCCCCGAGAAGGTCCGCGTGTCCGAGACCCACAACCACGCCGGCCCGCCCCCGGGCACCTGGGCGTGGATGGAAGAGGGGACCGCGGCGCTCCACCGCTACTATGAGCAGCTCCCCGATCTGGCCGGCGGGGCGGCCCGTCTGGCCGTGGCGCGGCTCCGGCCGGCCCGCGTCGCGGTGGGGGTGGGGGAAAGCCGGGTCGCCGTCAACCGGCGGGAGACGGCCCCGGGCGGGCGCGTGGTGACCGGGGTCAACCCGGAGGGCGTGATCGACCCGCAGGTGCTGGTGGTTCGCATCGACGGCGAGGACGGCAGCCCCCTCGCGGTGATCGCCGGGTACACGATGCATGCCACGACGATGGGGCCGGCCAACCGGTACATCAGCGCCGATTGGCCCGGCCACCTGAAGCGGGTGGTGGAGGCCCTCACCGGGGCGACGTGCCTCTTCGCCCAAGGGGCGACGGGCAACGTCGGGCCAGGACCGGAGGGATTCACCGACGATGCGCGGGTGATTCGAAAACTGGGGACGCAGGTCGGGTGCGAAGCCGCCCGCGTTTACTTCGCCCTGGCCTTGCCGGCGGTGCAGTACCGGCACGAACGGATCTGGGAGTCGGGCGCGCCGCTCGGCAAGTGGATGGCGGTGCCGGTGGCGGAGCCCGCCGCGCTGGTGCGGGCGTGTTCGCGCGAACTGCGCCTCCCGCTTCGTCCGCAGCCGACCCTGGCCGAGGCGGACGCCCTGGCCGAGGCGGCGCGGCGCCGCCGCGAAATGCTGGTGGGGCGGGGCGCACCGGCGGCGGAGATCGAGGCGGCGACGTTCGCCACCAAGCGGGCGGCGATGGCCCGGGAGCGGGCGCGCGCGTTTGGGGGGCAGGCCGATCTGCCGGTTGAACTCCACCTGCTCCGGATCGGCCCGGCGGTGCTGGCGGGTATCCCCTGCGAGCCGTTCGCGGACATCGCGCTGGCGATCAAGGCCCGGTCGCCGTTCCGCCACACTTGGTTCGGCGGGTACGTGGGCGGCTGGTCGGGGTACATCCCCGTCCCCGAGGAGTACCCTCGGGGTGGGTACGAGGTGGAGACCTCGCCCTTTGCGCCCGAGGCGGCCGGGCTCGTCATCGACGGAACGGTCGCGGCGCTGCACGATCTGCATCGGGAACCGGCGCGCTGACCTCGCCAGCGGAGGGGAGCCCGCCGGTTCAGCCGTCCTGCCGGTCAAGGAGACCCTGCCACCACCCGGCAGAACGCCGAGAGGGGCGGGAAGGGGGAGGCCATGGACGCGACGAGAGGTCCTGCGATCCGAGGCACGACGGGGCGGGTGGGCGATCCCGCACGGCTCAGCCGGCGAGGTTTCCTCATCGGGGCCGCCACACTGGCCGGAACCGGTGCGGCCACAGGGGTGTCGTTCGACGTCGTGGGCGGCGCGCGCGCGGCGGACGCGCCGAAGCGCGGGGGCAAAGTCACCTGGGGAATGACGTCGGATCCGGTGGCGACGATCCCCTTCGGCGCCGTCAACGGATCGAACTTCGAGATCACGTCGCTCATCTACGAGTCGCTGCTGGGGTGGGACCGTCAGCTGAACGTCAAGTCGGCGCTGGCCGAGTCGTGGGAGATTCCCGACGACAAGACCTACATCTTCCGGCTGCGCAAAGGGGTGAAGTTTCACAGCGGTAAGGAACTCGATGCCGCCGACGTCGCGTACTCGCTCGAACTGCAGAAGACTCCCCCGCCGCCCGGGATCACGCAGAGCTACTATCCGAAGATCGCCACCGTCGAAGCCACGGACAAATACACGGTGCGCGTGCGCATGGCCCAACCCGACGCCACGATGATGGGCTACCTGGCCTGGGGGCGGTACTCCTGGATCATCCCCAAGGGGCTGTACGACAAGATGGATCTGCGCACCCACGCCGACGGGACCGGGCCGTTCAAGCTGGAGGAGTATATTCCCAACGACCATACCCGGGTGAGCCGGTTCAAGGACTACTGGCGGCCCGCGCTGCCGTACCTCGATGAGGTGACGATGAAGGTGCTGCAGGACGAGCAGGCCCGGGTGGCCGCGCTGCGCTCGGGGGCGATCGATGGGGCATCGGTGACCGCCGACTCGGCGGCCACGCTCCGCGGCGACGCGTCATTGGAGATCTTGAAGGGGCTGACCGCCGTCTTCCGGGAGGTGGAGTTCACCCTCAAGAACGACGGTAAGCCGTGGGACAACGTCAAGGTTCGCCAGGCGATGAACGCGGCGATCAACCGCCAGGAGATCATCGAGAAAGTGTACGGCGGCGACGCTGTCTACACGAGCAAGATCCCGCAGGGCTACGGGCCGTGGCCCCTCTCGCAGGATGCCCTCAAGCTGAAGTGGGAGCGGTACGACATCCCCAAGGCCAGGCAGTTGATGGCGGAGGCCGGATACGCCAACGGCTTCTCGGTGACGATGCAGTCGATCGCGCACCCGATCGATTATACGCAGAACGCCGAGGTGATCAAGGACCAGTTGAAGCTGATCAACGTCAACGTGACGGTGCAGCCGCTCGAGATCGGCACGTTTGCCCGGAACAACGGCCGGGGAGAGTTCGAGTGGCAGTCCACCGGCCGGGGGATGCGCGGCGACCCCAGCGGCTTCCTCGCCGACTTCGATCCCGCGGGCGCGGTGTACAAGGCCTGGTATCAGGCCGGGTACAACAACAAGGAGTTGACCGACCTGTACTTCGAGGGCCTGCGCACCACCGATCGGGCGAAGCGGCTCCAGATCTACCGGCGGCTGCAAGAGATCGTGCTGACGGAGTGGCCGGCACTGCCGCTGGTCAATCCGATGAAGTACCAGGTGGTGCGCCGGCGGCTGCACGGCTACTACGTGGCGTACGATGACACGGAGCGAGGCCTGATCGGGGCCTGGGTGGAGTGAACCCCAAGCGCACGGACCCGGGCGCCGGCTAGCCGGTGGATGGCAGGCATGGCTCGGTTTGCCGCGCACCGGCTGCTGCTCGTCGTCCCGACACTGATCGGGATGTCGGTGCTGATCTTCGCGATGGTCCGCCTGCTCCCCGGCGACGTCGTGGACGCGATGCTGGTGGGGGACGCCAGTGCCTCGGCGAGCGCCAGGCAGGCGGTCCGCAAGGCGCTCGGCCTGGCCGATCCGCTGCCGCTCCAGTACCTCCGCTTCGCCGGCGGGGTGGTCACGGGCCGGCTCGGCACGTCGCTGACGAGCGGCGAGCCGGTGGCGAAGATCATGGTGCGGGCCATTCCGATCACGGTGGAACTCGCGGCGCTCGCCACGGTGGCGGCGACCGCGGCGGGCGTTCCGCTGGGGGTCGTCTCGGCGGTTCGTCCGCATACCGGGGTGGATCTCGCGGCCCGCGTGGGGGGCCTGATCGGACTCTCGCTGCCCAACTTCTGGTTCGCCACGCTGGCGCTGCTGGTCACCTCCGTGTTCTTCCACTGGATCCCGCCGGTGACCTGGATCCCGCCCTGGCAGGATCCCCTGGGCAACCTCGGGCAGATGGCCCTGCCGGCCCTCGCCATCGCGGTGTACTTGATGGCCACGGTGATGCGGATGACGCGGGCGAGCATGCTCGAGGTCCTGCGGGCGGATTACATCCGCACCGCCCGGGCCAAGGGCGCGCCCTCGGGCGCGGTGATGTTCCGGCATGCGTTGCGCAACTCGCTGATCCCGGTGATCACGGTGATCGGATTTCAGGTGGGAACGCTGATGGGCGGGGCGACCATCGTCGAGGTGATCTTCGGCCTCCCCGGGATGGGGTACACGCTGGTGCAGGGGATCTTCACCCGGGACTACACGGTCATCCAGTTCACGGCGCTCTTTCTCGCCGCCGTATTCGTGATCATCAACCTGTGCGTCGATCTCCTCTACGCGGTGCTCGATCCACGGATCGAACAGGCATGACCGCCCAGCCGACGCTCGACATCCCCGTCGGCGCCCCTTCCCGGATGGGCACGCCGCGGCTGTGGGGGCAGGTCTCCCGCCTCCGGCGGAACACCATCGGCGTGCTGGGCGCCGCCATCATCCTCGTCACCGTGCTGATCGCGTTGCTGGGGCCCCTGGCCTGGCGGACCGACTACGCCAGCCAGGCCTCCCGGCGGCTGCTCGCGCCGACCGCCGGCCATCCGCTGGGGACCGACGAGCTCGGCCGGGACGAGCTGAGCCGGATCATCCACGGGGCGCAGGTCTCGCTCCAGGTCGGGATGATCTCGGTCGGGATCGCCCTCGTCGCCGGAACGATCATCGGGGTCGCCGCCAGCTTCTATGGGCGGGCGATCGACGCGGCGCTGATGCGCGGCGTCGACATCATGTTCGCCTTCCCCGGCCTCGTCCTGGCCATTCTGATCGCGGGGCTGCTCGGCCCCAGCCGGACCAACGCCATGATCGCGATCGGCATCGTCTACGCCCCGGCCTTCGCGCGGGTCGTCCGGGGGTCGGCGTTGAGCGTGCTGAGCCTCCCCTACGTCGAGGCGGCGCGAAGCCTGGGAACGTCCGACGCCCGCATCATCGTCCGGCATCTCCTCCCCAACATCCTGGCGCCGCTGATCGTGCTCACCACGGTCTATCTGTCCACGGCGATACTCGCCGAGGCCGCGCTGAGCTTTCTGGGGCTGGGGACGCAGCCGCCCGAGCCCTCGTGGGGGAGCATGCTGAACGCCTCCCGCTCCTACATGGAGCGGGCCCCCTGGCTGGCGATCTCGCCCGGGCTGGCCATTATGACCGTCGTGCTCGGCTTCAACTTTCTGGGGGACGGCCTGCGGGACGTCCTCGACCCTCAGCTGCGGGATGCGTAGGAGGCCATGAGCGACTCGCCGATCATCGCCAGCGTGGATTTCGACAAACCGGGCAAGCAGGTCGGCCGGCTCCAGATCCCGCGCTCCACCAATGAGAGCGGGTGGTCGAACCTCTTCGTCCCCCTGGTCTGCCTGGCGAACGGGCGCGGGCCCACCGTGGTCGTCGCGGGCGGGGTACACGGGGACGAGCCCGAGGGCCAGATCGCCGCGCTCAACCTGGCCCGGGCGATTCAGCCGGGCGATGTCCGCGGACGGCTGATCATTCTCCCCTGCCTCTCCCCCGAGGCCTCGCGGGCCTACACCCGCCTCTGGCCGAGCGGGGCGAACCTCAACCGTAGCTTCCCCGGCTCCCCCGCCGGGCCTCCCGATGCGCAGCTCGCCGATTACCTCGCGCGGGTGCTGTTCCCGATCGCGGATGCGGTCTGCGACCTGCACAGCGGCGGGCGCTCGATGCGCTGCCTGCCCTGGTCGGAGGTGCACCTGGTCGACAACCGCGAGCAGCGGGCGCGGATGGTCGAGGCGATGCGCGCCTGGGTCACCGCGTACCACTTTGTGTACATCAACATCGCCGGCGGCGGGCTGCTCGTGGACGAGGCTGAGCGGCAGGGCAAGGTGGTCGTGGGGACCGAGCTCGGGGGTGGGGGTCACGCGACCGCGGAGCTCCACCGGTTGGCGGAGCGCGGCCTGAGGAACTTCCTCAGGCACACCGGCGTGCTCGCGGGCCCGGTGGAGACGCGGGCGTCGCTCGGCCTCCCCGAGGCCGTGGTCCTCAGCGCGCTGGATCTCGACGACTACCACCTCGCCCCCGAGGGCGGCCTGTTCGAACCCCTGGTCGAGCTCGGCGAGACGGTGGAGGGAGGACAGGTCGTCGGCCGCCTCCACTTCCCGGAGCGACCCGATCGCGCACCGGTGGAGGTGGTCGGCCAGACATCAGGGACCGTCTGCTCCCTCCGGGCGATCGCGGCGACGACGCAGGGCGACTGCGTCATGGTGGTTGGGCACCCCTGCCGTCACGAGGAACTCCTATGCAGGGAGCGGGGGGGGCGGCGGTGAGGGACGCGGGGCGGCGGTCGGGGTGACGGCCGCGATCCAGGTGGGGGTGGGCGAGGCCGACATCACGCCGCCGTACGGGCTGCCCCACGGCCTGTGGCGCTTGCGTACGGGGCTGGCCGTGGGGAGGCACGAGCCGCTGTTGGCACAGGCGGCGGTGTTCGACGACGGGGAGCGCACCGCCGCGGTGGCGGCCGTGGACCTGGCGTTCGTCACGCGCGACCTCACGGACGCGGTGCGCGCACGGGTGTACGAGCTGACCGGCATTCCTCCCCAGGCCGTCCTCATCAACGCCTCGCACAATCACAGCGCCCCGGCCCTCCCGCGGGCGGCCGCGCGTGCCGGAGCGGGGACCGTCCCCGCGTTCGACCGGTACGAGGCCCTGCTGCCCGATCTGATCGCCGGCGCCGTCTACGGCGCGCACGTCCACCGCCGCCCCGCGTGCGTCGGCGCCGGGAGCACCCGCGCGCCGGGGCTGTCGATCAACCGCGTCCGGCACGAGGTGCCCGTCGACGACACCGTGTCGGTCCTGCGCGTCGACGACTCGGCCGGTCGGCTGATGGCCGTGCTGGCCGCCTTCGCCTGCCACCCGATCACCCTGGCCGGCCATACGCGGCTGTGGAACGCGGAGTACCCTGGCCCGTTCCGCGCCGCCGTCCGCGCGGCCCACCCCGGAGCGGCGTGCTTGTTCCTGCAGGGGTGCACGGGGGACATCGGCCCCTGGAACTACTGGTTCGGCAACGCGGAGGCCCTGCCGCAGACGTATCCGCTCCGCGACCGGCTCGGCACCGCGCTGGCCGACCACGTCCTCCGCCTCCTCCCCGAGATCCGCACCGCGCCCGATCGGAAGATCGCGGTGCGCACCCGGCGGCTCGCGCTGCAGCGGCGGCGCCTGCCCTGGCCCGACGCCGAGGTGCTCGCGCTCGAGGCCCGCCTGGCCGGCCTGGCGGAACCGCCGTATCCGGAGATCTGGCCGGACGACCTGCACACGATGAACTCCGCGCAGCGCTTCCCGCTCATGTATCAGAAGGGCGCCGTGGCGATGTACGCGGATATGGTGCGCCGGCGCGCCGAGCCGCTCGACGCGGAGCTGCAGACGATCGCGATCGGGGACGCCGCGCTGTCCGGCAACCCGTTCGAGTTGTTCAACGGCTGCGGGCAGGAGATCCGGCGGCGGAGTCCGTTCCCCACCACGCTCCCCCTCGGCTACTGTAACGACTACCTGGGGTACCTGCCGGGCACCCCCGAGTTTGACCTGATCCCGCAGGTCTCGCTCGAGGAGATCCTCGACCAGGACCGGTACCGCTGGGCCTACGGGCTCACCAACACGTGCGTCGCCCGGGGGGAGGTGGACCGCCTGATCGAGTCGAGCGCCGAGCTTCTGCGGTCGGCGCGGCAGGGCCTCGCGGCGCACGACTGACGACGGAAGATCCGCACCACCCACAAGGAGGGGAGACGATGAGTTCCTCGGAGTCCGTATCGACGCAGTACCGCTACGATCTCTTGACCTGGCCGGAGATCAACGAGGCCGTGGCGATGAAGAAGGTGGTGGTCCTGCCGGTCGGGGCGACCGAGCAGCACGGCCATCACCTCCCGCTGGACACCGACTTCAAGCTCGCGTCCTCGGTGGCGTACGAGTCCGGCCGCCGCTCGCCCGAGGACATGCTCGTCATGCCGCCGGTCCCCTACGGGTACACCCACCACGTCCAAGACTTCCCCGGCACCATCAACATCGAGCCCGCCACCTTCATCCGCTACCTCGTGGACATCACGCGGTCGGTCGCCTACCACGGCTTCAAGCGCATCATCATCCTCAACGGCCACGGGTCCAACCATCACCTGGTCGAGCAGGCGGGCCGGCAGACGATCATGCAGACCGACGCCCTCTGCCTCACCCTGAGCTGGTGGCAGCTGGTCGGCCGGTTCTGGAACAAGGAGCTGCGGACCTCGGTGATTCCCGGGGGATGCGCCCACGCCTGTGAACTCGAGACGTCGATGTACCTGCACGTCGACGAGGCGCACGTGCAGACCGGCAAGATCAAGGATCACCTCGCGGACTACAAGGCGCTCCCCGACGAGGAGCGGTGGCATTTCAGCGATCTGACCGAAGGCTCGATCGCGACCCTGATCGAGTGGACATCGACCTACACGCCGACCGGCGTGATCGGGCAGCCCGAGCAGGCCACCAAGGAGAAGGGGCGGCGGGTGTTTGACCACGCCGTCACCCAGATGGTGGAGATGGTGCGCTGGTTCCGGAAGCGGCCGGCCCCCCCGCGGCGGGATCGGCACGCCTCGCCGCCGACCTTCGCCCTGCCGTTTGGTTTCTAGCGTCGCGGCTGAGGAGGCCGTTCCCTCCGCCGTCGTCGGGGGCCTGCCCGCCCGGCGGCGCTACGCCCCGGTGTCGGCGGCGACAGGGTTGGCGAGCGTGCCGAGTTTGGCGATGGTGATCTCGACCTGGTCTCCGGGCTTGAGGAACACCGGGGGCTTTCGGGTGAACCCCACCCCCCCCGGCGTGCCGGTCGCGATCACGTCACCGGGCTCGAGCGTCATCACCCGCGACAGCTCGGCAACGAGGTCGAACACCCCGAAGATGAGATGCCGGGTGTTGGACCGCTGCAGCTCCTTGCCGTTGAGCCGCAGGCCGATGTCGAGGACGTGCGGATCGCCCACCTCGTCGGCGGTCACCAGCGCCGGTCCCATCGGCGCGAAGGTGTCGAACGTCTTCCCGATAAACCACTGGCTGGTGCGGAACTGCCAGTCCCGCGCGCTGACGTCGTTGACGATCGTGTAGCCGGCGACGGCCGCTCGGGCCGCCTCGGGGGTGGCGCGCCGACACCGAGCGCCGATGACCACCGCGAACTCCGCTTCGTAGTCGACCTGCTG
>DATEHM010000037.1:0-2851 GCA_035279545.1 bacterium | reverse complement strand
GCGGCCGTCGCCTCCATCTCGGACAGCCGCGCCGCGGCCGCCTCCACGTCCTGGCGAACGCGGTCCCGGCGGGCGATCAGCTCGCGATCGGCGCCAGCGAGCGCGGCACGCTCCCACCCCAGCGTCTCCGCATCGTCGCGGCACCGCGCGCGCTCGCGCTCCAGCCGCTGGCGCCGCGTATCCACCCCGCGGAGGCGTTCACCGATCAACTCCAGCGCTGCCTGGGCGGCCGCCCGGCGCTCGGTCAGATCGACCTGGGTCCGCTGGATCTGCTCCCACTCGCGGCCCGCATCGACCACCCGCCGATCTAAGGCCTCACGCTGCTCCGCGATCGCCCGCACCGCGTCTTCCGTCTCCCGGCGGCGTGCGGCGATCTCCTCGAGCTGTTCGCGGACGCGGCGCTGCGCCCGGAGAGAGCGGCGAACCTCGTCGACCTGAAGCGAGAGTTCGAGGGCCCGCAGTTCGCGGGTCTGCGCCTGATACCGCTCCGCGGTCTCGGCCTGAGCGGCGAGTTGCTCCGTTTGGACGTCGAGCTCGGCGAGCACGTCGGTGACGCGGAGCAGGGTCGACTCCGCCGCGGCCATTCGGCGCTCGGCGTCGTGGCGCCGCCGCTTGTATTTGGCCAGCCCGGCCGCCTCCTCGAGGAGCATTCGTCGTTCCTCGGGCGTGGCGTCCAGCGTCCGATCGACTTCGCCCTGGGTGATCAACGCGTAGGTGTGGCCCCCCAGCCCGGTGCCGAGAAACATCGACTGGATGTCGCGCAACCGGCAGGGCAACCCGTTGATGAAGTACTCGCTCTCCGCGTTGCGCATCGCGCGGCGGGTCACCGTCACCTCGGCGAAGGCGAGCGGGGTGGGGGGAACATTCCCGCCGTCCGGCCCGGGCGGTAGCGTGAGACTCCCGTCCTCGTTGTCGAGGGTCAAGGTAACCTCGGTCATCCCCAGGGGCCGCCGGCGCTCGGTGCCGGCGAAGATGATGTCCTCGGTCCGCACGCTCCGGAGCGACCGCAGGCTGCCCTCGCCCAACGCCCACCGGACGGCATCGAAGATGTTGCTCTTCCCGCTCCCGTTCGGGCCGACGATCCCGGTGATCTGGGAGGCGAACTCGATGACGGTCCGCTCGGCGAAGGTTTTGAACCCGCTCAGCTCCAAGCGCTTTAAGCGCACACCGGCCCCTCCCCCACGAAGACGCTAGAATGACCTCGCAGCACGCTGCCACACGACCGCGTCGCCTGAGCCGACCATGGTCCCCGGCTAGGCGGTGGGATGGGCAACCGCGCCTCGGCGGGCGAGCAACGATGCGTAGACGCCGAGCAGTTGATCGACGATCCGGTCCTGGCTGTACGCGGCCGCGGCGGCCTGCCCGCGGGCTCCCCAGGCCCGCCGCCGGTCGGGCGCCGCCAACAGGTCGGCGATCGCCCGGCGCATCGCCTCTGCATCCGGCGGCACCACGCGGCCGGTCTCGCCATCGCGGACAATCTCCTTGGCGGCTCCGCCCTCCACCGCCACCACGGCTCGCCCGGCCGCCATCGCCTCCACGACCGCGAGCCCCAGCGTCTCGGTCTGGGACGGTGAGACGAAGAGATCGCAGGCGAACAGGCTATCCACGACGTGGCGATGGTCCTGGTCACCGGCAAAGACCACCCGGTCCCCCACCCCCAGGCGGTCCGCCTCCGCCTGGAGTTCGCGCCGCTCGGGCCCGTCGCCCACGAGGAGGAGCCACACGTCCTGCGGCAGGCCCGCCGCCGCCTCGAGCAGGAGCGCCACCCCTTTCTCCCGCGCGAGACGCCCCACAAACAGCAGGAGCGGGACGGCGGGAGGGATATGGAACCACGCCCGCACGCCCTCTGAGACGGGGGCGGCAAATTCCGCCAGATCGATCCCCGCGCCCGGCAGGACCTCGATTTGCGTCCGCACGCCGTAGTGCCGCAGCAGCGTCGTCATGGACGGCACCGAGACAAGGACGCGGTCGCATCGATTGCAGTACGCGGTCGTGTAGGCGATGATGAACGGCCGGGTCAACTCGCCGACGAGCGGTGCGTAGTGTGCGTACTCACCGTAGAGCGTGTGGTACGTGAAGACCAGCGGCACCTTGAACGTGTGGGCCACCCAGGCGCCGAGGCCGCCCAACAGGAACGGCGAGTGGCTGTGGATGAGGTCCAGGTGGAGGTTCCGCAGCGTCCGCAGGTGCGCCGCGGAGTACGGTACCGCCAATGGGAAATCCGGGTGCCCGGGGGGCGCGACGGAAGGGAACCGGTAAACCTCAGGGTCGGCATCGGTGAATCCGGGATACGTGGGCGCGAAGATAGAGACGCGGTGGCCCCGGGCCCGCAGCAAGCGGGCGGCGGTTTCGACGGCCCGGACGACCCCGCTCCGGCGCGGCAGGTAGGAGTCGGTGAAGAGCCCGATGTTCATACCTCACCCCGTTCGGTCGATCGCTGGGGCTGTGAGGGGGAACGGCGGAGCGTCCGCGGGCGGCGCGGCCGGGTATCGCCAGGGCGCTGCTGCAACATCTGCACCGATGTCCTGCTCCGATGGGCGCTGCGTCGATTCTACGTCAACGGCTCCCTTCCAGGTTCGCGCACGCCCCAGAAAATCCTGCCCTGGCCCCGCTGGGGGGCATCCGTGGTGCGATGTGCCTCGCGGCACCACGGTCTCACGCCCTGCCGAGGTGGAGGCGGAGGGCGCGGCTGGGCAGATCCGCGGTGATCGTGTCCCGCACCTGGCGGCCGCACTCGAGGAGTGCCTGCTGGTTGAGGCCGGTCTCGATGCCCATCGCCTGGAGCATATGGTTGACGTCGTCGGTGGCGATGTTCCCCGTGGCGCCCGGCGCGAACGGGCAGCCCCCCCAC
>DATEHM010000036.1:0-18632 GCA_035279545.1 bacterium | reverse complement strand
GGCGCGGCGGGTGGCGAGGACGCCGGGCTGCTGATGGCGAGCCCGGCGGCGGACCTCCCGGCCCTCTGCGCCGCCGCCCGCGCCCTGCGGACGCTGGGCAAGGGGCGGACGGTCAGCTTCTCACCCAAGGTGTTCATCCCGCTGACGCGGTTGTGCCGCGACACGTGCGGCTACTGCACCTTCCGGACCGACCCCCAGACCGACCGGCGACTCTACATGACGCCCGAGGAGGTCCTCGCGGTGGCGCGCGCCGGAGCGCGACTGGGGTGCACCGAGGCGCTGTTCACCCTGGGCGAGCGGCCGGAGCAGCGTTTTCCGGAAGCACGGCGGTGGCTCGCCCGCCGCGGCCACCGCAGCACGTTCTCCTACCTCGGCGAAGTGGCCACGCTCGTCCTCCGCGAGACCGCGTTGTGGCCCCACCTCAATCCCGGAACGATGAGCCGCACGGAGATGGCCGGGCTGCGGGGGGTCTCTGCCTCGATGGGGCTGATGCTGGAGAGCGTCAGCGAGCGCCTGAGCCGGCCGGGGGGCCCCCACGAGCACGCCCCCAGCAAGCACCCACGGGCACGCCTGGCCACGCTGGAGGCGGCCGGCGCGCTTCGTGTGCCCTTTACCACGGGGCTCTTGATCGGCATTGGGGAGACCCCGCGCGAGCGCGTGGACGCGCTCCTCGCCATCCGCGAGTCGCACGAGCGGTGGGGGCACGTCCAGGAGGTGATCGTGCAGAACTTCCGCGCCAAGCGCGGCACGGCCATGGCGGCCGCGTCGGAGCCGGGGGTCCTGGACGTCGTCCGAACGGCCGCGGTGGCGAGGCTCGTGCTCGGGCCCGCGGCGAACATCCAAGTCCCGCCCAACCTGAGCTCGCGCGGCTTCCCCGTCTACCTCGAGGCGGGCATCAACGACTGGGGGGGTATCTCGCCCCTGACGATCGACTACGTCAACCCGGAGGCGCCGTGGCCGCACATCGACGCCCTGGCCGCAGCGACCGCGGCGGCGGGGCTGGTCCTCAAGCCCCGGCTCCCCGTCTACCCAGAATATCTGCTCCACCGTCCGGAGTTCTTCGCCCCGGCCCTGCGGGATCGACTGCTCGCGGCCGCGGATGCCGAGGGGTACGCCAAAGGAGGTCTGGCTCGCCATGGAGGGACATGAGACCGCCGGGGTCGCACTCGACCGCCTGCTCGGGGGGATCGATCCGCCGGTCGCCCGCGCCCTCGATCGTGCGCTGTCCGGGGGGGACGTGACGGCCGAGGAGACGGAGTGGCTCCTCGGCGCCTCGGGGCGCGAGCTGAACGCGACCCTGGCGGCCGCCGACCAACTGCGGAGGGAATCGGTGGGCGACATCGCCACCTACGTGGTCAATCGGAACATCAACTTCACGAACGTCTGCATCAAGGGGTGCGGCTTCTGCGCCTTCAGCCGCGACTTCAGAGAAGAAGAAGGGTACTTCCTCCCCGAAGAGGAGATCGTGCGGCGGGCGCGCGAGGCGTGGGACCTGGGTGCCACCGAAGTGTGCGTCCAGGCCGGGCTGCCGCCCAAGATGGACGGCGACCTCTACATCCGGCTCACCCGCGCCCTCAAGAGCGCGATCCCGGGCATCCACATTCACGGGTTCTCGCCGGAGGAGGTGCTCTACGGGTCGGTCCGGTCGGGGCGGACGATCCGGGAGTATCTCGCGGAGCTCAAGGCCGCCGGGGTGGGAAGCCTGCCGGGGACCGCCGCGGAGATTCTCGACGACGAGCTGCGAGACCGCATCGCGCCCGGGCGGATCCGCACGGCCCAGTGGATCGAGGTGATCACGACGGCGCACGAGCTGGGGATTCCGACCACGTCCACGATGATGTTCGGCCACGCGGAGACGCGGGGACACCAGGCCCGTCATCTGATCCTGCTCCGCGACCTCCAGCGCCGCTCCGGAGGGTTCACGGAGTTCGTCCCGCTCAGCTTCGTCCACTCGGAGGCGCCGATGTGGCGGCGCAACCCCGTGCCCGGCCTGCGGCCGGGGCCGACGGGCTTGGAAGTGGTGCGAGTGCACGCCACCGCCCGCATCGTCCTCAACCGGACGATCCCGAACCTCCAGGTCTCCTGGGTCAAGGAGGGCCATCGGCTCGCCCAGCTCCTGCTGGCCGCCGGAGCCAACGACCTGGGGGGGACCCTGATCAACGAGAGCATCTCGACGGCGGCGGGCGCGGGCTACGGGCAGCTCGTGCCGCCGATCGAGCTGCGGCGGCTGATCAGGGACGCGGGGCGGGTCCCGGCGGAACGGTCAACGCTGTACGCGCTGCGCCGCGTCTTCGACCGCGACGCCGAGGATCACCCCGAGGCCCTCGACCACGCGGCGACGGAGCCGGGGCGGTTTGGCAGCTATCAGCAACTCATCAAGCTGGATCGGTACCGCTACCGCCATCCCCACCGGACCGCCGCTGCCTCATCGGAACAGCCCTCGGGCCAGCAGGTTGAGTGAGGCGAGGAAAACGACGCCGAGCACGACCCGCTCAAAGACGGCGGGCGACAGCCGGTCCTGCAGGAAGAGCCCCGCCCACGTCCCCAGGGCCATCGGGAGACAGGCGAGGAGCGCCGCGTGCAGGGCCGGGCCGGCGTACAGCCCCAACCGGAAATAACTGATGACCTGGACCAGGTTGCCGACGAAAAACAGCAGCGTGATCCCGAACACGAACTCCCGCTTGGGCAGTTGGAGGAAGTGCATGTAGCTCGCCAGCAGCGGGGCAAAGATCCCGGTCGATCCTCCCATCAGGCCGGCGAACACGCCGACGATCGACGCCACGCGGTGCTCGGCGCCGCTGGGGATCTTCAGCGTCAACCGGAACGCCGTCGCCGCGACGTACAGCACCGCCACCACGCCGACCAGCACGTCGAGCACGCGAGGGTCGAGGGACGTGATCAGCACGGCGCCGACCACCGTCCCCACGATCAGGCCCGCCAGCAACAGGACGAGCGGCCGGGCGAACCCGCTCCTTCCGGTCCGGCTGGCAACGATGAGATTGCTGAGCAGGGTGGGGATGGCGATGATCGGGACCGCCACCCGTGGGCCGAGGATCGTCGACAGGAGGGGCACCGCGACCAGCGGGAACCCAAACCCGATCGCGCCCTTGATCGTGGAGGCGGCGCACACGACCAGGGCGGCGACGGCGAGCTGGAGCGGGCTGTAGGTCATCCGCCGGTGGCCCGGCGGAGGGTGGCGGCGAAACCCGGGAACGACGTCTCGATGCAGTCGGGGTCATCGATCGTGACGGGGCCGTCGGCGCACAACCCCGCCACGGCCAGGCTCATCGCGATGCGGTGATCCCCGCCGCTCGCGACGCGGCCGCCCCGCAATTGCCTGGTGCCCACCACGGCCAGGCCGTCCGCATGCGGCTCGATCCGGGCGCCGAGGCGCCCCAGCTCTCTCGTCAGGGCCTCGACACGGTTCGTTTCCTTCATCCGCAACTCGGCCGCGTCGCGGATCAGCGTCTCGCCCTCGGCGAGGCACGCCGCCACGGCGAGCACGGGAAGTTCGTCGATCGCCCGCGGCACGAGATCCCCGGCGATCGTCGTCCCGTGGAGCCGGCTGGCCCGCACGGCGACGGTCCCGACGGGTTCCCCGCCCTCTTCCCGCCGATCGCGCACCTCCACCGCCGCCCCCATCATTTTCAGGATGTCGAGGATCCCGGTTCGCGTCGGGTTCAGCCCGACATCGGCGACCGCGACCTCGGATCCCGGCACCAGCGCCGCCGCGACCAGCAAGTAGGCGGCCGAGGAGAGATCTCCCGGCACCCGCACCCGTGCGCCCCGCAGCGCCACGGGTCCCCGCAGCCGGGTGAGCAGGCCTTGGCGCTCTACCCCCGCCCCGAACGCCTCCAGCATGCGCTCGGTATGGTCCCGGCTTTGCGCCGGTTCGCGGACAGACGTGGTGCCGTCGGCGAAGACGCCGGCGAGCAGCACGGCCGACTTCACCTGCGCGCTGGCAACCGGTGTCGCGTAGGCGATGCCGTGCAGGCCGCCTCCTTCGATCGCCAGCGGGGCCAGCCGGCCCCCCTGGCGTCCGGAGATTCGCGCTCCCATCTGGCGCAGCGGGTCGGCGACGCGATCCATCGGCCGGCGGCGGATCGAGGCATCCCCGGTGAGGACGGCGTGAAACGGCTGGCCCGCCAACACCCCGGCGAGCAGCCGGATCGTCGTCCCGGAGTTGCCGACATCCAGCACGTCGTCCGGCTCACGAAGCGATCCGCCGCGGATCTCGAGCTTCCCGTCCCGCTCCTCGATCGACGCGCCAAGGGCGCGCAGGCACCGCAACGTCGACCGGCAGTCCTCGGCCTCCAGGAACCCCGACACGCGCGTCGTCCCCCGCGCGAGCGCGCCGAGAATGGCCGCCCGATGGGAGATCGATTTGTCGCCGGGCACGCGCAGCACCCCGCGGAGCGGGGGCCCCGGGGAGACGATCAGCGGGGTCACGAGCGGGGCGTCAGGTCCGGCCGCAGCCGCTCCGCGCCGTGGAGATAGACATGATGAACCTCGGTTGCGGTCCGGGTGGTGTTCACGAGCAAGAGAATCCGCACGCACCGCGGCAGGGCGCCGGGCACGGGGACCTCCTGCGCGCACATCAGCGGCACGTGCGTCCACCCCGGCAGCCGGCGGCCGGCCTCGGCGGGAAAGGCGGCGTTGAGGTCGGGGGTCACCGTGAACAACACGCCCGCAATATCGTCGGCGTCTACGTCGTTCGCGCGCACCATTTCCTTCAGCAGCTCGTACGTCGCGTCGAGGATCGCCTGCTCTGTATTGACCTCGACGGTGATCGCTCCCCGAACCCCGCGGAACCGCATGGTGTCCTCCTGCCGGCCGAAGACGCAGGTCGTGGTCGGCGGCGTTGGGGCTGGCTGTTGTTTCGACGGGAGGTTAGGGCTTCCTCCGCGTTCGTCCCGTCCCGCCCGCCGCGAGCGCCAGCGCGGCCCGCAGCCCGAGCAGATAGCTGTGTACGCCGAAGCCTACGATCTGCCCCCGGACGACGGGGGCGATCACGGAGATCCGAAACGGCTCGCGGGCATGGATATTCGAGAGGTGGACTTCGATCACCGGAACCGAGATCGAGGCGATCGCGTCGCGGAGGGCGTAGCTATAGTGGGTCAAGGCGCCGGCGTTCAACACCACCGCCCCGTAACGCCCCTGCGCGCCGTGGAGACGATCGATGATCGCGCCCTCGTGGTTGGTCTGGAACGTCTCGACGGCGGCCCCCTCCTCGCGGGCGAGCGCGCGGAGCCGTCGGTCGATTTCCGCAAGGGTCGTCGTGCCGTAGATTTCCGGTTCGCGCTGCCCGAGGAGGTTCAGGTTGGGTCCGTGCAGCACGAGCACCTTAATCATCAGCGAGCACCTCCGCGACGAGCGCGGGGGACACATCCTCCCGGATGGCCGTCCGCCCCAATGCCTGGGGGAGCACAAAGCGTAACCGCCCCTCCGCGGCCTTCTTGTCGTGGCCCATCGCCGCCTGTACGGCCCGACCCGCGGGCGCCCCGCCGCGGCAAAGCGTCCGTAGCCGAACGGGGAGGCCCAGCGCCTCGAGCAGCCGGGTCTGGCGATCGAGGAGTTCTTCGTCACACAGACCCATCCGCACCGCGATGCGCGCCTCCAGCGTCATCCCGACGGCGATCGCCTCGCCGTGGGTGAGGCCGCGATAAGACGCCGCGGCCTCAATCCCGTGGCCGATCGTATGCCCGTAATTGAGCACCATCCGCGGCCCCGCCTCCAGTTCATCCCCGGCGACGACACCGGCCTTGTAGGTTGCGCAGCGGGCCACGATCCAGGCGAACATGTCGGGATCGCGACGGCGCCATGCGGGGATGCGGCCGCTGACGTACTCGAAGAGGTCGGGGGCGCCGATCACGCCGGTCTTGACCACTTCGGCCATGCCCGAGCGCAGCTCCCGAAGCGGCAGCGAGCGGAGCGTCTCGATGTCCGAGAGCACCAGCGCGGGCTGATGCACGGCGCCGATCAAATTCTTCGCGCGGAAATTGATCCCCGTCTTACCCCCCAGGCTCGCATCCACCTGCGCGAGCAAAGTCGTCGGCAGCGACACCCAGGGAATCCCCCGCAGGAAGGTCGCCGCGACAAACCCGCCGAGGTCTCCGGCCACCCCGCCGCCGAGGGCGAGCAGGACGCTGCGTCTATCGCACCGGGCATCCACCAGGGCTCCGAACACCCGCGTGGCGACGCGCAGGCTCTTGCTGGTTTCGGAGGGAGGCACGATTACCGTCACGACGTCGCGGCCGGCTTGCCGCAGTGCCTCGGCGAGCGATCGCCCGTACAGCGCGTCGATCCGGGGATGGGTCAGCAGCACCAGCCGGCCCCCGAGGGCGACCCGGCCGAGGTAGGCGGCGGCATCCGCCAGGATCCCACGGCCGATGCAGACGTCGTATCCGCGAGCACCGAGTTCCACGTGGACCACCTGCGGGGACCCGTCGGCGGAGGCGCCCGCGGCGGGCCGTGGGGACGCCTCGGCGGCGACGACGAAGGCCAGCACGCGTTCCGCCGCCGCCTCAAGCGGCAGCGCGGAAGTCTCCACGATGAAATCGGCCTGGGCGTAGAGCGTGCTCCGTTCGTCGAGGAGGCGGCGGATGCGATCCTCGGGATCGTCGCCCAAGAGCGGACGGTCCCCGCCGCGCCCGACCCGAGCCAGGATCGCCTGGGGATCGGCGCGGAGCGCGATGACGATGCCGGTGCGTCGAAGCCGGTCCATGTTCGCGGGGCTGAGCACGACGCCGCCCCCCGTCGCGATGACGGCTCCGCTCCGATCGGCCGCCTCCGCGACCACCTGGGCCTCCAGCGTCCGGAATGCCTCCTCGCCGTCCTCGGCGAAGATCCGTGGAATGGGACGGCCGGCGCGCGCCTCGATCAGCGCATCGGTATCCACGAAGGGGCGGCCGAGCCGGGCCGCGACCACTTGGCCGATCGCGGTCTTGCCCGTGCCCATGAAGCCGATGAGGATGACGTTGGCGGGCACGCGCGCCCTACCCGCCCGGGCCGGAGTGGACCCAGCGCTGGTGCGCCTCGTAGGCGACGCGCATCTGATCCAGGCTATCCCCGCCGAACTTCTCGACCATCGCGTCGGCCAGGACGAACGCGACCATCGCTTCTCCGATCACGCCGGCCGCGGGCACCGCCGTGACGTCGCTGCGGACCACCGCGGCCTCCACCCGCTCTTTGGTCACGATGTCCACCGAGGCGAGCGGGCTGCGGAGCGTGCTGAGCGGCTTCATCGCCACGCGGATGACCAGCGGATCCCCGGTCGTCATGCCGCCCTCGGTGCCCCCGGCCCGGTTCGTCCCGCGGTGGAAGCCGCGCTCGGAATCGTAGAAGATCTCGTCGTGCGCGGAGGAGCCGGGCAGCCGCGCCTCTTGAAATCCCTCGCCCACCTCAACGCCCTTGATCGCGTTGATGGACATGACAGCCTGCGCCAGCCGGCCGTCCAGACGGCGATCCCAATGGACGTAGGATCCCAGCCCCACCGGCAGGCCGGTCGCGACCACCTCGAACACCCCGCCGAGGGTGTCGCCCTCCTCCTTGGCCCGGTCGATCGCGGCGATCATGCGAGCCTCCGCCTCCGGGTCGACGCACCGCAGCGGTGACTCTTCGGCGAGCTTGGGGATCTCCTCATACCGCTCGGGCCGACGGCCGATCGCGATCCCCCCAAGCTCCACAACGTGGCTGGCCAGGCTGATCCCGAACTGCCCGAGGAGCGCCCGACAGACCGCGCCCACGGCGACCCGGGACACCGTCTCGCGCGCGCTCGACCGCTCAAGCACCCGGCGCACGTCATCGAAATGGTACTTCAGCGCCCCCGCGAGGTCGGCGTGCCCCGGACGGGGCCGCGTGAGCGGGGGCTCGCTCTTCCGCCAGTCCTTGTTGCCGATGTGCATCCCGATCGGGGCGCCGATCGTCAGCCCCCCCATCACGCCGGCGTAGATCTCCACCCGGTCCTGCTCGATCTGCATCCGGCCGCCCCGGCCGTAGCCACGTTGCCGACGGGCCAGCTGGGCGTTGACCACGTCCTCGCCGAGCGGGAGGGCCGCCGGGATCCCTTCCAGGACCACCAGCAACCCTCGTCCATGAGATTCGCCCGAGGTCAGAAATCGCAGCACCGGCGCACCACCGTTTCCCTAGGGTTTGGGAGCCGCTTCCCGCGGCAACCCCACGGCATCGCGCATCACCTGCAGGGGGGCATCGCGACCGGTCCAGATCTCGAACGCCCGGGCCCCCTGGTAGACGAGCATCGGGAGCCCGCCCAGGGTGCGGCAGCCCAGCGCGCGCGCCTCCCGCAGCAGCACCGTCTCCTGCGGTTCGTAGATCATGTCCATCACGAAGAGCCCCGGGTGCAGCAGCGTGCCCGCCACCGCCGACTGTGCTCGCTGCGCGCCGCCCCCCACCGTCGTGGCCTGCACAAGCAGCGTCGCTTCGCCGAGCGTCGATGCGATCCCGTGCCCGTCGAGTGGCACCGCGTCGACCGCGCACGTGAACACTCGCCGGACGGCGGCGCCCAGCGCGGCGGCGCGGTCCCAGTTCCGATTGACGATCGTCACGCTCGCCGCCCCCGCCCCGGCGAGCGCGAACGCGGCCGCCCGGGCGGCACCCCCCGCCCCGACGATCACCGCCCGCTGTCCCTCCAGCGGCACCCCGCCTTCACGCCGGAGCGCGTCGACCAGCCCGACCGTATCGGTGTTGTGGCCGATCGAGCGGCCGCCGGCCACTTCGATCGTGTTGACCGCCCCGATGATACGCGCGTCTTCGGTCGCGTCGTCGAGATAGGCGAGGGCGGCCTCCTTGTGCGGGACGGTCACGTTTGCCCCGACGATCCCAAGCGCCCGCAGCCCCCGTATCGCCGGGCCCAGACGGTCCCGCGTGACCGGAAATGCGACGTAACACCAGTTGAGCCCCAACGCCGCGAACGCCGCGTTGTGGAGCCGTGGGGAGAGGCTTCCCCGAACCGCATCCCCGATAATGCCGACAACTGTTGTCGCCCCGTCGATTGCCGTCGGTGACCTCCTCCCTTTTCCTCGCCCACAAGACTCAGATCCCTTCGACGAACCTTATTTTTCAAGGCTCTACGCAGGTCGTCACTCGCTTTATCCTAAATGATTTTCCGGGATTTTGAAAGGCTTGCTCAGGTTGAAGCGCATGAGGGGTGGGTCGGAGGATGCCTTCCACCCTCGGCCCCCCAGCGCACGTGAGGTGACGCGGGCGGCGGTCGGACCGGCGGATCACCCAGGACTCCGCCGAAACGGCCACGTCCACCCCGAGCGCACAGGGTCGCCGCCGAACGCCCTCGGTCGGGCAGATCGATCGCCCGGCAGCGGGTGCCACCGAACCGTCAGTTCGGTGGCGCGATTCGGATAGATTGACCGTCACGGATGCGTTATCGTCGTACCCGTGATCGCAGTAGAGGAGGATCCCATGCCGACCGCGCTTGCCACCGCGTACGTCCGCGAGTGGATGATCGGGTCTCCGCCGGTGATCACGCCGCGGACTACGATCGCCACCGCATTGCGCCTGCTCCGCGAGCACACGCTCCCCGCTCTGCCGGTCTGCGAGGCCGGCCGACTCCGCGGCCTGGTGAGCGAGCGGGCGTTGCTCCGGTTAACCCCCTCGGAGGTCACCACCCTCGATGTCTATGAACTGCGCGACGTCCTCGACCGGCTCACCGTCGCTCGCGTCACCGAGCCGCTGCCCGATACCATCGGTCCCGACACCCCCATGGAGGCGGCGGCGGCAATGTTCGTGCGGACGGGCCGGGCGGTGGTCCCCGTCGTGGAGGGCCCGCATCTGGTGGGCCTGCTCGCGAACACTGGCGGTCCTGGCCGCAGCGATCGGGCACGCGGCCCCGGCCTCGACCTCCTGAGGGCGGCACCTGGACCGTCCGATACGGGGGCACCCGCCGGCGGTGGGACGCGCCCCCGCCCTGCGCGGACCTGGACAGACCGCGAGTCCCCATGCCAGAATGGCAGGTGGTTCGGAAGCATCACCGGGGGGCGCTGATGAAATACGACGGGCGGGAGTTTTACGAGATCGAAGTCGCGGGGCTCCGCCGCAAATTACCCGTCGTCTCGGTGAGTGACTCGCTGTGGATCGCCGCGTTCGTTCTGTGGGGGGACGTCGAGCTCACCAACGCCTGCGCCCGGGCGATCTCTGCGCGACTGCAACCCATGGAGTTCGACTGCGTCGTCTCGATCGAGGCCAAGGCGCTTCCACTCGTCCATATGGTCGCAACCTATTTGTCCGATCCGATCGCGGGCCGATACTTCCCCTATATCGTGTTCCGCAAGAGCGTGAAGGGCTACATGAAGCACCCCCGCACCGTCCACGTCAAGTCGATCACCACGGCCGTCGTGCAGACGCTGGTCCTCGACGGGCCGGAAGCGGAGCAGCTCCGGGGCAGCCGGGTCGCGATCGTCGATGACGTCGTGAGCACGGGAGGGAGCCTCCAGGCGGTGGAACAACTGCTCGACCAAGTGGGGGCAAAAGTGGTGGCGCGGGCGGCAGTTTTGCTCGAGGAAGGCGGCTACGAGAACACCAATCTGATCTCTCTGGGCAGGCTGCCGATCTTTACCAAGTAATCGGCGCTACTCCGCCACCTGGCCGCCGTCGATGATCAGGTTGGCCCCCACCACGAAGCTGCCCTCATCGGCAGCCAACAGGACGGGCGCACCCGCCACATTTCGATCGTCCACCCCTCTCCGGCCGACGCTGGCTGCAACATGCTATTCCCCCTGGGATCGTTCGGGAGGGATCTCGCTGAGATGCCCCGTTTCGTTGATCACCCGGACCCGAGGCTGGTCCCCGCCGAGATCGAGGATGTTCATCGCGGCATTCTCCTGGCGGATCCGCCAGTAAGACGTCAGCGGCGCGTCCAGGGCGGTCAAGATCACCGTCTTGATCACGGCGCCGTGCGCCACGACCGCCACGGTCGCCCCCGCGTGCCGCCCGGCGATGGCCAGCACCGCCTGCATGGAGCGCGCGCGGACGTCGGCGAGCGTCTCCCCCCCCTGCGGCGCGATCCACTCGGGATTCCTCCGCCGCGGTTCGATCACGGAGCCGAAGCGCTGGGTGATCTCCGCCGCGGTCAGGCCTTCCCATACGCCCATGCCGATCTCGCGCAGGTCGGCTACCTCCACCACCGGCAGGCCGTGAGCGTCCGCGATGGCTTCTGCGGTCAGCCGCGCCCGAGAGAGTGGGCTGCTATAGACGGCGGCAATCGGCAGCGGGGCGAGAACGGCGGAGAGGCAGGTCGCCTGGCGGTAACCGAGGGTGCTGAGGGCACTATCGGTTTGCCCTTGAAAGCGCCCTTCCGCATTCCACACGGTCTGGCCGTGCCGAATCAGGTAGATGCGGGTGCCGCGGCTCACGGTGCGGTGTCCCCAACCGCGGTCGGTACGGGCCGGAGCGTCACTCTTTTCGCTGGAGGAGTTCCTGAACCGCCTGCGCGGAAGGCTCCGACGCCAGCGAGTCACGTCCCTCGTCCTCGGAGACGGCATCGGCAGGATGCGCGTCGGAAGGTGCGGCGGGCACGGGTGTCTCGGGAAATCCCATCGCCGGAGCGGACGGATCGGGAGCCGGGAGAGCGGGCGCCTCGAAGGAATCCTCAGGCCTGCTGGCCTCGTCCATGGCGTCGTGAAACGAGTCCTGGGCATCCCTGATCGAGCCGCGGAAGTCCCTGATCGTTTTCCGCAGCGACCCACCCAGGCCCATCAGTTTCTGCGGGCCAAGGACGAGGAGCGCGATCACCAAGATAATGAAGAGCTTCTCGGGATTGTCGAACACGCAACCACCTCGGCCGGAGCACAGGGCCGCTCCGGATCCATGTGTATTCTACACCACGGTCCGAGGCGCGCATAAGCCCGAGGAACGCCAGCGCGGGAAGCCCGCCACCTTCCGACATGGAACATGACGCGGGCGGCCTACCGGCCGGTCCGCCGCGGAGGTCGCCGCAGTCTGCGCGTGCGTGCCGCGGCCGAGGGCCGCGGCGGCAAGACCGTCGGGACGTCCTTCCCGGCGAGCAATCGTCCGCCGCCTCCCAGCGACACCCGCAGACCGCTGCCGCTGCGGCGCTCCAGGAACCTACGGTAGAATTGCTCGACGGTACGCCGCGTGATCCGAAACGTCGGGGTGCGATGCGGCCTGATCGCGCCGCTGAAGGTTCGAGGGATGTGCAAAAGTTCGTGAATCAGCACGCGATCCTGCTCGTCCTTCGGCAGCCGGCTGAACTCCGGCTCGATGATCTCCACAACATACGCAGGGCCGGTGTGCAGCACCTGCTGCCACAGCGTCGGCAGCCCCCAAATCCTCGCCCACGCCTCCGACGACGAGCCATAACCCCGGACGCAGAAGATCCGTGCGGGATCCACGTGGCTGAACCCCAGCAACCTCGCGATCCGCTCCACGCGGGTATGAGTCTTGCGGCAGAGCACCCAGCGCATCGATGTCCCGGGTCAACGGGCCCTGGCTTCGCGCGGGGTCGCGCGCGCCAGTTTGAGCAGCAGCAGGGCCTGACCGCGATGATATCCCAGGTGATCGAGGTAGTGGAGCAGCGCCCACAGCTTGGTCGGTCGCCTCGGCGGCTTTCCCCATGTGACCGTCGGGGTCGTCTCCGCGTGCAGGTCCTGCATCGTCACCGCACCGAGCACCTGGCGCGTGATTCGCCTGGCCTCCTCCACTGCGCGCAGTACGTCTTCGCGGCGCGGCCGATCGTGGGCAAATTCCGCATCGCGCACACGGTGGCTCGGGACCCCGCCGATCGCCTCACCGATCCACCACCGCTCACTTCCGGCGAGATGCCGAAGCAGGATCGCGACAGAATTGAACTCCGGGCCCGGCGTCCAATAGAACACATCGTCCCCCGCGCCCTCCACCGCCTTAAGGAGCCCGTTCCAGGTCTCCTCCAGATGTGCGAGCATCCCCTGCAGGCCGGCATCCATCAAGCATAGCCTCCTTGCCCGAACGCCGTGGCGTTCGACGGCTGCCATAGTGACTTGCTGCTGCGCGTTCCGCACCCGAGTCCTGCCCGGCGAACACGCGGCCCTCCTGACCATTCGCCGCGTGACGACGCCTCTCCCTGCCGCCACCGGGACACACCGGATGCGCTGGTGCTAAGGGGAACCTGCGGGATCGTGGCGGAGCAATGGTCGAGCGCGACCGGAGCCGAACCTACTCCTCGGCGACTTCATCGGGAGCGGCGATCGGCGCAATCGCCGTGACGCGGTCGCCCTCGTCGAGCCGCTGCAGCCGAACACCCTGGGCCTCGCGCCCTTGCTCGGAGATCTCCTTGACAAGCAGTCGGCTGACGATTCCCTGGGCGGTGATGACCAGGACCTCATCCTTGTCGTCCACCGCACGGATCGCGGCCACTTTGCCGGTCCGGGGGGTCAATCGAATATTGCGCACACCCGAGCCTCCCCGGCGCTGGAGCCGGTACTGGCCGAGCGGGGTGCGCTTCCCCATTCCCAGCTCGGTGGCGACGAGGAGGTCTGTGCCCTCGCCGCTCTTCGCCATACCCACCACAACGTCGTCCTTGCGCAGGGTGATGCCGATCACGCCTCGGGCGGAACGGCCCATCTCGCGCACGTTCGCCTCCTTGAACCGGATCGCCTGGCCGTTCCGGGTCGCGAGGATGATCTCTTGCTTGCCGTCCGTAAAGCGTACCGCGTCCAATTCGTCGTCCTTATCTAAGGAGATCGCCACGATGCCCGCCCGTTTGGCGTTGATGAATTCCATGAGCTCGGTTTTCTTCACGAAACCGTGCCTGGTGGCGAAGAACAGGTAGCCCGTGTCCTCGAACGAGCGGATCGGGATAATCGCGTTGACCTGTTCCCCCTGGGCGACGTTGATCAGGTTGACCAGGCTGGTTCCCTTGGCCGTACGGCCGGCCTCAGGCACCTCATAGGCTTTGACCCGGTACACCTTCCCCCGATTGCTGAAGAAGAGGACGAAGGCGTGATTGGTGGTGACGGTGGCGACCTCGACGTAGTCCTCCTCCTTGGTCCCCATCCCCATGACGCCGCGGCCGCCACGATTCTGGCGGCGGTACGTCTCGAGCGGGAGCCGCTTGATGTACCCGTTGTGGGTCAGGGTGATCACGACCTCGACGTCGGGAATCAAATCCTCCTCTTCGAGCTCCGCGTCCTTACCGATAATCCGGGTCCGCCGCGGGTCACCAAATCGCTCCTTGACGTCGAGCAGTTCGGTTTTGATAATCCCGAAGACCTTACGTTCGTTCGCCAGGATGTCCTCAAAGTACGCGATCGCCTTGATCAACTCTTTGTATTCCTGATCGAGCTTCTCGCGCTCGAGTTCGGTCAGCCGTTGCAGCCGCATCTCCAAAATGGCTTCGGCCTGCAACTCGCTGAGCTTGAACTGCTTCATCAGCCCCGCCCGCGCCGCCGGCACGTCCTTGGCCCGGCGGATCAGGGCGATCACCTCGTCGAGGGACTTGACGGCGATCTTGAGGCCTTCCAGGATATGCGCGCGCGCCTTGGCTTTGCGCAGTTCGAACTGGGTCCGGCGGGTGACAACCACCTTGCGGTGCTCCAGGTAATACGTGAGCATCTGCTTGAGATTGAGGACCCGCGGCACGCCCTCGACGAGCGACAGCATGATGGCGCCAAAGGTCGTCTGCATCTGCGTGTGCTTGAAGAGCTGGTTCTGCACGATCTGGGGATTCACGTCGCGGCGAAGCTCGATCACGACGCGCATCCCTTGGCGGTCGCTCTCGTCCCGGAGGTCTGAGACGCCGTTCAGCTTTTTCTCCCGCACCAACTGGGCAATCCGCTCGATCAGGGACGCTTTGTTCACCATGTACGGGAGCTCGGTTACGATGATGGCGACCCGTCCGCCCCGCAACTCCTCAATGATGGTCTTGGCGCGGACGGTGATGCTCCCCCGCCCCTCCAGGTAGGCCTGACGAATCCCGTCCCGGCCGAGGATCAGGCCGCCGGTCGGGAAGTCCGGTCCTTTGACGATCTTCAGCAGCTCCTCCGTCTCGAGCCTGGGGTTCTCGATCAGGGCGGTCAGCGCGTCGGCCAGTTCGCCGAGATTGTGCGGCGGGATGTTGGTGGCCATCCCCACGGCGATTCCAGCCGCGCCGTTCATCAGGAGGTTGGGCACGCGGCTCGGAAGGACAACCGGCTGTTCCAGCGACTGGTCGAAGTTCGGTACGAAGGCGACGGTCTCTTTATCGATGTCCGCGAGCAGCTCCATCGCCATCCGGGAGAGCCGGGCCTCGGTGTAGCGCATCGCTCCAGGCGGATCGCCGTCCACGCTGCCGAAGTTGCCCTGCCCGTCGATCAGCGGATAGCGAAAGCTAAAATCCTGGGCCATCCGCACGAGGGCTTCGTACACTGGGACGTCGCCGTGGGGGTGGAACTTGCCCATCACTTCACCAACAACCCGAGCGCACTTCTTGTACGGCCGGTCGGGACTCAGGCCCATCTCCGAGGCGCCGAACAGGATGCGGCGCTGCACCGGTTTGAGCCCGTCCCGAACGTCCGGCAACGCGCGGCTAACGATGACGGACATCGCGTAATCCAGATACGACGTCCGCATCTCCCGGTCGATCGGTTGGGTAATGATGCTCTCTTCGGTGGCCATGCCTCTCCTCAGGTTGGACGTCGCGTCGGCGCCCTGCCGCTACCCGACCGCATGCAAATCCTGAGCGCGGCGGGCCCTCTCCGGCGAGATTCAGATATCCAGGTTGCGGACTTCCTTCGCGTACTTCTGAATGAACTGCCGCCGAGGCTCCACCTCATCGCCCATGAGCGTCTTGAACAACTCGTCGACCTCGTCCACGCCGTTGGTCTGGCCGCGCACGAGCTCGACCTGGAGCAACGTGCGCTTCGCCGGATTCATCGTCGTCTCCCAGAGCTGTTCTGGGTTCATCTCGGCCAGACCCTTGTACCGCTGGATCTCAAAGGTGGTGTTCTGCTTGGTCAAGTCGGCGGTGATCTCATCGCGCTCCGCGTCGGCGAAGGCGTAGTAGTGCTTCTTGCCCGCCTTGATGAGGTACAACGGAGGCTGGGCGATGAAGACCTTCCCGCGCTCAATCAACTCCGGCATGTAGCGGTAAAGAAACGTCAGCAGGAGCGTGCGGATGTGCGCACCGTCGACGTCCGCGTCCGCCATCAGAATCACCCGGTCGTACCGCCGCTTGTCGATGTTGAACTCCTTATCGATCCCCGTCCCGAGCGCCGTGATCAGCGCCCGAATCTCCTCGTGGCCCAGCATCTTGTCCTGCCGCGCCTTCTCTACATTCAGAATCTTGCCTTGAATCGGCAGGATCGCCTGGAACTGCCGGTCCCGGCCCGCCTTGGCGCTGCCGCCCGCGGATTCCCCCTCGACCACAAAGATCTCGCACTTCGTCGGGTCCTTCTCCGCGCAGTCCGCGAGCTTGCCCGGCAGCGTGCTGATATCGAGCGCGTTCTTCCGCCGCACCAGGTCGCGAGCCTGCCGGGCCGCCTCCCGGGCGCGCGCCGCCTGGAGGGCCTTAGCGACCACCTTCTTCGCATCGCCCGGATGCGCCTCGAAGTACTCGGCGAGTTCCTCCCCCACAACCGACTCGACCAGCCCCTTGATCTCGGGGTTGCCGAGTTTGGTCTTCGTCTGCCCCTCGAATTGCGGCTCGGGGAGCTTGATCGAGATCACGGCCGTCAGCCCCTCGCGGACGTCCTCGCCCTGCAGGCTCGGATCGCCGTTCTTCAGGAGCCCCTGCCGTCGCGCGTAATCGTTGATACTCCGGGTGAGCGCGGACCGGAACCCCACCAGGTGGGTGCCGCCCTCTATGGTGTTGATCGTGTTGACGTAGGTGAACACGTGCTCCAGATACCCGGTGTTGTACTGGACCGCGGCATCGACCTCGACCCCATCGCGCACCCGGTGCACGCTGATCGGATCGCCCAGCGCGCCCTTGTTCTTGTTCTGGTGGCGGACGAGCTCCGTGATCCCGCCCTTGTGCGTGAACTCCTGGCGATCGCCGGTGCGCTCATCCTGCAGCGTCAGCGTCAGACCGGCGTTGAGGTACGCCAGCTCGTCCAACCGCTCGGCGACGATCTTGGCGTCGTACTCCGTTTCGACGAAGATCTTGCGGTCTGGATAGAAGGTCACCGTCGTACCCGTGCGATCGGTCTTCCCGATCGTCCGGAGCGCACTCGCCCGCTGCCCCCGCTCGAAGCGCTGCGCGTAGCGCTTGCCATCCCGGTGGACCTCGACCTCGAGCCACTCGGAAAGCGCGTTCACCACCGAGACGCCGACGCCGTGGAGGCCCCCGGAGATCTTGTACCCGCCCCCGCCGAACTTCCCACCGGCGTGCAACATGGTCATGACGACCTCGACGCCGGGCTTCCCGACCTTGGGGACTACATCAACCGGAATCCCCCGCCCATCGTCGGTGACGGTGACGCTGTTGTCCTGGTGGATGACGACATCGATTCGCTTGCAGTACCCGGCGAGTGCCTCGTCGACGCTGTTGTCGACGACCTCGAAAACCAGGTGATGAAGACCGCGGCTCCCGGTACTGCCGACGTACATCCCCGGCCGCTTGCGGACGCCCTCTAGCCCTTCGAGAACCTGAATCTGTTGTGCGTCATAGGTAGCGTCACTCATGCGGCAATCTGTCCTCCGATGTAGGCTCCGAGCCGTCGCAAATTGGCATGGGGACAGGGCGTGGCCTGAGCCACGCCCATAAAAGTTCCTTCAATATACATTACCAAAAATTACCCCTCAGGTCAAACCTGCATTTCCCCCTTCCTGGAGCCCCCACTGGACGTGGGTGACGCGCTTTTGAAGCGTCAGCGACGAGATGGCCGAAGTGTACACTCCGGTCGTCGTGACGACCACCGCCTTACACCCCCCGGGGGGCACCTCGGATCGGATCCGCCCCTGCGTGCGCGCGACCTCCACAAACCGCCGATTATCGTCGTTGCCCTCAAGCAACCGCGAGTCGAAGATCCCGATGATCTCCCGAATCGGGACCACGACATCCCCACCCAAATGCAAATACACGCCATCTCACCCCGCTTCGCCGTCACCGTCTCCCGGCAGCGCCCCCAGAGGGCGCATCACAATGTGAATCTCATCAATGACCCGCTCCCCCACCCGCTGGTTGAGCGTGTCGACCAAAACCCCGCGGCGCAGGCCGAGCTCGTATGAGAGCGCCGGCAGATCGGTGACCACCACCAACACATTCCCCCGAATGCCGGCCGCGTGCGCGTGGCGCGCGTGCGCCTCCCCCACAACCTCCGGCCACGCATCCAGCACGGCGGCTTGCCGGGCCCTCCGCGGACCCATGAGCGCGCCGAGCGCGTCAGCCAGCAGATCCTTGAGCGGAAACACCTGGCTCCTCCGCAACCGCACCGGCACGAACCCGCAGCACGCGCAGGCCGGCGGCCTCTGCCGCGAGGGATTCCGTATGCGTCAGCAACACCTGCGGCCCCGCCACCTCCCGCAGCAGCAGCGCCTGCCGCGAGGCGTCCAGATGCGCCAGCACATCATCCAACAACACCACGGGCCATTCTCCGAGCTCCTCACGCAACAGATCCACCTCTGCCAACCGCAGGCTCAGCGCGGCGGTATGGTGCTGGCCGCGCGATCCGTACGTCTGGACATCC
>DATEHM010000035.1:0-7695 GCA_035279545.1 bacterium | reverse complement strand
CTGTCGCAGGTTTCCGGCCGGCGGGCGTACGAGCACGTCCTGGCGCTGTCCCAGCGCATCGGCCCCCACGTGGCCGGGAGCCCCCAGGACCGCCCGTCCGGAGCGTACATCGCCCGTCAGCTGGAAGGGGACGGGTACGCGGTGGAGTGGCAGGCGTTTCAATTTCCGTTCTTCGGGGTGCGGGCGGTCGCGTTGAGTGTGCCGTCGGCGCCCACCGTGGTGCTCCATCCGAACGCCATGGTGTACTCCCCCTCCACGGTCGATGGGGGGATCGCCGCGGAGGTGGTCGACGTCGGGCTCGCTCGCCCCGAGGACGTTCGCGCGAAGCCGCCCGCGGGGAAGATCGCGCTGATCCTGCGCGGCGGAATGACGTTTGCCGAGAAGGTCAAGAACGCCGGCGACGCCGGAGCGCTGGCCGCGATCATCTACAACGTTCAGGCGGGCGACCTGCGCGGCGTCGTCGGCCGGGGCGCGAAGATCCCCACGGTCAGCCTTTCCGGCGTCGAGGGCGAACGCCTGCTCTCCCTTGTGCGCGCGGGCGCCGTGACCGTGCACCTCAACGTGCAGACCGTCGACGAGCAGCGCACCACGTGGAACATCATCGGCACCAAGCCCGGCACGCGGGACGCGCACCGGGTCCTGGTGGTGGGGGCGCACCGCGACACGGTGGAGGGGGCCCCGGGGGCCAACGATAACACCTCGGGCGTCGCCACCGCCCTCGAGGTGGCGGAGGTGCTCCGCGGCGTGCCGCTGGCGCTGACCGTCCGGTTCGTCTTCTTCGGCGAGGAGGAGTACGGTCTGTACGGCTCCGAGTACTACGTGCACCATATGGGTGCCGATCCCGTCGTCGGCATGGTGGATCTCGACATGGAAGGGGTGGGCGAGAAGCTGCAACTGGCCAGGGACAAGGGGAGCGACGACCTCGTCCACACCGCCGCCGGGATGGCCGAGCGTCTCGGCATCAAAGTGATCGTCCAGCCCTCAGGAGGCAGCGACCACCAGAGCTTCGAGGCGGTGGGCGTCCCCGTCGTCTTCATCTTGAGGCCCGACGATCCGTACTACGACACCCCGAAGGACACGGTGGATCGGGTGGACCCGAACCTGCTGGCGGTGTCCGCGCGGCTGGCGACGGCCGTGGTGCTGGACGTCGCCGCCCCCGGTCGGTAACGGGAACACGCGGCCGCCGCCGGGATCAACCCGGGGCCCCGGCGTGTTCGGGGGTGACCTAGCTTACCTTGACGCGGGCCCCCACTTTGATCGTGTCGGTGACATAGGTGCCGGCCGGTACCTCGACGTCGTTCCCCCTGATCAGCGCGCCCGCCAGGAGCCCTACCGGGCCGAGGACGATGGCGCCCGCGACGGTGGCGCCGGCCGCCCCGGCTCGGCTCTTGTTGATCATGTCCTTCGAGACCACCACGTCGGTGAGCTTGATCGGTCTGCCGTCCACCCCGGTCGCGGTGATGAAGCCGACGACCACCTTCGCGCTCTTCCCGAAGACGCCCGGCTTGCCGACCTGGGTGACGGTTCCCGACGCCGGCGCGCCCGCCCGGATGATCACCCGCCGGTTCATGATCACGTTGCTCGTGACCTTGAAGTGTATCCGGCTGCCCGCGGTCGTCCTGCGGGAGTCGACCCCGGTGAGAAACTGTAGTCCAACGTGAGTCCCCGCCGGGACCCAGACGGTCGTGGCGGCCGCCGCCGGCGCGCCGGAGAGGGCCAGCATCACCGCCATCGCCGCGGCCACGGCCAGCGAGCTTCGTGCGAGCGTGCGTTGAGTGCGCATCGCGTCATCTCCTATCAGGTGTGGGTTCCTGAGACCTACACGGACACGTTTGGGGAAAGGTTCCCTTGGGGTTATCCCCCACGGAGGGGGAGTCTAACCCTCGCCGAACATCACGCCCTCATCGCTGCGGCGGTAGGTGTGCAGCTCGTCGGCGGTGAACCACAGCGGCACCTCGTGGGCCGCCTCGTCCACGGTGCCCGAGGCGTGGATCAGGTTGCGCACCGGTCGTCGGCCGGCATTGGCGACCGTCGGCGCGTCGCTCGAGAAGTCGCCGCGGATCGTCCCCGGTTCAGCGAAGACCGGAAGGGTCTTCCCGACGATCTTCCGGGTGACGCTGACCGCGTGCACGCCGTCCAGGACCGCGGCGATCACCGGCGTCGTCTGCATGAAGTCGATCAGCCACCCGCGCACCTGGCGCCCGATCTCCCCGGCGTCGTCCGTCCCCATCATCGCCCGGACGTCCAGCCCATAGCTCTCAAACGCCTCGCGCGTCTTCCCGCCGACCGTGCGGACCCACGCCTCGTCCGCCGGGTAGTGGCGCTCCAGCACCTCCCGGGTCGCCCGAACCATCTTCAGCCCCACGACCTTCAGCCCGACCTGCTCCAGCCGGGCCAGGATGATCCCGGATAGTCCACGCTGGACCCCGTCGGGCTTGATCAGGATCAGCGTGCGCTCGTGACGGACGTCTGCCACTCCCATCCCTCCGCTGTCGTCTCGCTCTAGAATCCGATCGCGCACCCGTCGGGCCGGGGATCCGACCCGCCCGCGTAAACCCGTTCGTCTGGATCGACGAGGACCACCTGCACCCCTCCGCTTGAGGGCCTCGGGGCGGCCACGCGGTGGCCGAGCGTGCGCAGCTGCTCGTAGGTCCCGGGCGGGAATCCGTCCTCCATCCGCAACTCGAACGGCGACCGGATGGTCGCCGGATCCGTCGCGGGGAAGCTGAACCAGCGCGGCCGCTCCACGGCCTCCTGGACGTTCATGTGGTGATGCGCGATGTTGCTGAAGACCTGAAAGTCCCAGGGGGCCTGCGCGTCCCCTCCCCGGGTCGCCCAGGCGAGATGCGGGCGTCCCTGCCGGGTCGCCAGGAAGGCCATGAGCGTGTGCATCGTCCGCTTGCCCGGGGCGATGCGGTTGGGGTGTCCGGGTTCGAGGCTGAACCCTCGCCCGCCGCGGTTGTTCAAGAGGATGCCCGTGCCCTCCACGACCTCGCCGCAGCCGAAGGCGGCGGACAGGCTGGTGATGTAGCTGGCGACGTTCCCATCCCGATCCGCGACCACGAATGCCGTCGTCTCGCCGACCCGTTCGGGGAGCATGCCCGCCGCGACCACCGCCTGCGCCCGCCGGGGGTCGAGCGCCCGCCGCCGCTCGCGGGCGTACGCCTTGCTCAGCAGGCGGTCGAGCGGGTTCGACACGAACCGGGGATCCCCCACGTAGGCGAGGCGGTCGGCAAAGGCCTGCTTCTTCGCCTCCACCATGAGGTGGACCGCCGCGGCCGATCCCCAGGGCAGCTCGCCGAGGTCGTCCTGCTCGAGGAGGTTCAGCATCTCGAGGAGGACGAAGCCCTGGGAGGGCGGTGGGGTGCTGTGGATCACAAGATCCCGATGGACCGTCGTCACCGGTTCGCACACCTCGCTATGGTGTGCGGCCAAGTCCGCGGTTCCGAGCAGTCCGCCGTGCGCACGGGCGTAGGCCGCGACGGCCTCGGCCAGCGGCCCCTCGTAGAACGTCCGGGCGCCGTGCTCGGCGATCGCGCGGAGCGAGCCGGCCAAGTCGGTTTGAACGAAGATCTCCCCGACCCGGGGCGGACGGCCGCGCGGGAGGTAGATCCGGGCGGAGGAGGGGTACCCGGAGAGGACGGGAGCGACCTCCCCGAACCACGCCGCCACTTTTTCGCTGATCGGGAAGCCGGAGGCGGCGTAGTGGATCGCCGGTTCCAGCAGCCGTGCCAGCGCAAAGCGGCCGCTCCCCCACTGCGCGAGCGCGGTGGCCATCGCGTCGATCGCGCCCGGGACGGAGGGGGCCAGCATCCCGCGCAGCGGCATTGTCTCGTATCCGCGCTCCGCGAAGAATTCCGGGGTCGCCCCCTGGGGAGCCGCGCCGCTGCCGTTCAGGGCGACGACGCGGTTCCGCGCCGCTTCGTAGTACAAGAGGAAGGTGTCGCCCCCGATGCCGGTCATCATCGGCATGACCACCCCGAGGGTGGAAGCGGCGCACACGGCGGCGTCGATCGCATTGCCGCCCTCTTCCAGCACCCGGAGCCCGGCGGCGGACGCGAGGGGATGGTCGGTCGCCATCAGGCCGCGCTGCGCCAGGACGACACTGCGTCCTTGCGTGCGGTACGTCATCGAGGAGCCGTGCGGTATGTCATCGAGAAACCTCCGGACAGGGATCCGCGCCCCACCGGCGCGCGCCCACTTCGTCCATTATACTGATCCGCGGCGGAATGGGAAGAAACGGTCAGCGGACGCGCACCGTCGACGCGACGGGAGCAGGGATGATTCCGGCGATCGCCAATCCTCACACCGTGCGATCGCTTGCCCGCCTCTCCATCCTGTGCGCCTCGATCCTCCTTTCCGCTCCCGCCCGCATCTCCGGGCATGCGCGCTCGGCTGAGGCGGCGTCCGGCGTCGGCTCCGCCGCGGTCGTCGCCGAGGCGGTGACCGAGGACGCCACCTCGTCCAACAACGAGGTGAAGATGGTGCGCGACCCCGCGGTCGGGCTCGTGGTGGCCTACGTCGAGAATGCGGGCGGCACCGCCCAGGTCGTCCTGGCGGCGTCGCGGGACCAGGGGAGGCGCTGGTCGCTCCTGGCGCGGGCGAGCGGTGGGGCGGTGCCGTCGCGGCTCCCCGCGCTGGCGCTCGACCGGATCGGACGGCTGCACGTGATCTGGACCCGCTACGACGATGGGGTGGGCAAGATCTACTACCGCGCCTGGCAGGGCGGGTGGGCCGCGCCGCAGGCGCGGATTTCCCCCGCGCCCGGATACGCGGGGTTTCCCTCCCTCGCCCTCGACGAGCGAGGCCATCCGCAGGTCGTCTGGTACGGGATCCGGGGGGCCTCGCAGCCCGCCTCGACACGGCACGGGTCGATCTACGAAATCTTCTACACGGGGTTCGACGGCCGCGCGTGGTCGCCGCCGCGGTTGGTCTCAACCGGCCTCCCCGATTCGGTGAACCCGGCGCTCGCCGCCGATCGGACCGGCCGGCTGCGCGCGTCCTGGTACCAGTCCGACGGTCGGGTGTACCAGGTCCGCTACGCGGAGCGCACGGCCGCGTGGGGGGAGCCGGAGACCGTGCTGGCCACCCGCTCGGACGCCTTCAATCCGGACATCGCCGTCGACCCGGAGGGGCAGGCCGCGCTCACCTGGGAGCAGCATGACGGCCTCGCCTCGGCGATCCGCTTTACGCGGCGCGTTGGGGGGCGGTGGGAGGATCCCGCGGTCCTCTCCGACGGTCGGCTGCCCGCGCATCACCCCTCGGTCAGCGTCGCCCCGTCGGGGGTCATCTGCGTCGCCTGGGATCGCGACGACGGGGAGATCCTCGTGCGGCGCTTCGATGGGCGGTGGGAGCCGGCGGTGCGGGCGGCGGTCGACGAGGGCAACAGTTTCCCGAGCGTGCTGGCCTCGGATCAGGGAGCCGATGTCATATGGACCCACACCGCGCAGGGGCGGTCGCAGGTCCGCTACGTGCGGCTCGGGGCCAGGTGAAGCACGCCGAACCGTCCCGGGTGCCGGCGCCTAGGCGCCGGGCATTTCAGCGGCGCCTCCTCGGCTGGTACCGGCGGCACCGCCGCGATCTGCCTTGGCGGCGCACCCGCGATCCGTACCACATCCTCGTCTCCGAGATCATGCTGCAGCAGACCCAGGTGGATCGCGTCGTCCCCAAATACCGGGAATGGCTCACGCGGTACCCATCGCTGGAATCGCTTGCCGCGGCCGGGAACCGGGAGGTGCGGGAGGCGTGGTATCCCCTCGGCTATAATATCCGGCCGGTCCGGCTGCGCGACATCGCGCGGACCGCCGTCCGGCGCCACCGGGGCAAGATCCCGCGCACGCGCGAGGAGCTGCTGGCGTTGAAGGGAATCGGTCCCTATACCGCCGGCGCGGTGCTCAGCTTCGCCTACCGCCAGGACGCGCCCATCCTGGACACCAACGTGCGGCGCGTCCTGCGGCGCGTGTTCCTGGGGGAGGGGGCGGCGGCGCCGGACCGGCTGCTGTGGGCGTTGTCGGCAGCTCTCCTGCCCCACGGGCAGGCGTACCATTTCAACCAGGGCCTGATGGATTTCGGGGCGACCGTCTGCCGCGCCCGTCGGCCCCACTGCCCGGCGTGTCCGCTCGCCCCGCTCTGCGCCTCGTTCCCGCTGACCCAGGATGCGCCCGCGTCCGCGGGCTGACGCTCACAATCCCATGATGTGGAAGCCGTTGTCGACGAAGAGGACCTCGCCCGTGATGCCCCGGGCCAGCGGGCTCACCAGGAACGCCGCGGCGTCCGCGACCTCCGCCGGGTCGGTGTTCCGGCGGAGCGGAGAGCGCTCTTCCATGACGCCGAGGATTCGGCTGAACCCCTGCACCGCCCGCGCCGAGGTGGTCCTGATCGGGCCCGCCGAGACGGCGTTGACCCGGATGCCGCGCGGGCCGAGGTCGCTGGCGAGATATCGGACGGACGCCTCGAGCGCGGCCTTGGCCACCCCCATGACGTTGTAGTTGGGCATGACCCGGTCCGACCCGATGTAAGTGAGCGTCACGATGCCCGCGCCGGGCCGCAGCACCGGGAGCAGGTGCCGAGCCGTCGCGACGAGCGAAAACGCGCTGACCTCCAAGGCCAGCGCGAACCCCGCTCGCGATGTGTCGACGTACGCGCCCCCCAAATCCTCCCGGTTGGCGAACGCGATGCTGTGGACGAGGGCGTCCAGGCCCTTGACCTGGGCCTGGATCGACTCGGCCAGCTTGGCGAGGTCCTCGTCCCGGGTCACGTCGCAGGGAAGGATCACCGGGTCGGGGAGGGCGCCGGCGAGTTCGCGCACGTCTTTTTCCTGCCGCTCGCCCTGGAAGGTGAAGACGAGGCGGGCGCCCTCGCGCGCAAACGCCCGGGCGACGGCCCAGGCGATGCTCCAGCGGTTGGCCACCCCCATGATCAGCGCCGTCTTGCCGGTGAGCAGTCCACTCATCGCACGCGCCTCCCAGGCGTCTTGGGCCGGAGTCCCTGCTCCCGGGTGGCGCGGCCTCCTCCGTCCCCGCGGGACGCCATCCACGGGGGGAATCCGCCGTATTTCGCGGACGGGCAAAGGGCGCGCAGCGGGCAGGAGGCGCACTGGGGCCGGCGCGCCTCGCAGATCTCGCGGCCGAAGTAGATGAGCCTGAGCGAGAACTGGCTCCACGCCTCCTGGGGGATCACGGCCATGAGGTCCCGCTCGATCTTGTCGGGATCGTCGTGGGCGGTCAGCGCCAGCCGGCGGGAGAGGCGCCGGACGTGCGTGTCCACGACGACGCCGGGGATCCCGAAGAGGCTGAGCACGACGTTTGCCGTCTTCCGGCCCACGCCGTCCAGACCGACGAGGTCCTCCATCGTCTGCGGGACCTCTCCCCCGTGCCGCTCCAGGAGCAGTCGGGCGGTGTTCTGGATCGCCCGGGCCTTCGACCGGAAAAACCCCGTGCTGTGGATCGCCTGCTCCAGCGTCTCCCGCCGGGCGCCGGCGAAGTCGGCGGGCGTGCCGTAGCGCCGGAACAGGGTCTTGGTGACCTCGTTGACCGCCGCATCGGTGCACTGCGCGGAGAGGATGGTGGCGACCAACAGTTGGAACGGGGAGGAGTGGTGGAGCGGAATGGCGGCGTGCGGGTATCGCTGGGCGAGCCGCCGCACGATCGCGCCGGCGCGACGCGCGCGGGCGGCGGCGGTCTCGGGGGGCAGGCC
>DATEHM010000034.1:0-12781 GCA_035279545.1 bacterium | reverse complement strand
AGCGGCCGCGCGTGCCGCCGCGCTCGGCGCGCACCGTGAGGCTGCCGCGCAGTACGCGCGGGCGCTGCGCTTCACCGGCACCGCCCCCCTGGAGGCGCGGGCGGAGCTCTTCGAGCGTCTCTCCTACGAGTGCTTCCTGACCGACCAGTTCCATCAGGCGATCGAGGCGCTGGAGCGCGCGCTCGACTGTTATCGGAAGCTCGGCGACCGGCGCAAGGAGGGAGACGTGCTCCGCTCGCTCGCACACCCTCTCTGGTGTTCCGGCCGGGTGGCGGAAGCCGAGGAGGCGGGCCGGAAGGCCCTGGCTCTGCTCGAGCAACTCCCGCCCGGACGCGAACTCGCGAAGGCCTACAGCGCCCTCTCGCAACTCTGCATGAACGCAGAGGATGGCGGGGGGGCCGTCGCCTGGGGCAAGCGTGCGATCGAGGTCGCGCATCGCCTCAAGGACACCGAGATCCTCGTCCACGCCCTCAACAACATCGGCACGATGGAGCTCCTCGCCGGGGCACCGGCAGGCAGGGAAAAGCTCGAGCGGAGCATCGAGCTCGGCGACCGGGCCGGCTTTGAAGAGCACGTGGGGCGGGCCTACATCAACCTCGCCTGGGCGATCACGCGCACCCGCGCGTACACCCTTACAGATCGTCTCGCCGCGGGGATCGAGTACTGCACCGAACGCGGCCTTGACTTGTGGGTGCTGTACCTGCTCGCGTACCGGGCCCGCGTCGAACTCGACCAGGGGCGCTGGACCGAGGCCGGCGGCTCGGCGTCGTTTGTCCTCGGCCATCCCCGGGACGCCACGCTCCTGCGCACCCTCGCGCTCGTGGTCCTCGGGCTCTTGCGGGCGCGGCGTGGAGAACCGGAGTGCTGGCAGCCGCTCGACGAGGCGCGCGGATTGACCGTGGGGACCGATCCGCTTCAGCGGATCGCGCCCGTCGCCGCGGCAAGGGCCGAGGCGGCGTGGCTCGAGGGCAATCCCGGCGCGATCGACGGCGAGACCCGGACGGCGTTCGAACGGGCACTCCAGGTGGGCAATCCGTGGGTGATTGGCGAGCTGGCAATCTGGCGCTGGCGCGCCGGACTCCAGGAGACGCCGCCAGCGGACGCCGCCGAGCCATACGCGTTGGAGATCGCCGGCGAGGGGATGCGGGCCGCGGAGCTCTGGACACGAATCGGGTGCCCCTACGAGGCCGCGCTCGCGCTTGCGCACACCGATGACGAGACGGCCCTGCGCCGAAGCTTCGCGGAGCTTCAGCGTCTCGGCGCGCGGCCCGCCTCAGCGATCGCCGCCCGCCGCCTGCGCCAGCGAGGTGTGCGCGGCCTCAGGCGCGGGCCTCACCCCTCGACGCGCGAGAACCTCGGTGGTCTCACCGTCCGAGAAATCGAGGTGCTCGCGCTCGTGGCCGGTGGCCTGCGCAACGTCGATATCGCCGGACAGCTCTTCCTCTCGGCCAAGACGGTCGACCACCACGTTTCGTCGATCCTGCACAAGCTCGGCGTGCGCACGCGCAGCGAAGCGACCGTAGCGGCGACCAAGCTCATGTTGACGGCAAAACGCTCCTCTCAGTTGTGAGCATCGCGACAGGGGCGGGCCGCATCGGGGTACCCTTCCCAAGTCCCGCCACCACGCTGCTCGGCGTCCACCGCAAACCTCGATCCGGGGTGACCTCACGTCGCCAGAGTGTCGGGCGTAGTTCGACGCGCGCCCGCTGACCCCGCGCCCCTGGGGACGGAATTTAAGCCGATAGAGGTTCGCCTCCCTGGGGTCGTGGCGGCACCGGACGTCTTCCTCAAGTTCTCCGGAAACTCGACGAGGTGGCGGAAATCGCCGGGGGGATCGCAGCGTCGACCACCCCCTCGAGCCCAACGGCCGGCCCCCGTGCTACGCTCGGATGGGCGGAGATCCAGGGACGATGCGACCTGGCGCAATCTTGTGTAGTCGGGTGCAGCGGGGTGATGGTGGGCCGTGCAGGACTCGAACCTGCAACCTTGGGATTAAGAGTCCCCTGCACTGCCAGTTGTGCTAACGGCCCCGTCGCCATTCTAGCAAAGCCCGGGAGGAGTGTAAATCCGCAAGGCGTGCGCGAAGGTGTCTTCGCCGCCGGGGCTGCGGCCTGCGCGGCCGAAAATTGACGGCGGCAAATGGGAGGACGTAAAATCGAGGCAACGACGCGCGGGCGTGGCGGAATCCGGCAGACGCACCAGGCTTAGGACCTGGTGGGCCGAAAGGTCCGTGGGGGTTCAAATCCCTCCGCCCGCACTTCGGAGTGCGCTTACTTGAACGGCCGAAAGGTCGTGTGTTATACTGCGCCCGGGAGATAGCCTCGACGGATGGCCCGTCGAGGCTATCTCGCATCCATCGTCCCAAACTCCGTGGAAGGAGGCAGATCCCACAGCGATGGCAACGGCCCCGGTGAAGATGGCGTGGCGGACCGAGCCAGGCAGCCGGGCGGTGTTCGATATTGAGATCTCCGAGGACGAGATCGCCCGGGCGATGGACGCCGCCTACACCATCCTGGTGAAGCGGGTGCAGATCCCCGGATTTCGCAAAGGGAAGGCGCCGCGGGTCGTGCTGGAGCGCCACCTCGGACCGGCCGCCCTCCGGGAAGAAGCGCTCAACGAACTGCTGTCGGAGCGCTTCGCCCAGGCGGTACACGATGCGGAGGTCGCTCCTGTCGGCCGTCCCACGTTTGACGTCAAGGACGGCCCGGACGGCAAGGGGCTACACCTCACCGCCACCGTTGACGTCTATCCGCAGATCACCCTGCCCGACTACCGGGCGCTGAGGGTGGAGCGCGAAACTCACCCCGTTACCGACGCGGACATCGATCGGGTCCTGGAGGATTTCCGCGCCCGTCACGGCCATCTTGTGCCCGCCGGGGACGAGCCCGCCCGGCGCGGTGACTACATCCTGCTCAAGGTCACGCGGGCGCCCGGGGGAACGGGGCGTCTCCAAGCCGGCAAAGAGCTTCTAGTTGAAGTGGGGGGAGGGTTGTTGCCGGCCGAGGTGGAGGCCGTCCTGGAAGGGGTTCGGGCCGGCGAGGATCGGACCGCCCAGCCCGCCGGGGCGGAGAGCCCGGTCGAGGTGCACGTGGTGGACGTCCGCCGGAAGGAACTGCCGGCGCTCGACGACGCCTTTGCCCGTTCCGTCTCCGATCAATCGACCCTGGCGGCGCTGCGAGGGTTGTTGCGGGAGCGACTGGCGGCGGAACGGGCGGAGGCGGAAGAACGCGCCCTCCGCGAGCGGGTGGTCGACGCGGTTCTGGCGGAGGCCCGGATCGATCTCCCGGAGAGCATGGTCGCGCACGAAGTGGAGCATATGGTGGAAGACCTCACCGGCCGGCTGCGGGCGAAAGGGCTGAGCCTGGAGACCTACCTCCGATCGCAGGAAAAAGACGAAGCAGCGCTGCGGAAGGAGCTGCGGGCGGGGGCAGAACGGCGGGTCCGCACCCGTCTCCTGCGCGATGAGATCGTCAAGCGCGAAGCGATCACGCTGACCGAAGAGGAAATCTCTCAGGGCGTCGAGAACCTCGCTCGTGAGTCGCGCGAAGACGTCGGCAAGACGAAGGCCTGGCTCGCCCAGGGGGACCGGCTGGACGCCTTGCGGGAACACCTGCTGCGGCAGAAGGCGATGGCGACGCTGGTCGAACTGGCCTCGGGGGCTCGGGTACCCGGCAGCGCGTCTGCGGAGGCCCCGGGAGAATCTGCACGGTAGCGGATTCCCCCGGGGTTTCAGCTTCGGCGGGCCGGCGCGCGCTCGATGCCGTCCCCTCCTACCGCCCACCGGGGTACTAGAAGAGGTTGGGGGGAGCCGTGGGGGCGCGTGCTGAATCGGAAAGGCTGTATCTGGTGGAGGGGCACTTGATGCATTACATCCCGATGGTCGTGGAGCAGACCGCGAGAGGGGAGCGCGCGTACGACATCTACTCGCGCCTCCTCAAGGAACGGCTCATTTTCATCGGCGGTCCCATCGAAGACGAAATGGCCAACCTGATTATCGCGCAGATGCTCTACCTCGAGTATGAGGACCCCGAGAAGGAGATCCAATTGTACGTCAATACGCCGGGGGGGGAAGCCACGGCCGGGTTGGCGATCTACGACACGATGCAGTACATGCGGTCGCCGGTGTCGACGATCTGCGTCGGGCTTGCGGCCAGCGCGGGCGCGATCATCCTGGCGGGCGGGACCAAGGGACGGCGGTTTGCCCTTCCGTATTCCCGGATGATGATCCACCAGCCCTGGGGCGGAGCCCAGGGATCCGTGACGGACATCGGGATCCAGACAAAGGAGTTCATGACCATCCGGCAAATCCTCAACGAGGTGCTGGCCAAGCATACCGGGCAGCCGCTGGAGCGCGTGGAGCGCGACACGGAGCGCAACTTCTGGATGAGCTCGACGGAAGCAAAGGATTACGGCCTTGTCGACGACGTGATCAAGCCACGACAGCTGATCCCCCCACCGAGTCGCTGACAGACGATGTTACACTCACAGAGGCGCCGGATCGATGTTTAAGTTCGGGGACGAACGAGATCGCCTGAAGTGCTCGTTTTGCGGAAAGACGCAAGAACAGGTCCGGAAGTTGGTCGCCGGCCCGGGCGTGTACATCTGCGACGAGTGCATCGAGCTCTGCAACGAGATCATTGAGGAAGAGCTCTACGGCGAGCCGCGCGGGCAAACCAAACCCCGCGGCGTCCCGAAGCCGCACGAGATCTTCCAAACGCTCTGCCAGTACGTGATCGGGCAGGACCGGGCGAAGCGGGCTCTGGCCGTCGCCGTCTACAACCACTACAAGCGCATCGGCTCCCACTCCAAGCGTTCCAACGATGTCGAGCTGCAGAAGAGCAACATCTTGTTGATCGGTCCCACCGGGTGCGGCAAGACGCTCCTCGCGCAGACGTTGGCCCGCATTCTCGACGTGCCATTCGCCATCGCCGACGCCACGTCGCTCACGGAGGCAGGGTACGTCGGGGAAGATGTCGAGAACATTCTCCTCCGCCTGATCCAAACCGCCGATTACGACGTCAAGCGGGCCGAGCGGGGGATCGTCTACATCGACGAGGTCGACAAGATCGCGCGGAAATCCGAGAACCCGTCGATTACCCGGGACGTCTCCGGGGAGGGGGTCCAGCAGGCGCTGCTCAAGATCCTGGAGGGGACGACGGCGAACGTCCCGCCTCAGGGCGGGCGCAAGCACCCGCACCAGGAGTTCATTCAAATCGACACCACCAACATTCTGTTCATCTGCGGCGGGGCGTTCGACGGTCTCGACCGGATCATCGAATCGCGGATCCGGGTCGCCAACATCGGGTTCGGGGCAGCGATCGAGCCGAAGCGCGAACAACGGGTGGGGGAATTGCTGGGGCGGGTGATGCCGCAGGATCTCCTCAGATACGGGCTGATCCCCGAGTTTATCGGCCGCCTGCCGATCGTGGTGCCGATCGAACCGCTCACCGAGCCGGATCTGGTCACGATCCTCGTGGAACCCCGAAACGCCCTCGTCCGCCAATACCAGAAGATCTTGGAGATGGACGGGGTGGAGCTGATCGTTGGCGACGGTGCCCTGAGGGCGGTCGCCCGGGAGGCGATGACCCGCCACACGGGGGCGAGGGGGCTGCGCACCGTGTTCGAAGAGATTATGCTGAACATCATGTACGAGATTCCATCCCGCGGCGACGTGAAGCGGTGCGTGATCAGCGAAGACACTGTGACGAAGCGGGTCGAGCCGGTGCTGCTGACCGCGGGGGATCTCAAGAAGATGCCCAAGGAGAAACCTGCCTGATCGGATACCTCGCTGCGTCGGCGTTGGAAGGACCCGCCCGCGCGTCGGCGGGTGCTCCGCGTGCGGTCCCCCTCCTGTGTCTGCCGGCCCGAGGAATCATTTGGGGCCGGTCTCGCGTATCACTTGGGTAGATGATGAATGGGAAGGCGTCCGTGGGCTCGTGACCACGCGGCCTCCCAGGAGGTTCACCGATGACGGATCAAAAGCCGAAGCAGGAGGCGGTGCAGGAACAGCCGCCGACGTTTCCAGAGTTGCTGCCGGTGTTGCCTCTGAAGGGGACGGTCGTGCTCCCCTACATGGTGGTGCCCCTGGGGGTCGGACGGGCGAAGTCGCTGGCCGCCCTGGAGGCGGCGCTCGCCGGCGATCGGCTCATCCTGCTCGTCGCCCAAAAGCAGGACGATCAAGAGGATCCTGGGCCGGACGATCTGTACTGGTTGGGAACGATCTGCAAGATCCTCCAGGTCGGGAAGCAGGCCGATGGGACGGTGCAGGTGGTCGTGGAGGGGCTTCACCGCGGGGCGGTCACGGAAGTGACCCAGACCACCCCGTTCTTCCAGGTGCGCATCGTCCCCCGCACCGATGCGAAGGACAAGCCCCTCGAGATCGAGGCGCTGATGCGGGGGGTGACCTCGCAGTTTGAACGATACGCGCGGCTCTCGCGGTCGATCGCGCCCGAGGCGTTCATGTTGGCGATGTCGGCGGAGGAACCCGGTCGGCTGGCGGACCTGGTGGCCCAGCACCTGCAGCTCAGGGTTGAGGAGCGGCAAGGGATCCTCGAAGCCGCGCCCAAGGACCGGTTGGAGAAGCTGAGCGGTGTCCTCACCAAAGAGATCAATATCCTGGAGCTGGAGCGGAAGATCCAGAACCGCGTCCGCAAGCAGATGGAAAAAAGCCAGCGCGAGTACTTCCTCAAAGAGCAGATGAAGGCGATCCAGCAGGAGCTCGGCGAGAAGGACGAGCGGATGGCGGAGGCCGACGAATACCGGAAGCGCATCGAGGAGGCCGACCTTCCCGAGAAAGTCAAAGAGAAGGCCCTGGAAGAGTTGGGCCGTCTGGAGAAGATGCCGCCGATGGTCGCGGAGGCGGTGGTGGTTCGCACCTACCTGGACTGGATCATCGCGCTGCCGTGGGGAGTGCGCACCGCCGATCGCCTGGACACGAAGGCCGCGCGTGCGATTCTCGACGAGGATCACTACGGGCTGGAGAAGGCCAAGGACCGGGTGGTGGAATATCTCGCCGTGCGTAAGCTGGCCCCGGAGTCCAAGGCGCCGATCCTCTGTTTCGTCGGCCCGCCCGGGACGGGAAAGACCAGCCTCGGGAAGTCGATCGCGCGGGCGCTGGGGCGAAAGTTCGTCCGGGTGTCGCTGGGCGGCGTGCGCGATGAAGCGGAAATCCGCGGGCATCGCCGCACCTATGTGGGGGCGCTTCCCGGTCGCATCGTGCAGGGGATGCGGACCGCCGGCAGTAGGAATCCGGTGTTCATGCTCGACGAGATCGACAAGCTGGGGATGGATTTCCGCGGCGACCCCTCGGCGGCGCTGCTGGAGGCGCTCGACCCAGAGCAGAACAACGCCTTCAGCGATCACTACCTGGAGCTGCCGTTTGACCTCCGCGAGGTGATGTTCATCACCACGGCGAACATCCTGGACACCGTCCCGCCCGCGCTGCGCGACCGGCTGGAGGTCATTCGGTTTTCCGGCTATATTGAAGACGAGAAGCACCACATCGCCACCCAGTTTCTGATCCCGAAGCAGTTGAAAGAGAATGGGCTCAAACCGGAGCATGTCACCTTCACCGATGAGAGCCTGCGGCTCGTCATCCGCCAGTACACGCGGGAGGCGGGGGTGCGGAACCTGGAACGCGAGATCGCCACGATCTGCCGCAAGATCGCCCGGGAGGTGGCCGAGGGCGAGGCGACGTCGGTCAAGGTGACGATTCAGAACGTGCACAAGTTCCTCGGGCCGACGAAGTACCATTACGGGAGCGCCGGGAAGATCGACGAGGTCGGGGCGGCCACCGGGCTCGTCTACACCGAGCAGGGTGGGGACATCATCACCGTCGAGGCGACCTTGGTTCGGGGGGACGGCAAGTTGATCCTGACCGGCCAACTCGGCGACGTGATGAAGGAATCCGCTCAGGCCGCGCTCAGCTACATCCGGGCGAGGGCGCTCGCGCTCGGTGCGGATGACACGTTCACCTCGCGCTACGACGTCCACATTCACGTCCCGGCGGGGGCCGTGCCCAAGGACGGCCCGTCGGCGGGGATCACGATCGCCACCGCCGTGGCGTCCGCGCTCACCGGCCGTCAGGTCCGCAAGGACGTGGCGATGACCGGCGAGATCACCCTGCGCGGCAACGTGCTTCCGATCGGCGGCCTGAAGGAGAAGGTCATCGCCGCGCACCGCGCGGGGATCAAGACGGTGATCGTCCCCAAGGAAAACGAGAAGGACATGGTGGAGATCCCCGGTCACGTCAAGAAGAAGCTCCACTTCGTGCTGGTCGAGCACATGGATGAGGTCCTGCAGGAAGCGCTGGGCCCGAGCCTGAGGCTGCCCGCCTTGACCCATGCGCCCAGCGAGGTTCGGCGGCAGCAGCCGTCGATCCAGGCGTAATGCGGCCGAGCGCGACGGCCGGGCTTGCACCGGGTTCCGGGGCGCTGGTATAATACGCCCAACATAACCGTCCTGCGGGTCGGGGCGGGGCGATGACGGGGAGGAGTAGGTCCGTCGTCCAGCAGCGAGGGGAGGGCTGGTGTAAGCTCCCCGGGATGAGCGGATCGAACGTTGCCCCCGAGCGGCGGGTCTGACCCGATGGGGTCTCCACCCGTCCGGGAGCGCCCGAGACAGCGTGACGAGCGACCGGTCCCGACGGGGCCGGCCGGGACAAAGGTGGTACCGCGGAGCGCCGCTCCGCCCTTTGAGGCGGAGCGGCGCTGTCGTTTACCGGCGGAGCGGGGAGGAGGCATCGCGGTGACCGAGATTCCCAGCGCCTATGAGCCGAAGCGCGTCGAGGAGCGGTGGTACGCCGAGTGGCTCGGCCGAGGGGAGTTCCACGCGGTCCCCGACCCGGCCCGCCGGCCGTACACCATCGTGATGCCGCTGCCCAATGTCACCGGCGAGCTGCACCTGGGGCACGCCCTCAACAACGGCCTCCAGGACTGCCTGATTCGATGGAGCCGGATGCGGGGGCTGAACGCGATGTGGCAGCCGGGGCTGGACCACGCCAGCATCGCCGTGCACGTGGTCATGGATCGCCGGCTGGCCGCCCGGGGGCTGACCCGGTTCGCGCTGGGGCGAGAGCGCTTTCTCGAGGAGACCTGGAAATGGAAGGAGCAGATCGGGGAGACGATCCTCGGCCAGCTGCGCCGTCTGGGATGCGCCTGCGACTGGGACCGCACGGTGTTCACGATGGATCCGGGCTACGCGGACGCCGTTCTCGACTGCTTCGTCCGGCTCTTCGCCAAGGGCCTGATCTACAAGGGCAAGCGCATGATCAGCTGGTGCCCCAAGGATCAGACCAGCATCGCGGATCTCGAGGTCGAGTACGTGGAGACGCCGAGCACGCTCTACTACTTCCGCTACCCCGGCGAAGACGGCGGGGAGGGGGTGGTCATCGCGACGCAGCGCCCCGAGACGATCCTGGCCGACGTGGCGGTCGCCGTCCACCCCGACGATGAACGGTACCGGCGCCTGGTGGGGACGCGTGTGCGCGTGCCGCTGGTGAACCGGGTGATCCCGGTGATCGCCGACCGCCGCGTGGAGCGTGAGTTTGGGACCGGGGCGGTGAAGATCACGCCCGGGCACGACCCCCTGGACAACGAGATCGGGGCCGATCACAAACTGCCGGTGCTCATCTGTTTGGACCCCCAGGGGCGGATCAACGACCTGGGCGGGGAGCGCTATCAGGGGATGGACCGCGACGAGTGCCGCCGGGTCTTCGCCGAGGACCTCCGGGCTGCGGGGAGTGTCGTGCGCGAGGAGCCCTACACGACGAGCATCGGACGGTGCGACCGCTGCAAGACCGTGATCGAACCCTACATCTCGGACCAGTGGTTCTGCCGGATGCAGGAGCTCGCCGCGCCGGCGGCCCAGGCGGTGCGGGACGGCCGCGTCCGGTTTCACCCGGAGCGGTGGACGAAGGTGTATATGGACTGGATGGAGCGGATCCACGACTGGAACATCAGCCGCCAGTTGTGGTGGGGACAGCGGATCCCGATCTGGTACTGCGGGTGCGGGGAAGTGGTGGCGACCAAGACCCCTCCGGCGCGGTGTCCGAAGTGCGCGGGGACCAGCCTCACCCAGGACCCCGACGTGCTCGATACCTGGTTCAGTTCCGCGCTGTGGCCGCTGGCGACCCTGGGTTGGCCCAGGGAGACCGCCGACCTCGGGTATTTCTACCCGACGAGCACCCTGGTCACCGCGCGCGACATCATCTTCCTCTGGGTCGCGCGCATGATCATGTTTGGCCTCGAGCTCCGAGGCGAGGTCCCCTTCCGCGACGTCTACATCAACCCGACGGTGCTCAACATCGAAGGCAAGCGGATGAGCAAGACGATGGGCACGGGGCTCGACCCGCTCCTCCTCGTCGACCGGTATGGGGCCGACTCGCTGCGGTTTGCCCTGATCAACCGGTGCAGCGGCGAGCAGGACCTGCGATTCTCAGAACAGATGGTCGAGAGCACGCGGAACTTTGCGAACAAGATCTGGAACGCCGCCCGGTTCGTCCGTATGCACCTGGACGAGGGTCCCGGGTCGCTTGAGCTCCCGGCCAGGGCCTCCCTCGCGCTGACCGATCGGTGGATCCTCAGCCGGTTCGCCCGCACCGCGGTCGCGGTGACGGGGTCGCTGGAGCGATTTGAGTTCCGCGAAGTGTGCCAGCACCTCTACGAGTTCATCTGGAACGAGTTCTGCGACTGGTACGTGGAGATGGCGAAGCACGACCTGCGTGAGCCCCCGGCAGCCGACCACCCGCGGGTGACGCGGGCCGTGCTGAGCCGGACCCTCAGCGGGACGATGCAGCTCCTCCACCCGATCATGCCGTCGCTGACCGAGGAGATCTGGCAGGCGCTCCCCCACGAGGGGGCGACGATCATGCGCGCCCCGTGGCCCACGGATCTCGAGATGTGGATCGATCCCGAAGCCGAGGATCAGCTGGGCCTGGTGATGAACCTCATCCGAGCGGTGCGCGGCATGCGGGCAGACGCCGGTGTTCCCGCCGGCGACTCGGTCCCCCTGACCGTCTTCGCGCCGACGTCCCGGCGACCGCTGTTGGACGCCGCGGCGCGCTACATCGGGCCGTTGGCGCGGGCCCGGCCGCTGACGATGCGGCGGGATCCGGCGCCCCGGCCGACGCGAGGGCTCTCCGTGCTGGTCGGGGACGTGGAGGTCGGCCTCTCCATCGAGGCCGGGGAAGCCGCTCAGGCGATGCGGGCCCGGCTGGCGAAACAGCTCGCCGCGGTCACGCGGGATCTGACCGGCCTGGAAGACCGGCTGCGCAGCCCAATGTTCCTGGAGCGGGCCCCGGCCGAGATCGTCGAGGCGGATCGGCTGCGCCAGCGGGAGTTGACGGCGCGGCGGGCGACGCTGGAACAGTATCTGGCGGGGATCGGTGAGTAGCGGGCTCGGGGGACCGTCGCACAGAGGGGGCGTCGACGCGTGGCAGCCGCAAAAGCCAACGAGGTGACCCCGGGCGACGTCGCGGTCCGACGCGACCCCTCCGCACGGTGGGTGAGCCTGCTCCTCCTCGGATTCGGGGTGGCGATCCTCGCCGCGTTCGCCGCCACCACCAACTTCCGCCAGATCGGCGAGGCGATGGGCCGGATCCAGCCGTCGCTGTTCGGCTTGGCCATCGCCGCGGTGCTCGCCCAACTCCTGGTCAAGGCCGCGCGGTGGCAGTTCATGGTCTGGCGCCTCACGGGGACGAGGATCTCCGTCCGGTTCGGCGCGATCTCCGTCATCGCCGGGGTGGCCGCCGGCAGCATCACCCCCGGTCGGAGCTTTGAGGTGGCGAAGGCGGTGATGCTGAAGGGTTCCTTCGGGGTGTCGCTGCGGATCAGCACGTCCGCGATGATCGTTGAACGGATCCTTGACATCGTGTTCGTCATCACCACGTTTCTCCTGGCCGCCGCGTTCGTCCCCAGCCGGATGGTGCTGGCGAGCCACGTCGTGCTGGTGACGATCGTGGCGTTGGTGTCCGGGTCGGCGTTGGTGGTCGCTCTCCCCGCGCAGGTGCAGGCGTGGGCCGGCGTGCTGCTTCGGCGGATCCCGATTCCCGAAGGGGTGCGGGGGCGGGTGCTCAACCTGATCGAGACGTTCTTTTCGAGTTTCCTGGTGCTGCGGCAGCACCGAACGCTGTGGCCCCTGCTCGGCCTCACCGCCGTCGCCGCCGCCCTCGATATCGCCCGCGTCTTCACGGTGTTTCGCGCCATGGGCATCCCGCTGGGAATCGCCTTGATCGCATTTTCCTACCTGGGGGCCGCCATGCTCGGCATGGCGCTGTTGATTCCCGGAGGGGTGGGGGTGACCGAGGTCTCCATGGCCGGGCTGATCGCGTTTCTCGCTCCCGGGGCCGTCCTGGCCAACGCGGCCCGGAGCGCCGTCCTCCTGGATCGGTTCTTTTCCTATTATCTCCTGGTGATCGCCGGCGCCGGCCTCCTGATCGCCTACCACCGGTACCGGCGGATTTTCGTCTGAGGAGCGGACCCTTGGGCAGGAGGCGGCACGGACCATCCGCGAAGAGAACCCGGGCGGTGCCTGCGGGTCGGCCCAAGGGACGCACGATCGCGCCGCGCACACGCCAACGGACGGGATCCGGGCGGATGGATGGCATGATGGGGCGGCGGGTGGGATGAAAGGCGGCCGGCTGTCCCTGGCGCTGGTTGGGCTGGGGGTGGTGGGTATATTCGCCGCGGCGGTGGCGGCGGGGTACTTCATGGGGCAGACGTCGTTTCGCACCCCCCCACCTCCTCCGGCGCTCACGCTGCCGACGATCCCCGGGCCCTCCTCG
>DATEHM010000033.1:0-5985 GCA_035279545.1 bacterium | reverse complement strand
GGGCGCGGCGGGGGGCGACGCGGAGGCGGGCCGGGGTGGAGGGACAGGGGCGACCGGGCTGGGGCCGCCGGTGGTCGGGACAACGGACGGAGCGGCCGCCGGCCGGGGCGGCGGGGCGGGATGCTGATTCGGTGGGACCTGGGGCGGGACCGGCGCGGCCTTCACCGGCGCGCCCGCCCCCGGACGACCGACCCTCGGAGATGATCCGGGGGCGGCACGGGACGCCGCGGGGGGTGGGGTCTGCGCGAACTGGCGGATCTGGCTGAGGAGGACGTAGCCCACGAGCAGAACCCCCACGCCGGCGACGATTCCGAGGCCGATGAAGAGCCCGCGCGCCCGCGAGAATCGCGTGGCCGGCGTAATCCGCACCTCGACCGAAGAATCCCTCCGGCCCAGCACCCCCGGAGCGCCGTGCAGCGGCACATTGCGGGGGTACACCTCAAGCAGTTCTTCCGCGGGTATGCCCAAATAATCGGCGTAGCTGCGAAGAAATCCCCGTACGTAGGTGGGGCCGGGGAGATCGCCGAACGCTTCTCGCTCCAACGCGTCGAGGAAGAAGCGACGGATCCGGGTGGCGCTTTCGATTTCCTCGAGGGACAAACCGAGAGCCTGACGGGCACTCCGCAGCCGTTCGCCGATCCCAAGCGCTGCCATCCTCATCAGGAATTCTTGACCCGGGAAACACATTCCTGCGACGTGGGCTCGGGCTTTGCGAGGCCCACGCGGGACCTTCGGGAAAATGCTCCGGGCGGCAGACGAATCCATGGCGCGGCCGTGCCGATCGCTTCCCCTCGGGGCACATCGATCATCCAATCAGTCGATGGCGGACGTCCTCACGGGAGGAGTGATGGGCCTCGGCAACGCTCCGGCCTGCGGGCACCTCCACGGGTGGACTCGTACGGTGACCCGCGACATCACGGGCGGAGGCGGCGCAAACGGAGCGGGCGACGGGCAGGGCCACACCCTACGGCAACTTCAACGACCGCCGGTCCTGGAAGGACCCGAAGCGGCCTCAGCGCGAATTTGTGAAGTGGGTCACGGCACTACGGAAGCTGCGGTTCGCAAGGACTTCATCCGCGAGGTTCAAAAGTGAATGTGCGCCGATTCAGGCATCCGAAGAGAGGTTGTTTGAAACCGCGGCTCGGGATTGAGCTCGGCACGAGAAGGGAGTCGATGTCGTCTAGTTCCTCAAGGAGTACCGCCTCGTATGCGATAGCGCAAGTGGATTACGCCGGTGCCGAAACGGCGCGTCTCAAGGAGTTCGAGATTCCGTCGTAAGGCGGCTCGGAATGCTGGCTTTCCGCCGCCAACGATCACCGGGTTGAGAAACAGCTGACATTCATCGATGAGGTCGGCTTCGAGCGCAAGACCCGCAAGCTCGGCGCCGCCAATGCTGATGTCGTGCTCCGATTCCCGCTTGAGTTTCCGAATAGCCTCGAGGTCGAAGTCCCGTTCGACACGCGTGTTGCGTGTCGTCGCGCCTGTCAGCGTTCGTGAAAAGACGATCTTCTCGGCCTTCTGCCAGACCCGTGCGAAGTCGCGGTGTTCGGTTGGATAGCCATCCACCGGTGCATCCCAGTAGGCCATCGTCTCATAGAGTCGCCGCCCATAGAGATGGGTTCCGATCGGCCGCAACAACTCAGTGATGAACGTGAAATGAACTTGATCGGGAATGACCCAATCGAAGGCACCGGTTTCGTCCTCCACGTAACCGTCGAGTGACGTATTGGTGATGTAGATCACCTTCGACATACGAGAGAAGGAGGCTCAGGCCTCGGCGGGCGTGGACTCGGCGGACTTCGCCGGCGCAGGAGAGGCGGCCTTGGCGCCGAGCGCCTTCCCCCCCTTGAGCACCCGTTCCAGGTCGTCGATCCCCATCAACACCTCGCGGGGGCTGCTGCCCTGCGAGGGGCCGACGATGCCCTTCTCCTGCAGCTGATCCACGACCCGGGCGGCCCGCACGTAGCCGATCCGCATCTTCCGCTGCAGCAGCGAGACCGACCCGTAGCCGGCGCGCACCACGAGCCGCGCCGCATCGGCGAGCAGGCTGTCCTCGTTCTCGTTCTCTGCGGGCGCGTCGCCCGCCCCGGCCGCCACCAACTCCTCGACGTACTCCGGCTGCCCCTGCGCGCGCCAGAACTCCACCAGGCGCTCGCTCTCCGCGTCGCTGATGTACGATCCCTGCACCCGCGTGGGCCGGGTGGCCCCGATCGGGGCGAAGAGCATGTCGCCCCGGCCAAGGAGCTTCTCGGCGCCGGGGTGGTCGAGGATCGTGCGGCTGTCGACCTGGGACATCACGGCAAACGCGATCCGGGAGGGAATGTTCGCCTTGATCAAGCCGGTGATCACGTCGACCGAGGGCCGCTGCGTGGCGACCACCAGGTGGATCCCCACCGCGCGGGTCATCTGCGCCAGCCGGCAGATGATCTCCTCAAAGTCCTTCGGCGCCACCATCATCAGATCGGCGAGCTCATCGATGACGATCAAGATGTACGCGAGCGGGCGGTCCGGGTGCTCGCTGTTGAACGCCTGGATGTTGCGGACCCCTTCGGAGGCGAACAGCGCGTAGCGGCTCTCCATCTCCTGGATCGCCCACCGCAGCTTCGCGGACGCCTCGCGGGGACCGATGACGACGGGGCTGAGGAGGTGGGGGATGCCGTTGTAATTGGTCAGTTCGACCCGCTTCGGGTCGATCATCAGGAACCGCACCTGCTCCGGGGTGGCGCGGAAGAGGATCGTCGCGATCATCGCGTTGAGCGCCACGCTCTTGCCGGCCCCTGTCGCTCCCGCGATCAGCAGGTGGGGCATCGCCACGAGATCGGCCACCACCGGCGTGCCGGCGATCCCCTTGCCCACCGCGACGGTCAGCGGCGACGGCGAGCGGGCGAGCTCCTGGCTCGTCAGGATCTCCCGAAGATGCACGAGCCCCGGCCGCTCGTTCGGGAGTTCGACCCCGATCGCCGACTTGCCGGGGATGGGAGCTTCGAGCCGCACGCTGCTCGCGGCGAGCGCGAGGGCGATGTCGTTCTGCAGCGTGGTGATCTTCTGGACCTTCACCCCGGGCGCCGGCTGCAGCTCGTACCGGGTCACCACCGGGCCGGTCTCCCAGCGGATCACCCGCGCCTCCACCCCGAAGCTCGCCAGGGTGCGCTCGAGGTGACGCGCCACTTCCTCAGGCTCCACCTTCCCCGCCCTCGCCTTCCCGCCCGGGAAGGCCTCCAACAGCGACAACGGCGGGAGCGTATACCCCTGCCGCGGCGGAACGGGAAAAGCCAGCAACTCCTGCTCCACGACCGGCTTCCGGCGCCGCCTCCCGCTCGGCTCGCGACCTTCCGCCGGCGCGGCCTCGAAGTCGGCGGGGTCGTCCGCGGCGGCGCCGGAGGAGCCGGGCGACGTCCCCGCGCTGTCGGATCCTCCGGCCAGGGTCCCTTCTTCCTCGGCGGACCGATCGGCCGCAGGAGCCTCCGGGAGCTTTGCCGCGGGTTCGTCGTCTGCGGACGTCCCCCACACCGCCCCCCCTGCCGGGATCATCCGGGGTCGGGGGTGCGTCCGCATCAGTCCCTTGGCAAGATCGGCCACCGCTGCCTGCGTCATGCGGACGAGCCGGCCGGGGAAGGGGCGGACGGCGCGGTAGAGGGCCGTTCCGGCGAAGGCGGCCACCCGCCTCACCGACGCCTCAAGGGCGCGCCCCGCAGCGCCCCCTACCTCGCCGAGCGCGCGGAGCATGTCGGTGAGCGATCGCCCGGTAGAGAGCAGCGCCGCGCCCACGCCCCCCAGTGCGGTAACCGTCCACAGACCGGGGTCCCCGACCGCCCGGCGCAGCAGCACCTCGAGCCGGGCTCCCACGTACCCGCCGCCCCGACGGGCGGCGGCGGCGGCGAACTCTCGCCCCGCGGGGTACCGAAAGTGCAGCGCGACCAGCACCACCAGATAGCCGAGCAGGACGCCGTAGAGGCGGGCGCTCAGGTGAAAGGATTCCCGGACGAAGAAGATGAGCCCGACGACGAGGCACAGCGCGGGCACGATGGGGAGGCCCACGCCGAACAGGGCCCCCAACCGCGCCGCCACCAGTCGGGGCGCGGGGGCCGTCTGGGTGGGCATGAGGCTGATGCCGATCAGGAGCGCGAGGGCGATCAAGAGCGCTCCTGCGATCTTGGCGGGCAACGACCCGCCGCGGGACCGTCTGCGTCTGGCCACGTGCGGCCTCCTATGCTGCGATGAGTGCTGCGTCTAGTGCCGGAACGTCGGGTGCTACACTTCCATCAGCAACGGTAAGATCATCGGCTGCCGGTGGGTCTTTTCGAACACGTAGCGGCCGAGCGTGTCCCTAATCGCCGAGCGAACGCCTCCCCACTCCGTGATGCCGCGATCGCGACAGCGCGTCACGGTCTCCCGCACGCGCTGCTTGCATTCCTCGATCAGGCCTCCGGATTCTCGCACGTGCACAAACCCGCGCGACACGATATCCGGCTCCCGCAACAGATCCCCGCTCTGGCGGTCGAGCGCGACGAGCGCGATCAGCACGCCGTCTTGGGCGAGGTGCCGGCGGTCCCGCAGGACCACCGTTCCCACCCCGACGCCGAGCCCGTCGACCAGGATGTTCCCCGCCTCCACGGTCCCGACGCGGGCAACCCGGGTGGGCGTCACCTCGATCACCTGTCCATTCTCCATGAGGAGGGTCCGTTCCTTCGGGATCCCCACCTCCTGGGCCAGGTGCTGATTCAGGACGAGGTGCCGGTACTCCCCGTGCACCGGGATGAAGAACGTGGGGCGCAGCAGGGTGAGCATCAGCTTCAGCTCCTCCTGACAGGCGTGCCCGGAGACGTGCACCTCGGGGCCGTAGATCACCTCGGCCCCCTGCCGGAAGAGCTGGTTGATCGTTCGGCCGACCATCGACTCGTTCCCCGGGATGGGGCTGGCGGACAGCACCACCGTATCGCCGGGGGCGATCGTCACCAGCCGGTGCGTGCCGGCCGCCATCCGCGTCATGGCGGAGAGGGGTTCGCCCTGGCTGCCGGTGGTCAGGATCGCCACCTGCTTGGCGGGGAGCCGGCCGATCTGCTCCAGCGGCACGAGGGTCCCGCGCGGAATGGCGAGGACGCCCAGCTCCGAGGCGATGGCGACCGTGTCCACCATGCTTCGGCCGGCCAGCGCGACCTTGCGGTCGTGTTGCGCCGCCGTGCGGAACACCTGGGCCACCCGGTGGACGTTGCTGGCAAACGTCGTCACAAGAATTCGCCCGCCGGCGCGGGCGAAGATCGCATCGAGCGCGGCCCCCACCACCCGTTCCGACGGGGCATACCCGGGCCGCTCGACGTTGGTCGAGTCCATGAGGAGCAGCCGCACCCCGGACTCCCCGATCTCCGCCAGACGAGAGAAATCGGTCGGCTCGCCGTCGATGGGGGTTTGATCGAACTTGAAGTCCCCCGTGCAGACGATCGTCCCCGCGGGGGTGCGGACGGCGATCGCGCAGGCCTGGGGGATGCTGTGATTGACGTGAACGAACTCCACGTCAAACGGCCCGATGCGCACCGGGCGGCGCGGCCGGACCGGAATCCCTTTCATCCGGGGAGTCTCCTTCGACTCCTCGACCCGACGGCGGGCCAGCCCCAGGGTGAGGGGGGTGCCGTACACCGGGGCGGACACCACCTGGAGGAGGTACGGCAGCCCGCCGACGTGGTCCTCGTGCCCGTGGGTGAGGACCACGCCGCGCACGGTGCCTTCGGTGGCGAGCAGTCGAAAATCCGGGATGACGAGATCGATCCCCGGAAGCTCCTCGTCGGGAAACATCAGCCCCGCATCCACGACGAGCAGGTCGCGGCCGAGCCGGATCAGCGTGCTGTTCTTCCCGATCTCCCCCAACCCGCCGAGCGGAATCACCTGCACCCCGTCCCCCCGCCGGACGGCCGGGGTGCGGCCGGAGGCGGGAGCGGAGGGCGGCGGTCCCTCGGGGGGGACGACGACCGGGGGGCCCGCGGGAGGGGG
>DATEHM010000032.1:0-7682 GCA_035279545.1 bacterium | reverse complement strand
CATGATCGTGAACCCGCGTTCCGAATGCCAGCGCGTCATGGGAGTGTGCCCCCGGAGCCTACGGCGGGGTCGCCTCACGCCAGGTGGGCCGCGCCCCCGCCAACGGCAGCGTCGTCCCGTCGGTGATGACGAAGAGGCCGGTCGTCGGGAAGTACGGGGGGGTGAACCCGCGGCTCATCCGCGTGTCGTAGGTGAAGGCGCGGCCGTACCCGGTCTGTTGCGTCCCCGTGGACGCGTTGAAGGTCCCGAAGGGGCCGTAATACTTCTCGATCAACCCGCCGAGCAAGTTGACGCTGCCGCGCGGGCTGCCCGAGTTGTAGTTCGCAACGTTGACCGAGCTATTGTATGCGCTGCCGGAGTTCCCGGCCATCAACACCGCCTGGATGATCAGGTTGTTGGGGGCGGAGGGGCCGATGACGATGTCGCCGCCCGCCGAATAGATCCCGAGGACGTTCGTCGGGTTCGACGTCGGGTCCGCCGGGTTGGGCGGGGTCTGGTACTGGATGTTCCCCGTAATCGTGATCGTCCCGGACGCGGCGATCGTCGTCTGCTCGTTCTGCTGCAGCGTCCCGCTGAGTCCGTTGACCGCCCCGTTCACGAAGATCATGGAGGCGTTCGGGTTCCCCGGCCCCTGCCACCCCTTGGGCACCCCGGTGAAGGTCCGGGTGGCCGGCCCGGGCGCGGCGCCCGGGCAAGAGCCGCCCGAGGGCGGCGGCAGCCAGTTGTTGCTGTTCACGATGGTTTGGTTGTTCGTCCGGTCGACCGTGACCGTGGTGACGTGCGTGCCCTGCGTCAGCGTGTACACGGCGTTTGACCCGCTGACACTCAGCGTCATGTTGTCCACGTTCCCTTGAACGTAGACCCCGCCCGCCATCTGCTCGCCGGTGTCCGACCGGCAGTTGCCGTTCGCGTCGACCACGGGGACGTAGACCCCGCCGGGCACCGACCCCGATCCCATCAGCTCGGGGATCGCGGAGGTGATCTGCCCGGTCGTCACCGCGCTGGAGTCGACGGGGTTGCGGCCGACCGCGACCCCCTGCTGGTTGAACGGACTGTTCGGCAGCGGAATGGTGGGCACCCCGCGGGTGAAGGAGGCGGGGGCGGCCGCCTGCGGGTTCGGGTCCGGCGGGACGAGCGGCGCGTCGATCCGCGTGCCGCTGTTCACGTTCTCGTTGTTGGTCAGCTCGAGGGGGTTCCCCCCGTTGTTGTACCAGGCCTTCGCGTTCACGCTCTCCACCTTGCTCGTGAACGTCGGGAAGAAGGCAAACCGGAACTCCCCGTTGGTGTGGACCGGCCCGTTAAAGCTGGTGTTGTTGGTGAACCAGATCGGATTGTTGGTGGGGGTGTTCTGCACGTCCGTGAAGAGGGCGTAGAGTGCAAAGCTCTGGACGAACAGATGGACGCTGAAGTTCCCCGAGAGTACGACCCGACGCCGGAACCTCGGCGACAGCTGGCCGTCGCTGGTGACCGTATAGGTGTAGAAGAGCTCGTAGTCGTTGGTGCCGAGCTGGTGAACCGCGCAGGAGGCGCCGGTGTTGAACGGGGCGCACGAAGCATCGGGCTGCGGGTCCGGCTGCAGCAGCACCGAGGCGTTGTACGTCCCGCTCCCCACCGGGTTGGCCGGCGCCGCGCCGGTCTGGAGCTTCAGGTGCTGGTACCCCGACCCCCAGTTGACCTGGAAGGTCTCCGACGCCGTCGAGGCGGTGGCGCCCAGGGAGAACCGCTGGCCGTCGGTCAGGAGGTAGTCAAGGACCCCAAACGGGTTCTGGGCGGTCTTTGTGCCGCCGGCGTACCATCCCAGCGCCGTCGTCGTGGCGAGGGACGGGTCGACGGAGGTCACGGCCGCGGGGTAGGCGCCCATATAGGCCATCAGGGCGGCGCGCCCGGAGAACGCCCCCCCTTCGGCGACGTACAGGCTCTCCGCACCGTTGAGGCGGACGGCGCTCAACGCCGTCTCCTTCCCGCTCAGGTAGAGGACGAGCGTGGCGAGAACCGTCAGGACGAAAATCATGGACAGCAATGACATCATGGCGAGGCCGCGCTCACCTCGCCTGGGCGTTCGTGTCCGCACGGTGCACATGGGCAATGGACCCTCCACGCTACGGGTGGGCGCGCAGCGCCGCATCGCCGGCGAGGGTGCGGGTGACCGTGCCGCTGGTCGTGGCCACGATCGCGCGCAGGCGCGCGATGCCGCTCAGCTGCCCGGCGGTGGGCGACGACCCCAGCGAGTTGTTGCCGCCGTCGAAGTAGATGAACGTCAGCCCGGTGGCCGCTCCCGGCCCCACGACCAGGTAGGCCATCGGCACGGCCGGGCCGGCGTCCTGCTGACGGGTGACGACCCGATTCACCGGATCGTAGGTGAAGGTCACCGCGTACGGGCTCGACGCCGAGAAGGGGGTATTCTGCGGAATCGAAAGCGTCACCGACGTGGCGGTCGCGGCCGTCACGGCCGACGCCCACCGCGACTCGTCGACGATGTTGTCGAGAGCGGCGCGGACCTGGGCCTGCGACTGCAGGAAGTTGTTCGTCTTCCCCGCCGCCACGGTCCCGTTGACGACGAACTGGTAGATCCCGCCGATGACCAGCCCCAAGATCGCCAGCATCACGACGAACTCGACGAGGGTGACGCCCCGTTCCCGTCGCATCGCGCCTCCCCCGGAGGGGGCCGGCGAGCTACTGCGCATCGAGCACCGTGGACAGCGTCACCAGGGGCGAGGTGTCGGGATCCGCCGGCCGGTACACGTTGACCGTGACCGTGCTGAGGAACAGGTTGTTGTCGGGGGTGACGGATACGGATGCCTGAAACGTGTGCGGCGTCGGATTGTTGATCCCGGTGTAGGGGGCCGGCAGCGGCAGCGCCGTCCGCCCGATATTCGTGAATCCCACAAGCGTGTAGGGATTGGGGCTGGCCTTGATCTGCTCCATCACCTGCATCGCGATGCTGGTCGCCGCGGCCTTCTCGTCGGACCGGTTCGCGTAGGTCATCCCGTCCATAAAGGCCTGGAGCAGGAAGACGGAAACCCCCGCGAACAAGGTCAGCGCGACGATGAGCTCGATGAACGTGAACCCGCCGTCGCCTGGAGCCGCCCGATCGAGGCCCGACCGGCTCGGCGGCCGCCGTCGTAGGATCCGGAGCATGGCCATGGGACGCGTTCCCCCCCGTCCATCCCTGCCCTTCCGACGATCCTCGGGCCGCCCGGGGCCGGATTCGTCCGGCCAAAAGGCAAGCGCGGTGTCCGCTGAAGGACCCCGCGCTGATCGCGACATCGGAGCCCTTTTCGGCAGCCCGGCTGGCCGCGAGGGCCCCGTGGCATTGCGTCCCCGAATCGCTTCGGGTTTGCCCGTTCGGAAGGACGTATGAATATCCCGCTGTGGACATTATGGGGAACGGTCCGACGCGTGTCAATCCCTCCGCGCGTTGGCGAACATGCCGGAGCCTTCCGCAAATCTTCCCGCAAGCATGCGCCGCAGTGACCCCAAAAGGAGGCCAACGTGTCTGGTGGAATATCTAGCGGCATGTGGCAGCCACCGAAAGCCGTCTCACTCGTCTGCGGACACGGCGAAGGCCCATCCGAGCTCAACGCGTTCGACCGGGCGCTGCAGGATGCCGGGGTCGCCAACGTCAACTTCCTCCGGGTCACCAGCATCATGCCCCCAGGGGCCCGCGTGATCGAGCTCCCCGCCTACCCGCCGGGCCTCCTCCTCCCCGCCGTCTACTCCCGCATCGCCAGCGCGCGGCCGGGGGACCTGATCAGCGCGACGATCGGCGTCGGGGTCTCCCGAGAGACGTACGGGGTGATCATGGAGCATACCGCGCACTCACCCCTGGGCGCGGCGGAGGCCGCGGTGCGCAGCATGGTCGAGGAGGGGTTTCGCATCCGCGGCATCAAGCTCGACGAGGTCATCATCGCGGGCGCGGAGCACACGGTGGAGCGGGCCGGGTGCGCGGTAGCCGTCGCCCTGTTCTGGCCCGGCCCGAACGGCCTGCGCTGATGCGCGGCGCCTGGATCGTGGATCAGGGCGTGAGCGACATCACCTCCGCCTTCAAGATCACCCGGCGCCTTCACGATGAACAGACCCCCTACCAGCACCTGGAGATCTACGACAGCCCGCGGTTCGGCCGGATGCTGGTGCTCGACGGCGCGGTGCAGACGACCGAGGGCGACGAGTTCGTCTACCACGAGATGCTCGCCCACCCGGCGCTGTGCGCGCATCCCCGGCCCCGCCGCGTCCTGATCATCGGCGGTGGGGACGGGGGACTGCTGGAGGAAGTCCTCAAGCACCCCGTCGAGCACGCGACGATGGTGGAGATCGACGCGGCGGTCGTGCGCGCGAGCCGGCAGTACCTGAGCACGATCTGCGGCGCGGCCTTCGACGATCCGCGGACCACCCTGATCATCGGCGACGGCATCGCCTACGTCCGGGAGACCTCCGATCGGTTCGACGTCGCGCTGATCGATTCCACCGACCCGGAGGGCGCGGCCACCGGCCTGTTCGCCGCGGAGTTCTACACCCAGGTGGCGAGCCGGCTCACCCCGCAGGGCCTGCTGGCGGTTCAATCCGGCTCCGCGGTCTACCAGCAGGAGTTGATCCGGATGGTCCGGCGACATCTGCGGCCGTCGTTCCCCATCGTGCGAACGTACGTGGCGACCGTGACGACGTACCCGGGCGTGCTGTGGTCGTTTACCGTCGGCGCGAAGGCGGGGGATCCGCAGACGGTCGCGCCCGAAGAGATCGCCCAGCGGGTGGCGGAGATCGTCGGGCTCCGCTACTACACGCCGTCCGGGCACCGGGCGGCCTTTGATCTGCCGCCCTACCTCCGAGAACAGGTCGAGATGGAGTGACCTTCCTCGCCGCGCGCGCCCCGGGCGCCGGGGGATCCGCGGACCCCACGCTCACCGGCGTCCCCTATGACTTGAGCGCGTCGTTTCGGCGGGGCAGCCGCTGGGGGCCCGGCGCGATCCGCCGGGCCTCGGACAGCATCGAGACGTACAGCCCCCTGCTCGATCGCGACCTCGACGCGGTCCCGTTCGTCGACGCCGGCGATCTCGCCGTCGAGGATCTTGACCCCGTGGCGATGGTTCGGACGGTGCGCCGCTCGATCGGGCCCGGGCTGCCCTTCCTCCTCGGCGGCGAGCACACGATCACGCTCGGCGGGGTCCAGGCGCTGACCGCCCGCCACCATGACCTGGTGGTGCTGCAGTGGGACGCGCACATCGATCTGCGCAGCGAGTACGAGGGGGCCGGGGTGCACCACGCCACGGTGATGCGCCGCCTGCTGGACGGCGGAGTCCCACTCGTGCAGTCGGGAATCCGGGCCGGCACCCGGGAGGAGTTTGCGCTCGCACGGCAGCGGAGCCTCCATCTCGCTCGGGGGGTCCGGCTCCCCCCGTCCCTGCTGGATTCGCTGCGGGGGAAGCCGCTCTACCTCACCGTCGACATCGACGTGCTCGATCCGTCCGTGGCGCCGGGCACCGGCAACCCCGAGCCGGATGGGGCCACCTACGCCGAGCTCGTGATGGCGCTGACCGCGCTCGGCACTCACCGCATCGTGGGCATGGACCTCGTGGAGGTCGCGCCGCCGTGGGATCCGGGCGGGGCGACACCGATCATCGCCGCCTCGCTGGTGCGGGACATGCTGCTGCTCTTCGGGGCGCCCGCGGGGGAACGCGCCCCCACCGGGGCGCGCTGATCCTCACCGCGACGGGGGGTCGAGGGGACACCGGCACGGGGACGCGCCGCACCGGGGGCACCCCCGATCGTACCGACCGACAGCCGCGTTGAGATCGACGTCACACAGCGCGGCGACGCTCACGGTCCAGGCGACGACGTCGGACAGCTCCAGCGCCAGGGCGGCTTGGTCGCGCGCGCGCATCGCCTTCGCCAGTTCGCCCACTTCCTCGACGAGGCGCCGGAAGGTCCCGTCGAGACCCCGCGCCCGGTCCCGCGCCCCAAATGCCGCCGAGATCTGCGCCTGTAGCGCCGCGATGTCCACCCGCCGCATCCCTCCGCCGGGAGGTTCGGCGGAGGCGGAGCGGGGTCCTGGCCTCAACGCAGCACGACCAGCGTGGCGCGGAGGCCGACGGGCTGGCTCCCGATGGCGATCGGCGTGCCGTAGACGGTCACCGCCTGCCCGGGCGCACACTGCTTGAACGACGCCGGGTCGCTCCCCCGGACGAAGTACGTCTCCCCCGAGACCGCCACGGGCACCCCGGCCACCACGAGCCCTTCCACGTCGTCGAGGCGCTGCGCCACATCTCCGGAGACCTGGGGGGCGCTGGCGATCGACAAGGCGACGTCGATGCGGGTGGCGGAGGCGCTCCCGTCCGAGTTGATCGTCCCCTCCACGTTGACCACGTCGTAGGGAACGATCGCCGTCGCCGTCCCGCCGCCGGCGGAGCGGACGACGGTCGCCCCGGTGAGGATCACGCTCTTCCGCACCCCCTCGCGGGTGAGCAGGTCCAGCATGCGCCCCGAGACGCGCATCGCCACCCCCGAGACGCCGGCGGGCACCCCTAGTGCGGCGGGGGCCCGGACGTGCAGCCGCGGCATCACCACCGTAAGCCCGAAGGCCGAGGCGTCGGGCCGGACCACCCCCCAGGCGAGGAGCGGGGTGCCCGGCCGGATCGCGGCGAGCGTCACGGGCCCGTGATCGGCGTCGGCCAGGACGGTCGCTGGAAGCAGGTGCACGACCTGGGTGCCGGTCACGGCCTCGCGGCGCCAGGTCGTCCCCCCCCCAAAGATCTCCGCCCGCCCCTCCCCCGACACCGCCAGCTTGATGGTCCGCGTCGACCCGTCGACGGCCGCGGCAGACCCGGGCAGGAGGAGCCACCCCCACCCCTTGGCCAGCGGGGCGGGCGACCCCGCGCCGGGGACGGCGATGGCCGACCCCGTTCCCGCGATCGCCGCGACGACGCAGACGGCCAACGCCAGCGTCACACCTGGGATTCTGCTCATACCAGTTACAGTAACGTGGCGGGCCAGCCGAAATGTTCCGCCGCCCCCTTGGGGCGAAGGGGGTTAGCGCGGTGCGGCCGGGATCACGGGGATGACCGGCATCTCCCCGCCCGCCTGTCGGACGGTCCGTTGAACCGACGCCACGGGGATCCCCAGCCTCCCGGCGAGTTCGCCCGTGGTCAGGCTTCCGCGAACGTACCGAACGGTCGTGGCCAGGTCGGCTCCCAGCCGCTGCGAGAGGATGATCGTCCGGGCCACCTCCGGAAAGGTCAGCCCTTCCCCGCGAAGCCGGCGCACGGTCGCGGGATCGCTTTCGATGCGGCGGGAGACATCGCGCACCAGCGCCTGTTCTCTCCCCGCCGCGATCTGCCCGGCCACGGTCGCCAGGGTCTCGGTCGGCACGGTGCCGACCGCGGTCACCCGGAGGCCGCGCTGCTCCCAGATCAGCACGCGGAAGTATCCCTGATCGACGAGCCGCGCGGGCCGGCCCGCGACCTGGACCGGCCTACCCGCCGACGGCCAGCCGATCGATCCGGCCGGCGCCTCGAAGAAGGAGATGAGGTTGCCGCCGTCACTGTAGCGCAGGTACACCGAGGTGAGACTGCCGAAGCGGCTCATCGCCCCGCCGCGGAATGTGTACCCCTCGGGCAGCACCGGCGGAATCAGCACCGGGAAATGACTCCGCGTCTCCAGCGCGGCCGGGCTCATCGAGCCCGCCTCGGTCG
>DATEHM010000031.1:0-28602 GCA_035279545.1 bacterium | reverse complement strand
TTTCCTATGTCCTCCTCCTGACCGCGTTCTACGTGGACAACGGCGCGAACCTCCCGCTGTGGAAGGACCTGCCCCCCGTTGCGTACTGGGTGGTTCCGGGTGCGGTCGGGGTGCCGCTCATCGTTCGCGCCCTCTTCTACCATCCGCTGACGCGGGTATCAGGACGATCGGCACAAGGCTTCTGATCCCCGCGACTCTCCCGGAGGTGAAACCGGAGCAGTGACGGGGGAGCCCCACGGTACGGCTCATCCGAGAGCCGTGCCCGCGACAGCGCCGCGCAGGATCGAGACCGCCGGGGGACCGGGGGCCGGGCGGAGGGCCGAATCGTTGGCCATCGCGTCGGCGGCCCGCGGCAGCGATTTTGGACGTGCCGGGGCGACCGATTATTCCGTGGACGAGGAAGGTGGCCGGATCCAGGCGAAGCCCATCACCACGGAACAACTTCCCGCGGCGAGAGTCGGGTGCGCGATACTGGGACCGAATATCGAGGACGGGGTGCACCAGGGCGCTAGGAAGTGCGCCCGCGGGAGGGCATCACCTCTACCGTGAGGTCGAGGAAGCCGGGAGTCTCACAGTGGGCCGGGTGAGATTGGCAATGACATCGGATGCGGCAGGAGGGCGCGTGCGGTGAGCGCGCCGGCCAAGACGGGATGGGCGTGGTGATCACTCCGAACGCCCTCCGGTCTGCGGCAGTCAACCGGGCCGCTTCCGGAACGTGCGCGCTGGATTGGCTTGCCGGCTTGGGCGGCCGAATTTTTCCCCTGATCCACGCACAGAATCATGCACGTCGAATTTCGGGCCGGGCAGCGCGTAGGTGACGCACTCGCTTGCCGACGTGCCGGAGGTCGCTCAGCGGGTGGCCGACCTGTTGGACTCGGCGCTGCATGCGGCCGTGGAGGTCGTCGACCGGGAACTGCTGCTGGTTGCGGGGACCGGGCCCACGCAGGAACATCTCGGGGTGCGCCTGCATGCTGAGCTCTACATCCGCTGTCTCCGGACCGGGTTGCCCGCCTGGGCAGAGGCCGCGGTGCCGGAACCGCCGGGCCCGCTCGTCGCCTGCCCCGTGATGGTGGCAGGCGATGCGGTGGGGGCGATGGGCCTCGTTCCCATCATGGCCGGACAGGGAGCGAGTTTGCGCGCCCACGCCCAGCAGGTCACGGATTTGCTGCTCACGGTCGCCGACCTGTTGGGAAGCGCCGCCGGGCGGCAGGCGGCCGCGCCGGCGACACTCGCCCCGGCCGCGCCGGCGGAGGCGGTGCTGGACTCGCTTCCCAACGGGGTGCTCGGCGTGGATCGGGGAGGGGTCGTGCTCTACTGCAACCGCGCGGCCCTGGAGATGCTGCGCGCGGATATGGACCTCACCGGGCAGCTGCTGGCTCACTGGTACCCTCCGGGCGCGCAGCTCGGCGAGCCTGAGGACGCCGAACACGCCCGGGAAGTCGTCTTCCAGCGCAACGGGCACCGGTTCCGGTTCTTCCAGACCGTCCGCCCCCTCCGCCGCGGCGCGCACACGATCGGCACGCTGATCGTCCTCCGGGAACCCGCCGCGCCCCGATCACCCATCCGCCGCGAAATGCCGACCCTCGCCGATGCCGACGGGCAGCTCATTCGGGAAGCCCTGGCTCGATACGGAACGTCGGGCGAAGGGAAGCGGCGCGCCGCCCGCGCGCTCGGCATCAGCCTCGCCACCCTGTACCGCAAACTGCGACACCTCGCACGCTGAGCAGGGATCCGCTCTTCCGGTCCCGCATTATCTTATTGACAATCTCATTGCAAATTGAGAATTTACTGGAGCGCGCTCTAGAAATGTCCGACGCATCAGGCATGGCGCGGCAGGAGCTGCGGACCGCTGTGACCGTTGGGCTGCCGGATCTCCGGTGCAGCCGGTGCGGCCGGTCCTACGCGTCGTCGCTCGACGTGTGGCGGTGCACCTGTGGCGGCCCCCTGGATCTGGCGGGGGCGCCCACGCTCACCGTCGACGCGATCGCCCAGCGGCCGGCAGGAGTGTGGCGGTATCGAGCGATCCTTCCCGATATCACGGAGGGACGCCTCGTCTCACTGGGAGAAGGCGGGACGCCGCTCATCGACGCGAGGCGGAGCCGGGGCCTGAAGTACAAGCTCGAATTCCTCTCTCCCACCGGTTCCTTCAAGGACCGCGGCTCAACGGTGCTGGTGAGCGTCCTCAACGCGCTGGGAGCCCGCCGGGTGGTCGAGGACTCATCGGGGAACGCCGGGGCTTCCATCGCCGCCTACTGTTCGGCCGCCGGGATCACATGCGACATCTACATCCCGGCATCAACCTCGCCGGCGAAGGTCCGTCAGATCCGGAGTTACGGCGCGTGCCTCGTCCTCGTCGAGGGGACGCGAGCGGATGTGTCCCGGGCGGCCGAGTCGGCGTCGGAAGGCGCCGTCTACGCGAGTCACCTCTTGTCGCCGTACTTCCTCGCCGGCACGCAGACGTTCAGCCTGGAGATCTGGGAGCAGATGGGGATGCGGGCGCCCGACACCGTGGTCGTCCCGGTTGGCGCCGGGACGCTCCTCTTCGGCGCCTACCTGGGATTTCAGGCGCTGCACCGCGCCGGGCTAATCGACCACCTGCCGCGCCTCATCGGCGTGCAGGCGGAGCACTGCGCCCCCCTCTACCATGCATTCCGCGCCGGGCTGGAGAGCGTGGACGGCGTCGACTATCCGCTTCGCGCCAGCATGGCCGAAGGGATCCGGATCCAGCACCCGCCTCGGGATCGCCAGATCCTCCTGGCGGCGCGCGAGACTCGGGGGGCGATCGTCACGGTGACCGAGGAGGAGATTTACCGCGGCTGGTTCGACCTGGCCAACCAGGGGTTGTTCGTGGAACCGACCGCCGCGGTCGGCGCGGCGGCGGCGGACCGGCTGCTGCGCGAAGGGATCGTTGCCCCCGGAGAAACCACGGTGGTGGCACTGACTGGAACGGGCCTCAAAGACGGGGGGGGCGCACCGTGAGCGCCAAAGGCCGGGCGGCGATGCCGTACGGGTGGGGCCGCGTCCCGTACACGCACGCGGACCGCCGTCCCTGGATGAACCTGCCGTTTCCGGTCGAGGAGTACCACGAGCGCCTGCGGAGGCTGGGGCGCCTGATGGCCCGGGAGGGATTCCAGTGCTTGGTCGTCCTCGGAAACCGCGCCGACGGCACCAACATCCGCTACCTGGCGAACTTTGAGGACTTCTACGGCGGGGACAGCCTGCTGGTCGTGCCGCAGGAGGGGGCGTCCGGTTTCACCACCAACGCCGTCATGCACGGGGAGCCGATGCATTCCGGCATTCAAGACTGCTGGATCGAAGACGTGCGGTGTGCGGCGGCGCCCCGCACGGTCACGGGGGGGGCGAGTCCCGCCACGGTTTTCGACCATCTGGAAGACCTTATCACCGAGCGGGGCTGCGATCGGGCCAGCCTCGGCGTCGTGGGCGAAGGGGACGGCGACCGGGTCGCCGGGTTTCTCCGCGATACCTTTCCCCATGCGCGGGTGGCGCACGCCGGCCCACTGCTGCGCGAGCTGCGCGCCATCAAGAGCCCGCGGGAAGTCGAGGTGATGCGCCGCGCCTGCCACCTCGCCGACGAGGCGGCGAGGGCGGCGATGGAGGCGGTGCGGCCGGGGATCACCGAGTTCGAGCTGGCCGGCGAGGCGTACCGCGCAATGTTCCGGGCCGGCGCCGAGCACCCCGCGTTCGCGATCGGCCTCTGCGCCGGGGCGCGGGCGGGGTTCAAGCACATGGCCCCCACCGCCTACCAGGTCCGGGAGGGGGACATGGTCTACATCGACGTCGGAGGCCGGTACATGGGATATCATAGCGACACCTCCCGGCATCGTGTCTGCGGCACGCCCTCGGCCGAACAGCTGCACTTCATGGAGACGCAGATCGCGATCGTCGAGGAGGCCATGGGCGCGGCGTGTCCCGGCGCCGTGATCGGGGACCTGGCCGAACTGGCTCTCGCCCGCGCCCGCCGGGAAGGGTACGCCGACTACCTGTACTTTCGCGGCCACGGCGTCGGTGCCGCGACGCAGGACCTCCCCGCGTTCGCCCCCGGCAATCCGGCACGGCTTGAACAGAACATGGTGTTCGCCTTTGAGCCGATGCTGGTCCGGACGGGGTTCGGGACCGCGTGTTGGGAGGACGTGTGGTGGGTGACCGCGTCCGGGGTCGAGCGTCTGAACCAGTGCCCGATTCGATGGTGGTAGGCGGGGTGGTGATGCCCGAGATCGGCCCGATCGCCGCGCCGGCGTTGACCGATCTGGTCGGCGCGATGCTCGCCGCGGCCGGGGTGGTCCCGGATGAGGCGGCCCTTGTCGCCGCCCACGTCGTGGACGCCGAGGAACGCGAAAATCGGTCGCAGGGACTGGTGAGGGTGCCCCCGTACGTGAAGTGGGCGCGCGCCGGCGAGATCACGTCTCCCACCCGGGTGACCGTGGAACACGACGGCGGGGCCGCGCTCGTGCTGGACGCGCACAACGGATGGGGACACGTCGCCGCGGGGGACGCCCTGGCGCGATGCGTAGAGCGGGCGGCGCAGACCGGCGTCTGCTTCGCGACGGTGCGCAACACGAACCACATCGGCCGGCTGGGGCGGTACGTCGAGACGGCGGCCGCGCGGGGGATGATCGGGCTCATCGCCTGCGCGGGCAATCCCCAATCGTCCTGGGTTGCGCCGTGGGGCGGGATCGCGCCGATCTTCGGCACGAACCCGATCGCGATCGGCTTTCCCCGCGGGGACGGCCCCCCGATCGTCGTGGACATCTCGACGACCCAAGGCGCCCGAGGGAACGTGCTGCTCGCGCAGAAAATGCGCCAGCTGCTGCCGGAGGGCTGGGCGTTCGACGCCACGGGCGCGCCCACACGCGACCCGCATCAGGCGCTGCCTCCCCACGGCACGCTCGCCCCGCTGGGCGGGCACAAGGGATACGCGCTCGCCGTCGCGGTCGAGATCCTCTGCGGCGTGCTGGCAGGGGTGTGGCCGCCTGAATCCTCGGCGAACTTCGTGGGCGCGATCCGGGTCGAGGCGTTCCTGCCGCGGGAGGCCTACGACCGCGGCCTCGCCGGCCTGGTCGCGGAGATCAAGAGGGTCCCGCCGCGCGCCGGGGTCGACGAGATCCGGCTCCCCGGGGAGGGCAGCGCGGCACGAAAGCAGCGGAGCACGGCGCGGGGCCTGCACGTGCCGTCGGGCCTGTGGCGCGAGCTCATCGATCTGGCGCAGAGCCTCAACGTGGAGCATCCGCTCGTCCAGCCGTTCCCCACCGCGACCGGGGGATGGCGCTAAGGAGGCGCATGTGATGGCCGTTTGGGACGATGTGATTCCGCAGGAGGAGCAAGCGCTCTACGAGCGCGGAGGGTGGGGGGGACGGGTGGGCTTCGGCCGGCGTCCCGCGCTGCTCGTCGTGGACATGTACACCGCGTTTGTCGATCCCGCCTATCCGTACAGCAGTTCGGGGGCGCCCGCGACCGTCCGGGCCATCCAGACGGTGCTCGCTGCGGCCCGGACGGCCGGATGCCCGGTCTTCTTTTCAAAGGCGCGCCGGCGCACCATCCCGGCCGAGCGCGGCCGGTGGAAGGTCGCGGCCAACCGACAGCCGATCATGAGCGATCCGGCCGCCTACGAGATCGTGCCCGAGCTGCGCCCGCTGGAGTCGGAGTCGGTGCTGGTGAAATCCGCCCCGAGCGCGTTCTGGGGCACCGACCTGGCAAGCTACCTGATCTATCACCGCGTGGACACGGTGATCGTCACCGGAACCGTCACCAGCGGGTGCGTGCGCGATACGGTGCTGGATGCGTTCAACTACAGCTTCCGGGCGATCGTTCCCGAAGAGTGTGTCTGCGACCGCGGGCTGACCTCTCACAAAGTCACCCTCTTCGATATCCACATGAAGTACGGCGATGTTGTCCCCACGGCGGACGTGCTCGACTACCTGAAGGCGGTGCGCCAGGGCGAGCACGAGCACCCCGTGGGGGCACCGAGTCACAGGTGAACAGACGCTCGCGATCTGGTCCGGCACTTTTGGGAGGAGGGATGCGCGTGGGACGAAGGTGGATCGGTGTGATCGTGGCCGTGGTGCTGACCGCGGCGCTCATCGACATGGGGATCCCGGCAATCGGACAGCAGGCGGGGGTGTTCCGGGTGCCGCTGGGGGGAGAGCCACCGACGATCGACCCGTATTTCGCGACCGACTTCTCCTCCGGCGACCTCACGTTCTTGATGTACACCACCCTGGTCGGATTCGACAGCAGCGGCAAGATCGTTCCCGAGGGGGCGCGCAGCTGGACCACCTCCCCCAACGGTTTGGTGTACACGTTCCACCTCAACGAGAACGTCCGCTTCCACGGCGGCCGCAAGGTGACCGCCGCGGACTGGAAATGGTCGTTTGAGCGCATGGGCGATCCCAAGGTGGCCACCGAGGTGGCCGACGTCGTGCTGCCGGGGATCGAAGGCTTCGACGCGCAGAAGAAGGGCGCGCCCGATCTCGCCGGGATCCGGGTGATCGACCCGCTGACCCTGCAGTTCGTCCTCAACCCCAAGGCGCGCGGCGGTTTCCTCAGCCGGCTGGCCTACTACGCCGCGGTCGTGCTCGACAAGGACGTCGTCGGACAGGGCGGCAAGGGCTGGTACGAGACCCGGGACGCCGGGTCGGGGCCGTACACGCTGAAGGAATGGGTGCACAACGATCACGTGACGATGGCGAGCGACCCGAACTACTTCCTGGGCGCGCCCAAGGTCACGCGGATCGAGATGCCGGTCGTGACGCAGGCGACGACCCGGCTATCGGAGTACCAGGCCGGCCAGCTCGATCTCGTGCCGGTCCCGCTCGGCGACTTCCAGCGGATTAAGAGCGATCCGGTCCTGGGCAAGGAACTGCTCGTCTTCCCGCGCGCCCAGATCATCTGGTTCGGGCCGAACCCGCGCGTGTATGAGCCGTTCAAGGACGTCCGCGTGCGGCGGGCCTTCGCGCTCGCCGTGGACAAGGCGCGGATCGCCAAGACCGTCTTCTTCGGCTTCTATCAGCCGGCCGCGTCCATCGTCCCCCCCGGCATCCCGGGTTTCTACAGCGGGTACAAAGGGCTGGCCTACGATCCCGCGGCGGCCAAGAAGCTGCTGGCCGAGGCGGGGTTCGCCGGGAAGCTGCCTCCCCTCACCATCGCCATGAACCCGATCGCGCCGGACTACCAGATGGCGGCGGAGGCGGCCGCGGCGATGCTCAAGGACAACCTGGGCGTGGACGTACAGCTGCAGAAGACGGAATTCGCCAGCTTCCAGCAGGGCATGAACCGCCGGACGACGTTTGCGTCGTTCATGACCGGGTGGGCCGCCGACTACCTGGACTACAGCGACTACCTGGACCTGCTGCTCTACGGCAAGTCGCCGCTCGACCGCGTGAGCTATGCGAGTCCGGAGTTCGACCGGCTCGTCGACGAAGCCAACGCCGCCCCGACCGAGAGTGCGCGGACCGTCCTCTACCACAAGGCGGAGGCGCTGGCCGTCGAGGACGGCGCGATGATCCCGATCGTGTTCACGCAGTTCGCGGTCCTCAAGAAGCCCTACGTGCGCGGGCTGCAGACCACTCCCGCGCTGTCCGGCTGGCTGCGGTTCAACTCCGTCAGCATCCAGAAGTAGCCGGCCGAAGCGTGGGGGCACTCGTGCGTCGCCGGGGGGGGTGCGTCCGGGTTGCTCGGGGCACCCCCCGCCGTGCCGACGGGGGCGGACGGCCGTGATCGGCTTTCTCACCACCCGGATCGCGCTGACGGTGCCGCTGCTGCTCGGCGCCGCCCTGCTGATCTTCCTCGCCGGCCACTACGCGCCGGGCGACCCCGTGCAGGTGCTGCTGGGGGACCACTACACCCCGGCGACCGCCGCCCAGATGCACCACGACCTCGGCCTGGACCGGCCGCTCGCCGTGCAGTTCGCCGCTTACGTCGTCCGCGCGGCCGCCTTTGACTTCGGCGTGTCGTACGTCAACCCGGCGCGCCAGGTGCGCGACATCGTGCGTCAGACACTTCCGACCAGCGTCCGCCTCGCGGCCCTCGCCGTGCTGCTCGCCACCCTCCTCGGCGTGACGCTCGGCGTCTCCGCGGCCGTGTTTCCGCGGTCGCCGCTCGACCGCCTGATCCAGGTGGGGGTGATCGCCGGGCTGTCGGTGCCGAGTTTTGTGACCGCCGCGCTCTTGGTCCTCCTCTTTGCGCTGCGCTGGCGGCTCCTCCCCGTCGCGGGGTGGGGCACCCCGCAGGCCTACGTGCTTCCCGTGGTCGTCCTCGCCATCCCGCCGCTCGCGTACATCACGCGCATCAGCCGGGTCAGCGTGCGCCAGGTGATGACGGAGGACTACATCCGAACCGCCAGGAGCAAAGGCCTGCGGACGGGGGCCGTGCTGCTGCGGCACGTCCTCCGGAACGCCGCGATCCCGATCGTGACGACGGTGGGCATGGCGTTCGGGTACGCGATCACCGGAGCGTTCGTGGTGGAGGTCGTGTTCAACATCCCGGGAATGGCGCGCGTCGCCGTCGACGCCATCTTGCAGCGGGACTACGCCGTCATCCAGACGGCCGTCCTGGTCTACACCACGCTGTTCGTCGCGATCAACCTGGCCGTCGATCTCTCTTATGCCGCCCTCAACCCACGCGTTCGATATTGACGTCCCGGTCCTCCCGCCCCGCGCCCCGCGGCGGTCCGGCATCCTGCGGGCACTCGGCCGCGACTGGCCGGCGGGATGCGCCGCGGCGTTTCTCCTGCTGCTCGTCCTGGCGACGGTGGGAGGGGCGCGGCTGACGGGGTACGCGTACGATCACCAGGACCTGGACCACACCTTCAGCGGGCCGGGGGCCGGACGGTGGGTGCTGGGGACCGACCAGTACGGGCGGGATCTGCTGACGCGCATCCTCTACGGGGGTCGGGTCTCGCTCGCCGTTGGGTGTGCCGCCGTCGCGGCCGAGTCCGTGCTCGGCGTCACCTGGGGCACCGTGGCGGGCTTTTACGGCGGGCGTCTCGATGCCGCGATGATGCGGATCGTCGACCTGCTGATCGCCTTTCCTTCCCTGCTGCTGGCCGTCCTCGTCACCGGCATCTTTGGCCCGAGTCTCGTCAACATCGTGCTGGCGCTGACCATGACGGCGTGGCCGGGGATGGCGCGGACGATCCGAAGCGAGGTCGTCGCGCTGCGGGAACGCGATTACATCGAGGCCGCCCGGGCGCTCGGCGCGCCGCCGGCGCGGATGCTGGTCAGGCATCTGGTGCCCAACGTGGTGCATCTGCTGGCGGCCCGCGCCACGCTGGACGTCAGCGCGATCGTTCTCACCGAGGCGACGCTGAGCTTCATCGGGATCGGGGTGCAGCCGCCCCGGCCGAGCTGGGGGCTCATGATCAGCGAGAGCTTCCAGTCGCTGCAGAGCCATCCGTACCTGGTCGTCGCCCCCGCCGCCGTGCTGTCGGTCACCGTGCTGTCGTTCAACCTGCTCGGCGAGGCGATCGCCGAGTGGGCGGATCCCAAACTGCGCCGCCGCACCGCTTGACCGGGCGGGGGGGACACGCCATTCTACGGGGGAGATCGATGGCGAAACGTCGGACGTCGGGCGCGCTCGACGCGTTCGTGCAGGACATCCACTACGTGCGGGCGGCCGCCGAGGTCCGGCGGCGCGCGCGCAAGCGGGTGATCCACCCACGAAGCCTGCGCTGGGAGGACAACCTGCACGGCCGGAGCGCGTACATCGTGGACTCGGTCACAGGCTTTGCGTCGCGGAACCTCGCCATGTTCATCCGTGAGATCCCACCGGGCGCGGCCACGGGCACCCACCATCACAACTTCGAGGCGGTCGCGTACGTCCTGGACGGGCGCGGGCACGACGTGCACGATGGCCGGACGGTGGCGTGGCGCACGGGGGATGGGTTGTACGTGCCGCCGCTCGTCGAGCACAAGCACGTCAACGACGATCCGCAGCGGTCGGCCTGGCTCCTGTTTGTGGCGAACTGGCCGCTGCTCAACCATTTGGGGATCACGAGCTTCGTCCAGCGAACGACGGCCCCGAAGGGAGCCGGGAAGCGCGTGGCGCGGCGCCGGCGCGCTCGGGCCGCGAGTGCGTAAGGTGACATCCGGGGTCCGCTGGGGCCTGAGCCTGCCGAACCGCGGCGTGGTGCTGGGCGCCGGGGGCCCGGCCGACCTCCTGGCGATGGCGGAGATCGCCGATCGGTCCGCGGTGTTCGACGCCGTCTTTACGGGGGACAGCCTCATCGCGAAACCCCGGCTCGATGCGATCGTCCTGCTCGCCGCGGCCGCCGGTCGAACCCGGCGGGTGCTGCTGGGCACGTCCTGCTTGGCCAGCTTCATCTTCCGCCACCCCATCGTCCTGGCCAACCAATGGGCGGCGCTCGATCAGATGAGCGGGGGCCGGGCCTACCTCGTCGCGTGCATGGGGGGCGGCCCCAACACCCGGTCCGAGCATCGGTCGCCGAGCGGGGCACAGTGGGACGTGGAGTTCGCGGCGATGGAGGTCGCGATGGAGGAGCGGGCCGGACGCCTGGTGGAGGGGATGGAGATCCTCCGGCGCCTCTGGACCGGGGAGCCGGTTACCCACGAGGGGCGGTACTATCGGTTCCGCGATGTCGCCCTCAACGTGACGCCGGTCCAGCGCCCGTGTCCCATCGCCGTCGCCAGCAACCCGCAGCCGCCGTACGCCGACGAAGCGCTCATCACGCGCGCGCTCAGGCGGGTGGCGCGGTGCGGCGATGGGTGGCAGGTGGAGATGAGCACCCCCGAGGAGTTTGGGGCGCGCTGGCAGCGCATCCGCGGGTACGCGCAGGAGATGGGGCGGTCTCCCGGCCCCACCACCTCGATGATCCACTTCTACGTCAACGTGAACCCCCAGCCGGCGGCCGCGTTCGAGGAGGCGCGCCGCTTCTACGAGCACTACCACGCCGGTCGGTTCCCCGATGAGTATCTCCGGTGGCGCCTGGTCACCGGCACGGTGGACGAGGTCGCGGAGCGGATCAGCCGGTTCATCGATGCGGGGTGCACCCTCCCGATCATCCGGTTCGCCACCTACGAGCCGATGCGCCAACTCGAGGCCGCGCTCACCGACCTCATGCCCGCCCTCCGGGACTATGCCGATCACACTCGCGCTTGAGGAGTATGACCGGACCCACGGCCTGCTCGACGGGCGGGTCACGGTGCCGGACGTCCGGCCCATCGTCGTCGGGTCGGGGCCCCGCCACGAGCGGATGCTGCTTGAGCGAGCCTACGACGCCGCGGAACTGTCGATGGCCTCCTACATCATGGCGCGCTCGCAGGGCGCCTCGCTCATCGCGATCCCCGTCTTTCCGCGGCGGCTGTTCAGTCCCTCCTGCGTGTACGTGCGCCGGGGGATCACCGCTCCGGCGCAGCTGGTCGGGGGGCGTGTCGGGGTATACAGCCTCCAGTTCACGATGTCCGTGCAGGCCCGGGGAGACCTGCACCACTACTTCGGCCTGCCGATGGGCAGCGTCACCTGGGTGCGCGCCGGGCGCGAGATCATGCCGCACCGCTCGCCCCTGCGGGTGGAGGACCGGCCGGGAGCCGACCTGTGGGCGTCGCTGGCCGCGGGGGCGCTGGACGCGGTGATCTCGCCCGACATCCCGCAGGCGTTCGAGGAGGGCCGGGTGGCACGCCTCTTTCCGGCGTTCGCCTCCGTGGAGCGCGACCTCTGGGCGCGCACCCGCATCTATCCCATCATGCACACGGTGGCGATCCAGGCGGGCGCGGTCGCGGCGCAGCCGTCGTTGCCGCAAGAGCTGTTCGAGGCGTTTGTGCGGGCGAAGGCGCTGGGCGCCCAGCACCTCCGCCAGCCCTACGCGACGAGCCTGGTTTGGGGCCGCGCGGCCCTCGAGGAGCAGGAGGCGCTGCTCGGCGATCCCTTCCCCTACGATCTCGACGCGGCGAACCGCCGAGCCGTCGAGCAGCTGATGCGGTATCAGGTCGAGCAGGGGTTCTTGGAGCACCCCCTCGCCCTCGACGAGCTGTTCTTGCCCGTTCCAGCGCGGGGGGCCTCCTGAGTGTCTGATGCGGCTGCGGGCTGGCGTCCGGATTTCGAGCGACAACCCAGCTGCAATGTCGACCGTCTGATCGCGCGGCTTCGCGCCCCTTGGTCGGCGTGCGCACGGGAGGCGGGTCATGGCGGCCTTGCCATCGGGAACGCGACCCGATGTCTTCGACGCACACGATGGCATACGAGGAGGGACCACGATGCCCCGCCTGCCGTATGATCTGGAGGCCCGGAAGCCCTATCTCGTTCCCGCGTTCAGCGATGCGGAGTACGATCGCCGGGTCGCCGCCCTCTGCGCGGGAATGCAGCGCGAAGGGCTCGACGCGCTCTGCATCTACGCGAGCGCGGCCGTCCCTTCCGCCGTGACCTATCTCACGAATTACGTCCCGGCCTTCGGCAATGCGTTCGTCGTCCTGCACGCCGGTGGACGGATGACGGTAGCGACCGATGCGGTGCTCCACGGGGAGCCGATGCATTCGATGATCTGGACGTGCCGGGTCCCCGACGTCCGAGTCGCCCTGGGACCGGTCTACGGGGGCTCGCTCGACGAGGTGGCCGACCTCGCGGCCGACGCCGCCCGCGACGCCCACCACGTCGGCCTGGTGGGGAGCGCCCACCTGCCGTACCCGTTGTACGCGGCGCTCGCATCGCGGCTGCCGGGGCTGCGGCCGGCGGACGCGCTGCTCGCGTCCGTGCGCTTGGCGAAGAGCGATGAGGAGATCGCGAAGATGCGGCAGGCCGGGAGCATCGCCGACCTCGCGATGGCGGCGATCTTCGAGACGTTGCGTCCGGGGGTGGACGAGACCGTGGTGGCGGCGGCGGGAGTCCAGCGCCTCCACGCGCTCGGCGCCCGCGAGGCGTTTGCCACGAGCGTCGTGGGCGGGGTGCGAGCGGGGCTGAAGCACGGCATGCCCCGGCGGCGGGCGCTCATCGACGGGGAGATGGTGTTCATCGACCTGGGCGCCGCCTACGACGGCTACATGACGGACACCAGTCGGTGCACGGTGGTGGGGCCCGCCGCCGGCAAGGCGCGCGAAGTCCTTCAGATCGGCCTCGAGCTCTACCAGGCGGGGCTCGAGGTGATGCGGCCTGGCCGGACGATCGACGACGTCTCCCAGGCGCTGCTCAAGGTCGTCCGGGGAACGCCTTACGAGCCGTACCACTGCGCGGGGGGATTTGGCCACGGCATCGGTATGTCCGTGATCGAGGTGCCCGGGTTGCTTGCCGGCAACACGACCGAGCTGCGCCCGCGGATGACGGTGGCGTACGAACCGATGGTGGTCGTCGATGGCTTGGGGACCGGGGTGGTCGAAGACACGCTCGTGATCACCGACACGGGGTACGAGCGGCTGACCACTTCCCCGGTCCGGACCTGGTCATAGGGCGGCGGCGGCGGGAGGAGGGTGGCGATGGCGAAGGTGGCATTCTTCGGGGTCGGACTGATGGGCGAGCCCATGGCGGCGCACCTGCTCGGCGCTGGCCACGATGTGCTGGTGGTGGCGCATCGAAATCGTGGGGGGCTCGAGCGGTTGGTGGCGCGGGGGGCCGTCGAGGCCGCCACCGCGGCCGAGGCGGTCGCGCGCACCGACACGGCGATTTTTGTGCTGCCGACGGCGAACGACGTGGAGGGGGTCCTCTTCGGATCAGGCGCTGCGGCGATGTCGCGCGGGTACACCGTGATCGACATGGGGACGAGTTTTCCCCCGCACACCCGCCGGCTGGCTGCCCGGGTGAGGGAGTGCGGGGGGCGCTTCCTGGACGCCCCAGTGACGGGTGGGCCGAAAGGCGCGCAGGAGGGGACCCTGACGATCATGGTGGGTGGGGAGGCGTCCACGCTCGAGGCGGTGCGGCCGCTGCTGGAGGCGATGGGTTCGTCCATCTACCACTTTGGCGACGTGGGGGCTGGGCATACCGCGAAGTTGGTGCAGAACATGATCGGCATCGTCAGCACCGCCGCGATCGCCGAAGGCTTCGCCCTGGCGTCGGCCGCCGGGCTCGACCCGCAGCAGCTGTTCCGGATGCTGTCGTCGAGCACCGCGGCGAGCCCGGCCCTCGCGTCCATGATCCCCAAGGTGTTTGCGCGCGCCTTCGACCAGGTCAGCTTCCGCCTGGACTTGGCCTACAAGGATATCCGGCAGGCCACCCAGTTGGCGCGGGAGATGACCGTGCCCCTGTTGGCGGCGAATGGGGCGGTCGAGCTGCTGCAGCTGGCGCGGGCGCTCGGCTTCGGGAGCCTCGACTCCACCGGCGTGATTCGAGGCCTGGAAACCATCCTCGGCATCGAGGTACGGCCGGCCGGGACGTGACGTTCCGAACGGTGATCGATGTGGGCACGCCAGTGCTCGGTGTCGTTCCCATTCGCGGGTTCCGCAGGAGCGGTGGCGTTCGCACGGGGGCCATATGACAAGCGGGCCGGGCAAGGGGCGACTGCTCCGCGCCGGCCCCGAGACGGATGCCGCGCCACAGCAGTTCCCTCCGCGAACGCGCCGGACTGGCGTCCGGTCCCGCCTTAACGCAACCGGGCCATCCTCCATTCCCTCCTCGTGGTATCCGAGGCGGGCAGCTCGGCGATCAATCCCGCGAGCAACGCCGCCCGCCGCGGCAACGACTCGACCAGCACGAACTCATTCCGGCTGCAGGCGTGTCCCCCTTCTGCGCCGAGACCGTCCAGCGTCGGGATCCCCAGCGCGGCGGTAAAATTGCCATCGGACCCCGTCTGGGTGGCCGCTCCGTCTAGGGCGAGGCCGATCTCCCGGCCGCGGGCCTGCGCCAGCCGGAGCAGCCGTTCTCCCCCGGCGGTGCGTTCAAACGCGGGGCGCGTAATCCCCCCGCCGAGTCGTGCGGACGTCCCCGGGACGTGGGGGGCCTCGGCGATGATCCGGATGCGCCGCAGAAGTTCCTCGGCGTCGCCCGCGGTGCGGGCCCGCACATCGACGCTGGCGGTCGCCCGGTCCGGGATGACCTGTCGGGCGCTTCCTCCGGCCACGATGCCGACGGTGACGATCGTCCCGCGCGGGGGATCGGTCAGGTCCTCCAGTTCCAGGACCTTGTGGGCAAGCGCGTGGATGGCGCTGGCCCCGCGCTCCGCCGCGGTGGTGTGCGCGGTGATTCCGCTCACCTCCAGCGACAGGGCTCCCACCATGCCACGCTGTACGACAAACGCGCCATTCTCCCGGGCGGGTTCCATGACGAGGGTCCAGTCGGCACGCTGCGCCTCGCGCTCGATCCCCGCCCGGCCCGTCGGGCTTCCCAGTTCCTCATCGCCACACAGGAACACCGTGGTCGTCGCGAGCCCATCCCACTCCATCTCCCCCAGCGCCCGCAGCGCCGAGAAGAGGACCACCCACCCGCCCTTCATGTCCAAGACCCCCGGGCCGTACGCCCGCCCGTCCTCGACCCGAAACGGGTTGTCCACCAGCGTGCCCGGCGGCCAGACCGTGTCCAGGTGGAGCAGGGCGAGCAGGCGGCCGCGCCCGCCGCCCGCCCGGCGCGCAACCAGATGGTCGCCGCACGACGGCTGAGGCATGGTCTCGACAGCGAATCCGATCGCGGCCAGGGCCTCCGCGGCAAGTCGCCCCGCGCGATCGACCCCCGGCTTGTCCCGCGAGCCGCTCTCGACGGACACGTACGCTCCGAGTTCCTCAACCATGGACCGCTGGCGCGTGGCGAGAACTCGGTAAATCCGCTCCGTCATCCCCACGGCTGTGCCCGCGCGCGCTGCGCTAGGTCGACACGCGAAGAGATTTCAAAGCCTCGGGCGGAAGCTTCGGGCCATACTTCTGCTTCGAATGAAACGGACCGCCGAGGTCGGCGTCGGCCAGCATGCGCAGGACCTGGGATTCGCGAAAGTGGAGGGTGAACGTGCGCACGTCGCGGAGCGCGCGTTCGAGCGGGAGCGTCTTGAACGCGCTGCGCGCGCCGCAGACGTCAAATGCCTTGGTCGTGATCATGATCGCCGCCTGCTTCGAGGTGTGCAGGACGCGCATCGAGGCCAGTTCGGCGTCATCGTACCGACCCTGCTCCCACAGCCAAGCCGCGTACCACATCGACGTGCGAGTGGCCTGGAGCGCCGCGTCCATTTCGCCAAGGGTGTAGGCCGTCACATCGTCCTTCGCCAGGAAGGGGCGCTCCTGGACATACCCGCGGACGAAGTCGAACACGCCCTGCGCCGTGCCGAGGTGGTTGGCCACGTATCCGAGGGTGAACGTGCGCGGGTCCCGCTGTACCCAGTCGCCGGGCTCGCCGATCACGTTATCGGCGGGGACGAAGACATCGTTGAGTCGCAGGCTCCAACTGATCGTCGCCCGCATGCCCATGGTGTCCCACGTGTCTTCCAGCGACACGCCGGGCGTTCCCTTGGGCACGATCACCGTCGTGTACCCCTCGGCCACGGTGCGGGTGTCCGGCGCCAGCACATAGATCAGGTAGTAATCTGCGGCGGGGGCCAGGGAGCCAAAATGCTTCACCCCGGAGAGGCGGAAACCGCCGTCGACGGGACGCAGGACCGATTCGACCGTGCCCGAGCCGATCCGGGCGGGATCGGTCTCGCTCCCGCAGGAGGCGATGAGAGCGCCTCGCGCCACGACGTCGCCCAGGATCCGGTGGCGCTGCTCCTCGTTCCCCAGGTAGGCGACGATCCCGCTGGCATGGGAGTGGACCTGGAGCAGTTGGGCGGTCGATGCCGCCCCGGCGGCAATGGCTTCCAGCACCAAGTAAAACGGGAGAAACCGCGTGCCCTGCCAGAACCCGTGGCCGCCCAGCGCGATCGGCACCGTCAGCGCGAGCAGGCCCCCCGCGCGCAGTTGTTCGAAGTCTTTCTCCGGGAACGCCGCGGCTTCATCGTATGCGCGCGCCCGCGCCGCAAACTCGCCGCCGAGCACGCGGGCGCGTTCGACGAGCGCGCGATCCTCTTCGGTCAGGCGGAAGTCCATGGACCGCTCTCTCCTTCCGGCGCATCATGCCGATGCACCGTCCCATGCTTCATGACGAACCGGACGCGCTCCACGGCGCGGATGTCTGCGAGGGGGTCGCCCTCGACGGCGATCACATCCGCGCGCTTGCCGGCTTCGATCGATCCCGCGCTCTCCGCGAGGCGGCAGATCCCGGCGTTCCAACTCGTCGCCGCTTGAATCGCCTCCATCGGCGTGTATCCGCCCTCGACGAGGTTCTGCATTTCGATCGCCAGGTCGCCGTGGTTCTCATCCGTGCCGATGCCGATTCGGACTCCGCGCTCGCGGGCCTGCGCCGTGGTCCGGCGGTAGGCCTCGATCATCGCCAGGCATCGGTCACGCTGCGTCTCCGTCGCGCCGGCGTGCCGGGCCACGGCATGGGCGTACCCCGACGTGAGCACGAGGAACGTCCCCCGGCGGGCCATCTCCGCGAGCACATCGTCGTCGAGCCAGGCGCCGTGCTCGATGGAGAACGCGCCCGCGTCGACCAGGTCGCGCGCGGCGGCCCCGCCGTGGCAGTGGGCCGCCAGCGGCAGGTTCAATCGACGCGCCTCCTCCACCGCGGTCACGATCTCGTCGCGCGAGAAGCAGGGGGTGAGCGGGTTCACCGCGCGGGTCGCGGCGCTCCCCGTCGCAAACATCTTGATCAGATCGACGCCGGCCTTCGCCTGCCGGCGGATGTGCGTGCGAATTTCGGGGGCGCTGTCCACGCCGTTCCCCGGGAACCAGCTCTGGACCCCTCCGGTGATCGTGATGGCTTGGCCGCTCACCAGAAGGTGCGGGCCCTCGATCATCCCGTCCCGGATCGCCCGGCGGAGGAGCAGATCGATGTGATTTTTCTCGCCCATCACGCGGAGGGTCGTGATCCTCGCCCGCAAAATCTTCCGGCAGTTCGCGGCGCCGCGCAGGCCCGACCAGGTGTCGGGCTCTCGCTCCAGGAGCTCCTTCGGATCCGTCCAGTCGAAGCAGAGGTGATCGTGCGCGTCGATCAGCCCCGGCAGCACGGTGTACGCGCGCAGGTCGATTGTCCGGGTGTCCGCAGGGCCGCCGACGCCCCCCTCCGGGCCGATGGCCGCGATCACGCCGTCCTCGACGAGAATGAGGGCCCCGTCGAGCGGCGGCCGGCCGGTCCCGTCGATGACGCGGCCGCAGCGCAGGGCGGTCTTCAGCGGTTCCCCTCGGGGGCGGGAGAACCCGCTCGCCCGGATCCGAGGGCGGCACGGATGATCACGAGCGCGCTCTGGAAGTGCTCCGCGAGCAATCGCTCCGCTCGGTCGCCGTCACGCCGGCGTAGCGCCTCGACGATCTGCCGGTGCTGCATGTGGTGGCGCACTGCCGTGTCTCGGTCGTAGAACTGCAGCGTGCGGTGGCTGAGGAAATACTCCCGGTAGCTGTTGGCCAGGCGGATCAGCCGCCGGCTGTGAGACGATTCCGTCAGCAGCTGGTGGAACGCGTTGTTGAGGGCGGCGCGCTCCTCCAAGGAGGCGCTGTCCAACGCGGCCAGCGCCCGGTCGCACGCCGTCTCGATGGCGGTGAGTTCCTCGGGCCGGATTCTGCGGGCGGCCACGTTGGCGGCATAGCCTTCCACGCGCTGGCGCAGCCCGTAGATTTCCTCAAACTCCTCTTCGCTGTTTCTTACGATGACGCCGCCCGTGGGGACGAGGTCGACAAGGCCCTCGAACTCCAGCTTGGAGAGGGCTTCCCGGACCGGGGTCCGACTCACGCCGAGCATCTCTGCCAGCTCCGTCTCGATGAGGCGCTGCCCCGGCTTGAACCGCTGTTGCAAAATCGCCTGGCGAAGGGCTCGGTGCGCCTGGACCGTGACTGGCTCGGACCGCTGTATCTTCAGGGTGCCGGTGATTCGGGTCATGGAGTGTGTATACTGCATGCAGTAGGCAATACCTTCCTCACGAAGGGCCAGTGCCCGCGGAAAGGTGTGGGCGTGTGCCCGTGGCCGGAGAGGACCCGACAAGGCCAGGAGTAGCTGGCCAGGCCGCATCGTATGTCACCGATGCGACCCCGGGCGTTGGCCGCGCAGCACCTCCCGCCGGGACGCTTTGCTGATCCATTCTCCCTACTCACTCACGCCGGCTGGTCATCGTGGCCGGCATAGGAAATTCGTTGGGATCGATCGGGATTTCGACCACCGCCGGCCCACCGCACTCCAGCGCGGCGGTGACCGCATCGCCGATCTGGTCGGGGTGCTCCGCGTAGTATCCTCGGGCGCCGAACAGCTCCGCATATCTGTCAAATCTCGGATTGCCGATGTCGGTGCCGATGTAGCGTTCGTGGTAAAGATGCTTCTGGTATGCCTTCTCCGAGCCCCAGCAGTTGTTGTTCATGACCAGGGTCACGACGGCGATCCCATGCCGCACCGCCGTCTCCAGTTCCTGGGCGTTCATGAGAAAGCCGCCGTCCCCGTGGATCGCCAGCACCGGCGATGCCGGCCGGGCCAGCTTTGCCCCAAGGGCGGCCGGAAACGCAAACCCCAGGCCTCCCAAGTCGAGTGGGGTGAGCAGGGTACGGGGGTGGGAGAATTCCAGACGGTCATAGCCGTACGCCGGCGCCGCTCCAGCATCCAGCGCGATGATCGCCTCCGGCGGCAGCACACGTCGCAGCTCGGCGTAGACGCGCTGGGGCTTGGCCGGCAGCGAGCGGGAATCAGCTTCCGCCGACAGCCGCGCCTGGCGCGCGGCGCGGAGCTCCTGGACTTCCCGCTGCCACGCCTCGCGCGTCCGAAACACCGGCTCCTGCGCGAGGGCTGAGAGCAGGGAAGAGGCGGCTTCCTTCGCGTCGGCCAGGATGCCCACGACGACGGGGTAGGTCCGCCCGATGTCACGGCCGTCGATGTCGATCTGAATGATGTGTGTCTCTGGCTGGATGTAGCGGTCATCGTAGTAGGTGGTGAACTGTCCCAGACGCGTCCCGATGGCCAGTAGCAGGTCAGCCCGGCGGCACGCCGCGGCCGCTTCAGGGGCGCCCGCCCGGCCGAGCGGGCCGATGTACAGCGGGAGAGCATTTGGAACGGCGTCGTTGCGCCCATAGGCGGTGACCGCGGGGAGGGCGTGTTGTGTGCATAACTGTGCCACCAGGTCGTTGGCCTTCGCCGAGGTGACCCCGCCGCCCACCAGCAGGAGCGGGCGCTCGGCCTGCCGCAGCCGGCGGACCGCTTCCCGGACGGCATCCGGATGCGGCGGTTGGGGGTGCCAGGGCCGGTAAGTCGCCGGTGGCCCCACCTCTGTCCTGACAACTCGATCATTCAAGATGTCTCGGGGGATATCGACGAACACCGGCCCCTTGCGACCGGTCATGGCGCTGCGCAGCGCGAAATGGAGGATCTCCGGGATGCGATCCGCCTTGTTGACCTGGATCGAGAGCTTCGTCACCGGCTTAAACATGCTGACTAGGTCGAACTCCTGGAAGGCATCCTTATAGTAGTCTCCCAGCCGCGGCCCGCCGGCGATGGCCACGACCGGGGAGTGGGCCGCATACGCCCCGGCGATCCCCGTCAGCAGGTTAATAGCCCCCGGTCCAGCGGTGACCAGGCACGCCGCCGGCGTCCCCGAAACCCGCGCTAGGCCGTCGGCCATGAACGCCGCGCCCTGCTCGTGGCGCACGTTCACGTACTCGACGCTCCTGTTGTCGTAGAGGGCGTCCAGGACGTCGAGGAAGGTCGAGCCAACGATGCCGAAGATATGCCGCACCTGCTCGACTTTCAGGAGTTCGATGACTGCCTGCCCTCCGGTCATCTCGGTCACAGACGGGCCTCCCCAGTCCGCCGCGGATCCCCGCGTGCATACGCAGATGCAGCAGGGTCAGCTACGAGAGACGCCAATCTCGCACATGGCTTGCCTTCGCCATCGGCAGGGCTCGTTATGTTCAGGTAGCGAACTTACGATGACAATGAGTTTCCTCAAGACGCTAGTGTTCTCCGTCCTGGTGCCGGGTACATTCCTGATCGTGATTCCCCGACGTCTCCTCGGCGTCGGAGCGCAGGCAGCCCTTCCGTTCGGGCTGATCGGAATCGTGCTGATCGTACTGGGTGCGGCGGGCTACCTTTGGTGCGCCTGGGATTTCGCCTCCACCGGACAGGGGACCCCCGCACCCATTGATCCACCGAAGGTACTGGTCGCCGGGAGACTGTATCGCGTCGTACGAAATCCTATGTATCTCAGCGTGCTGTTGATCTTGGTGGGGGAAAGCGTGTTCTTCGCCTCGGCGACTCTCCTTTGGTATGCGCTGCTCGCCTGGGTCATCATTCACCTGTTTGTCGTGTTCTACGAGGAACCCACCCTCCGCCGGAAATTTGGCACAGCGTATGAGCCCTACTGCAGGAGAGTGTCACGTTGGGTTCCCAGGCCGTCAAACTTCTACAAGAACCTCAGCCCTTGACCGTCCCGCGGTCTTGACCCGGGGCGGCTCCTCAGCGTGTCTTTGATGCTGCGCCCGGAACCGACGCCGGCCCGGCAAAAGCCGGAAGCACGGCAGCGGGGCTTTTGCCCCCGACGCCGCGGGTTCGAGTCACGCACGACCCACCACGGAACGCCGTGCGGGACGCGGCCGGCAGAAGACACGATCTCGAGAGGGTGCCCTCCCGGATCCCGTCTTGCACGCGTCCGCAAACGCGAGGCCCTCCCGTTGCTGAATTCCCTCCTTCGGCCTGGATCTGCCTCATCGCAAGCATCCGCTGAGCCTCTGTGAACATCAGCACCCTGTGCCCCACACCGCACGCAAAACGCTCACACGGCGCCCAACTTGTCCGGGTTGCCGATGGCCCAGACATTGCGGATCCGCGCCCGATCAACGTCGATGCTGACCACGACAGCTGGCGTGCCATCGCTGCGGCGAATCAACAGCGTGGGCTTGCCGTTGACATCCGCGACCGCGTACCGGGCGCCGGCCGGCGCGAAACGCGCCGTGACACCGATGAGAAACCGGGCCACGTTTGTGCGGCCCCGGATCGGCCGGAGGGCGGCCCCCCGGACCTTGCCCCCGCCGTCGGTCCAGGCGGTCACGTCGTCCGCGAGCAGCGTCATCAGCCCGTCGAGGTCACCGTTCGTCGCCGCGCGGGTGAATTGTTCTAGCAGGCGGCGGTGCTCTTCCGGGCTGGCCTGAAAGCGCGGCCGCTCGGCCGCGATGTGGTCCTTGGCGCGGCTGAACAGCTGCCGGCACGTCGCTTCCGATCGGTCCAGGATCCTGGCGATGTCGTTGTACTCGTAGTCGAACACCTCCCGCAGGAGGAAGACCGCGCGTTCGGCGGGCGTCAGCCGTTCCAGGAGCACCAGAAACGCGAGCGAGATCGTATCGGATTCGATGGCCCGCGCCTCTGGGTCGCTCAATTCGGGATGGTCGGTATCGAGGACGGGCTCGGGCAGCCAGGGCCCGACGTACGTCTCTCGCTGGGCTCGGGCCGAGGTCAGCTGGTTGAGGCACAATCGCGTCACGATGGTGGAAAGGTAGGCCTTCGGCGATTCGATGTCGGCGAGCGACGCGCCGAGGAACCGGAGATACGCGTCCTGCACGACGTCTTCGGCCTCCGTCGCGCGGCCCAGCAGACGGTACGCCAGGGAGAACAACAGCGGACGGTGCTTTTGAAAGACGGCCAGATGATCGACCGGCGCCTCGCTCATCTCAGCGCTCCGCACCCACGAGGGATTCAACCCGATCCGGCACGGCGGCGGCGTGACGGGGCGCCGCGACGGTCACGCCTCGCATCTTATTCTTGCCCGGCCAGGGGAAGGTCCACGGCCCGAGCCGCTGCGCCCTGAGGATCCCCTCGATCAGGCGGACGAAGAACTCCCGCGTTGCGCCCGCCGCCTTGCCCGTGAACATTCGATCGAGCGGCCTATCGTGGTCACCGTTCAGGAATTGCACCACGCCGTCGCGACGCCCCAGGCTGAGGCCGAACGCCTGATACGATAAGCCGAACGCCGTGGGTGCGGTCCCGGTGAGCTCCGCGGCCAAGCAATCCGCGCCGTGCGCTCCCATCGCCAGCGCCGTGTACGCCGCCATTCGCACGGGCGCGCCGGGCTCGGCCGCCGGCGCGCCCGCGTCGCCGACGGCATAGATGTCAGGATGGGAGAGCGACCGCATCGCCCGGTCGATCAGAATTTGCCCCCGGTCGTTGACCCGCAGGCCCGCGTGCCGGGCCAGATCCGAGACCACAAATCCGGCCACTACGACGCACAGATCAAACGGGATCGCCTCGCCGCGCTCCGTACGTGCTTCGTGCTCGCCGAGGGAGGCGATGGCGGTGTGCTCCAGGAACCGGATGCCGAACCGATCAAACGCTTTGAGTATGTAGGCGCGCCCCGCGAGAGACAACTGCGGTGCGAAGGAGCGCCGCGTCGCCAGCGTGAGCCGGAGTCCCGGATGCGACTCCGCAAGTTCCGTCGCCACCTCCACGCCGGTGTTGCCGCCCCCGACGACCAGCAGCCTTCCGCCCCGCCGGGCGACCTCCGGCAGACGGGCGGCGAGCGCCAGCGCGGACGCGCGGTCCACCGTGTGTGCGTGCTCGCGCGCGCCCGGCAGACCTTCGGTGCGGACGAAACTGCCGAGCGCGTAGACGAGGTAGTCGTACCCGACGGCCTGGGGGCCCGCCGGCGTCTGTACCATGACCTGCCGTTCCGGGAGATTCAGGGTCGTGACCGTTCCTTGCACGAACCGAATCCTCGTGCCCCGCAGGAACGACGCCAAAAGCCGTGGGCGCACGGGCTGGCCCGCCGCCACCTGATGGTTGCGCACGCGGTCACCGAAGGTGTCGGAAGCGTTCACCAGCGTGATGGCGATGCTCGCGTCGGTTTTCCTGGCCAAGCGCAAGGCCGTCATGAGCCCGCCGTAGCCGGCGCCCAGCACGACAACGTGCCTGATCTTTCTGTGGCTGTTCATGATGCACCTCGGGTCATGTAGGGTCTTTATCCCTAAGACCGAGGAGGCAAGCGGTTTGTGACACCGGTGTCGCCCAGCGTGCACTCCCGATTCATGTCAAGGTCTGGCTGTCAGCCGCCCCGCGACACGAGCGGGGCTTGTCCAAGTTCTCGGCGCAGCCAGTCGCGGAAACCGGGCGTGAGCGGTGAGAAACGAGCAGGAAAGAGCCCGGTGGAGTGCATGCCAAGGTCCCGGGAAACACCTGTGGATGCTAGAGGGAGACCGTTTGTTTCCGGCGATGCCCGGTCAGCGCCCGGAACCTGAGCGACTCCCCGAGCTATGGGACCAGTTCGATTTTGACCGGCACGTCCGCCTGAACGGACTCGATAATTGCAAGGCTCTGGCTGACAGCCGTCTGCGTCGAAGGATTCAACGTCACCGTGTAGTGGGCCCCGCTGGTCGCGCTGACCTTGGCTGCGAACCCCGCTTTGGTCAAGCGCTTCGCAATCTCTTCGGCGCGGCGCTTATCGGAGATCGGACCCACCTTGACCTGATACAATTGAGCACTGCCTCGAAGAACCTGCGCCGGCGCCGAAACCGCCGCCGCCGGGGCCGGCGTGGGTAATCCGGCGGGTGCCGCAACCGGCTGCTGCGCGCTGGCACCGTTCACCAGTCGGGACGGTGAGACTGCCGAAGGGGTGGACGTCTGCTGCGCGCCGCCCACGGCACCTCCGGTCGCCGCCGCACTTGCCGCGATCGCCCCCGCTTGTCCTGAGGTCGGCCGGGGCAACACCTGCGCGACGAATTGCGCCTGGTTTGAAGCGACGGGGAGGGCCGTGACTCCGCGGAGCGAGATCGCGCTCTGCGCGGTGATCGGTGCGTTCGTGGACCCGTACGCGGAGGTGCCCGCAGGCGTGTACAAAGTCACGCCCAGGGGGGGCACCGGCGCGGCCGATTGTACTTGGCTAGAGGCGATAGGGAGCCCTGTGACTCCACCCAGAGTCATCGTGCTGGTGATCGGCGCGTTCGTGGATCCGTACGCGGAGGTGCCCGCAGGCGTGTACAAAGTCGCGCCCGGGGACATTACCGGCGGGCTCGGAGGAGCCGGCGTGAGTGGAACCCCCCACACCGGGACCGTGGTTTGTGTCGGGTAACCTGTCGGTCCCAAGCGCACAGCCGTGACAGTCGTGGTCGGAGGTAGCGCGGAGGTGGAGACTCCTGTCGGCCGTTGCGCCGCCGGCGGTGAAGCGATGAACGGTGGTGCGGCCGGCGCAGCTGGAGTGGCCGCCGTCGGAGTTGCGACGGCGCGCGGGACGCTCTCCGCGCGGACCGGAGCGGTCTCAGCCCGGGCCAGTTGCAGCCTGAAGGTCCGATCGTGCCGCCTAAGGACGACCTCGTTCCCTGAGATGGCGGTCACAGTGAAGTCCCGGATGCGATCACCCACGCCGACCACGTATGACAGTCCATCCATTTCCACGATCGCGAGATACGCACTCCCGGCGGCGATACCCGTCACCGTGATGCCAGCCGTCGGAGAAGATGCCCCCGACACTTGCACAGCACTTGAGCTTGAAGACCGCGGAACGGCCAAAGAGGGAGCGCCCTTGGGAGCTGCGGGGAGGGAATTTGCTTCCACCACCACGGGTGGGGTTGCCAGCGCCAGCACCTTCGATGGCCTCAACGGGAGATCCAGAGCTGGCCGTCCCAAGACGCCGGTCCGCGACGGCGGTCCGGATCGGCCCGGTGTGAGCGCAGGCGCTCTCTCGCCCGACGTCGTTGGCCCCGTTGCAGCCATAGACGATGTTGCCGGCAGAGATCTCACGTACACAGATCCGGCGAGAACACCGATCAAAATCCCCGCCAACCAGAGGAGCGGCCGCGACGGGAATGCCTCGTTCGAACCTCGAGGAGTCATAGGCCCTACCACCTCACACGCGAAGTCGACCGCCCGGATCGTATCGAAGCCAACTTCCGATGATGCCTTCTCCCAGTCCCTAACACCCCCCTGCCTGGGGGCGTTGACGTCTGGGGCCTCGTCTCGCAGGCCGCTTGGTGTCATATCTTCTCTGGGCGCAAATGCTCAGAGGGGCTGTTTTCCTAAGTACTCCCTTCTTTTAGGGGTACGCTGGTTTAGGATCCCGGCAGCACGGGCTTCATCCCCACTCCGGCGGCAACATAAGGCACGGTTGGACAGGGAGGGATTATGGCAAGGCATGGGGGGAGGTCGGGATGTGAACGTGTTCCGCGCCCGGTATCATTCGATTAGCCTCATCGACAAGCCTTGGGAGGAATGCGGGAAGCCCAAACGGAACACGTTCAGCGGATTCACTATGATAACTCGGCGTCAGTTTTTGGCGACCACGGCCTTGACGATCCTCGACGCTTCAATCCCGGCGAGAGCGGGCGCCGCCCCCGAAGTACAGCCTCTGAGGGTCATCGTGTTCCCCGGCGGGTTCAACCTGCCGCTGTGGGTTGCCCAGGAGAAGGGATACCTCGCCCATCGCGCGCTTGCGGTGCAATTGACGCCGACCCCAAGCTCCGTCTTCCAACTCACGCACCTGATTGCGGGAGAGTTTGACATCGCGATGACCGCGATGGACAACGTGATGGCCTACGACGAAGGCCAGGGCGAGGTCGTGGCCCCGGGGCGCCCGGACTTGTTTGCGTTCATGGGAGGCGACAGCGGGTTCCTACGCTTGATCGTCAAACCCGAGATACAGACCTACGCGGATCTGCGCGGGAAGACCCTCTCGGTGGACGCCCTTTCCACGGGATACGCGTTTGTCCTCCGCAAGATGCTGGAGGTCAACGGATTAGGGCCAAAGAATACTCGCTCGTTCCCGCCGGCGGCGTGCTTGAACGGTGGCAAGCCCTGCTGCGGCGCGAGCACGCCGGCACGCTGCTCGTAACTCCATTCGAGGTCCTCGCGCAACAACGGGGGTTCCGGCTCTTGGGGAATGCGCTCGACGTCCTGCGCCGGTACCAGGGGGTCGTCGGCGCTGCGCGCCGATCCTGGGCGGCGGCCCATCGGGATCTGCTCGTGGGATTCATCCGAGCGTACCGCGACGCCCTGACGTGGCTCTACTCGCCCGAGAATCGCGAAGAGGGGATCCAAATCCTCGGACGCAACGCCAATTTCCCCCCCGACCTCGCGCGGAAGGCTTTCGAGATCCTGGTCGATCCCTTCACAGGTTTTGCCCCGGCGGCGGCGCCGGACTTCGAAGGGATTCGAACGGTCCTAGAGCTCTGGAACCAGTACGCGTCGCCCCATGAGGTACTGGGCGGCCCCCTCACGTACGTCGATCTCCGCTACTATTTGGCAGGAGAGCCTTAGCCGCATCTGTACGATCATCGTTTGCCGATCCTCCGTCAGCGCCCATCGCCAGGAACAAAGGCCACGATTCAAGCCATGCCGTTGATAGTCGCCCTTATGGGGCTTGCGGGGTCATCCCGGTCGCCGGCGTGTGTTTCAATTTATAGATAATCCGGTTGATTAGGCGGCATAACAGGCAAAATAAAAAGATCGCACAGGATGTCGGCGGGTGGCAACGACTGCAGATGCGATCGGATCTGTCGGCGGACATCCTCTGGGACACCAGTCGTCCTGTCGGTGGCCCCACTGCCTTTGAGGTGACTCCACACATGTTCGTCGGGGTTCAGGTCCGGCGCATTGGCGGGCAGATACTCCAAACGCAGACGCGCGCGATGCGCGGCGACGAATCCGCGCGTCACGCGGGAACGGTGATAGGTACTCCGGTCGACAATGAGCACGATTTTCCGTCTCCGATGATGAGCCAGCAGCTTGCGGAGGAATCGGATGAAGATCGTCGAGTTGACCTTCTCCGGACTGGTCATGAAGAGGAGCTCGCCGCGCGGCGTCATGGCGGACAGCAAAACTCACGACAGCGCGACGCGACGTGCGGCGGATCTCCGGCGTATGGCCACGGACCGCCCAGGTCCGACCAGAAACATGATCAGTACACGCCGCTTCGTCCCCGACGTCCGCGTCGCCCTGGGACCGGTTTACGGAGGCTCGGTCGACGAGGTGGCCGCCCTCGCGGCCGACGCCGCCCGCGATGCGCGCCACGTCGGTCTGGTGGGGAGCGCCCACCTGCCGTACCCGCTGTACGCGGCGCTCGCCTCCCGGCTGCCGGGGCTGCGGCCGGCGGATCCGCTGCTGGCGTCCGTGCGCTTGGCGAAGAGCGACGAGGAGATCGGGAAAATGCGGCAGGCGGGGAGCATCGCCGATCTCGGGATGACGGCGATCTTCGCTCCAGGTGATGCGGCCGGGCCGGACGATCGATGACGTCTCTCAGGCGCTGCTGAAGGTCGTTCGGGGGAACGCCCTACGAACGGTACTACTGCGCGGGCGGATTCGGTCACGGCATCGGTATGTCCGTGGTCGAGGTGCCCGGGCTGCTTGCCGGCAATACCGCCGAGCTTCGTCCGCGGATGACCGTGGCGTACGAACCGATGGTGGTCGTCGACGGGTCGGGGACCGCAGTGGTCGAGGATACGCTCGTGATCACCGACACGGGGTACGAGCGGCTGACAACTTCCCCGGTCCTGACCTGGTCTTAGGGATTGCGAGTAAATAAATGATACAAATAGCCAAATGTATGCGATACTTGAAGCGTGACGCAGCGCCAGCTGATCCGCCAGAAGTATCGAATGCTCCGGCATTCGTTGGACGAACGGTCACGGCGGCTCTGGGCGGCCGCAGAAGCGCAAGCCTTGGGCCATGGCGGAGCATCGTTGG
>DATEHM010000030.1:0-10871 GCA_035279545.1 bacterium | reverse complement strand
AGGTTGGGGGATGGCGCCCGGTAAGATCTTAGATGGCTTGACGATAGGCCTCACAGTAGATTTTAGAGGGCGCGATTCGGGTCATTGACGGGCGCCGAAGGGGGGTGGTATAGTTAGTGGACAATAAAAGAGCTGTGACGGGGGACGTAGGACGCTGGGCCTGCGCCAAGAGAGCGGCGCCTGATGCTGCGAGGGCCGCCGCGGGTACGTCCGAATCCCACCCCCCGAGCTGCTCCCGGGGCGGCGGCCGCCGCCAAACGGGAGCCGGGTCGCCCGAGACAGCGTGAGTGCTCCAGCCCGTGCCGGGCTGGGGAACAAAGGTGGTACCGCGGAAGCGCCCCTTTCGCCCTTTGGTGGAGGGGGCGTCGCTATTTCCGGAGGGTCAGCGATGCTGGCAAATCGTACGGTGGGGATCATCGGCGCCGGGAACATGGCCGAGGCGTTGCTGCGCGGCGCCTTCGACGCGGGCGTCCTGCGCCCCGCGTGTTGCGTGGTGACGAACAAGAGCAACGACGAGCGGCTGGCGCGGCTGGCGCGCACGTGGGCGGTCCGAACGACCCGCGATAAGGCCGAGCTGATGGCGGCGAGCGAGGTCGTCATCTTGGCCGTGAAGCCGGGCGACGTGCCGACCGTACTCGGCGAGATCGCCCCCCACGTCACCCCCCGCCATCTCGTCGTCTCGGTGGCGGCGGGGGTCCCGATCGAGATGATCGAGCAGGCTCTGGGTGCGGTCCCGGTGGTTCGGGCGATGCCCAACACGTCGACGGCCGTGCGCGCGTCGGCGACCGCGATCGCCTCGGGTCGGCTGGCCGGGTCGGAACACCTCGCCGTCGCGCGCGCGATCTTCGAGGCCGTCGGCTGGGTCGGGGTGGTCTCCGAATCGCTGCTGGACGTGGTCACCGCGGTCTCGGGGAGCGGCCCCGCGTACGTGTACGCCCTGGCCGAAGCGATGGTGGACGGCGGGGAGCGCGCGGGGCTTCCGCCCGACGTGGCCCGCGCCCTGGTCTCCCAGACCATCCTCGGAGCGGGAAAGATGCTCACCGAGACCGGGGAAAGCCCCGAGGCGCTCCGCGGACAGGTCACCTCCCCGGGGGGCACGACCGTGGCCGGGCTCGAGGCCCTGGAGCAGGGAGGGTTCCGGGCGGCCGTGCACGCGGCCGTGACCCGGGCCACGCGCCGCGCACGCGAACTCGGGGGGCGCCCCATCCGCGCCCCGCGTTGACGCGCCAGGCCTCCTCGCGGCCGCTGGGGCGGGGGAAGCAGGGCTCCTCCCGCCCGGGGGCGTATCTACTGAAGGCCGTGCGCGGCGTTTTCCCGCACGGGCTTCGGGCCATCTCGAGAGGAGGACAAGGATGGTACGGATAGCGATTCGTCGGGTACTCCCGGTGCTGCTGGCGCTCGCCTTGGTGCCGGTCGGACTGTGGGGGATCGCCCAGGCCCAGGCGCACAAGACGCTGGTCATCGCCATCGGGGCGGACCAGACGGGGATGGATCCTCAGACGGTGGAGAACAACGAGTCCGGGTTCGTGATGTCCACGATGTACGACTCGATCGTCAACTACAAACCCGGCACCAGCCTGGTCGGCCCCGGGCTCGCGGAGAAATGGGAGATCTCGACCGACGGCAAGGTGTACACGTTCCATCTTCGGCACGGGGTGAAGTTCCACGACGGCACCCCGATGAACGCGCACACGGTCGCCGCGGACGTGGATCGCGCCATCAACCCGCAGAACCCCTGCTACGTCCTGGGCCGCAAGGGCGTGGACACCTACGACGACTTCACGTACGGGTCGGCCAAGGACGGCACCGTGGCGAAGATGGAGGTCCTCGACGACTACACGCTCCGGTTCACGCTGCCCAAGCCGGACGCGCCGTTCATCACCAGCCTGGCGATGATCTGGCAGGGGATCGTCAGCCCGGAGGCGACCAAGAAGTACAACTGCGACGCGGGCCAGCACCCGGTGGGGACCGGGCCGTTCAAGTTCGTGGAAGCCGTCCGCAACGATCACATCACCGTCGAGGCGAACCCCGACTACTGGGGCGGGCGGCCGAAGGTCGACCGCATCATCTTCCAGATCGTCCCCGAGAGCGCCACGCGAATGCTCAAGCTGGAGCGGAACGAGGTGCAAATCTTGGCGGACGTCCCGCCCTCCGACTACGCACGGGTGACGGGAAACTCGGCCCTCAAGCTGTACACCCAGCCCGGATTGACGATCCTCGGCGTGGAGATGTCCAACGACATGGGCCCGTTCAAGGACAAGCGCGTGCGGCAGGCGATGAACTACGCCGTGGACAAGGACGCGATCAACAAGGGCCTGTACGGCGGCGCCACGACCTCGAGCCAGGGGATTCCCGCGGTGCTGTGGGGGTACAACAAGTCCGTGCAGCCGTACCCCTACGACGTGGCGAAGGCCAAAGCGCTCCTGGCGGAGGCCGGATCCCCCAACGGCTTCTCGACCGAGATGATGGTGTACGCCAACCCGCGCGGCTACAACCCGATCGGCGGGGCGAAACTCGGCGAGGCGGTGCAGGGATACCTGGCCAAGGTCGGCGTGAACGTGAAGATCACCCAGTTCGAGTGGGGCGCCTACCTGGACAAGATCCGCCACACCCCGTGGGAGGGGTTCGCCATCGGCGGGTGGTCCGGCGACAACGGCGATCCCGACAACTTCCTAGGGGATCTGTTTGAGTTCGACGAGGCCGCCGGCAAGGCGCGCACGAACAACAACTCGCGCCACCACAACCCCGACTACGACAAGCTGCTCGTCCAGGGCCGGCTGGTCTCCGACCAGGCCAAGCGGGCGCAGATCTACATGGAAGCCAACAAGATCCTCCACGACGACGCGCCGTGGATCTTCATCAACCACACGAACCAGGTGCGGGCGGCGCGGGCGACGGTGAAGGGGTTCCTGCTCAACCCGCTGCAGATGTTCTTCCACATGGAGCAGGTGTCGCTGCAGTAAGCATCGCGATCGCCGACCGTCGAATTCGGGGGCCCGCGGCGCGCTTCTGCCCGGGCCCCCCGTTCACTGAGGAGCCGCACCCGGGGCGGTCCGCCGCCCGGGGATGCCTGGATGGCCAATGCTGAAGTACATCGCGCGCCGGCTGGGGCAGCTCGTTCCCGTCCTCCTGGGGGTGAGCATTCTGGTGTTCTTCGGGATGCACCTCATCCCCGGCGACGTGGCGCAGCTCCTCCTGGGCGACAAGGGGACCGACGCGGACCTGCAGCGCCTCCGCCACCAGCTCGGGCTGGACCAACCGGTCTACGTCCAGTATTTCCGGTTCCTGCTGGGCGGGCTGCGCGGCGACTTCGGGGTGTCGCTGCGCACCCGGCAGTCGGCGATCTGGGAGATCGCCCAGGCGCTGCCGGTGACGTTGGAGCTGAGCCTGGCCGCCCTGCTGTTCGCGGTGGTGTTCGGCCTCGCCATCGGCGTCGTCGCCGCGCGGCGCCCGCACTCGCTGGTCGATACCGGGGCGATGGTCGGCGTGCTGATCGGCGTGTCGATGCCGGTGTTCTGGACCGGGATCCTGCTGCTGCTGGTGTTCGGGGGGATCCTGGGGTGGCTGCCGCTCGGTAGCATGCTCGACGGGGGGATGACGTTTCGCCGGATCACCGGGATGTCCCTGATCGACGGCCTACTCACCGGGAACGGGCCGGTCGTCCAAAGCAGCCTCCGCCACCTCATCCTGCCCGCGGTGACCCTCGGCGCCACCTCGATGGCCACGATCGCCCGGATGGCCCGATCGACGATGCTCGAGGTGCTGAACCTGGACTTCGTCCGGACGGCCCGGGCCAAGGGCGTGGGGGAGCGGCGGGTGGTGAGCCACCACGCGCTGCGCAACGCCCTGCTGCCCATCGTCACTCTGGTCGGGCTGCAGCTCGGGCTGCTCCTCAGCGGTGCCGTCCTCACCGAGACGATCTTCGCGCTCCCGGGGCTGGGGCGGCTCGCCATCACCAGCGTGCTGGCGCGGGATTACCCCGTGGTGCAGGGGGTCGTCCTCATCGCGGCCGTGATCTTCGTGCTGGCCAATCTCCTGGTCGACGTGCTCTACGCCTACCTCGACCCCCGGATTCGGTACGATTGAGATGGCGACCGCGATCGCGTCCGGCCCGCCCCGCCGTGCCGCCGCGTTGTCGTGGCGCCGGATGCGCCACAGCACGAACCTCGTCGTGGGCGCGAGCATCCTGGTCCTCGTGGTCGGCTCGGCCGTCTTCGCCGCCCAGATCGCGCCCTACAATCCCATTGACCAGGCGTTCGCCGATCAGCTCCGGGCGCCGTCCCCGGCCCATTTCTTCGGGACGGACGAGTTCGGCCGCGACATCTTCTCCCGGGTGATCTACGGCGCCCGCATCGCCCTGGTCATCGGCGTGCTGGCGGACGGGATCGCCGCGCTGCTGGGCATTCTGCTGGGGGTCGTCTCCGGGTACTTCGGCGGCAGGGTCGACTCGGCGATCATGCGGGTCGTGGACGTCATGCTGGCGTTTCCATACCTGTTGCTGGCGATGATCGTGGTGGCGATCTTGGGCCCCAGCCTCACCAACGCGATGATCGCGATCGGCATCGTGTACACCCCGCAGTTCGCACGCCTGGTGCGGGGAGCGGTCCTGGCCATCCGCGAGCAGGAGTTCGTCGAGGCGGCGGGGGCGGTGGGGGCGGGGGCGGTGCGGATCCTCGCCCGCCACATCGTGCCCAACATCCTCTCGCCGATCATCGTCATGGCCACGCTGACCGTGGGCTTCACCATCGTGGAGACCGCCGGGCTGTCCTTCTTGGGCCTGGGGGCGAGCCCGCCCACCCCCGAGTGGGGGTCAATGCTCGCCACCGGGCGGTCGTTCATGCTGACGTCGCCCTGGATCGCCACGTTCCCCGGGCTGGCCATCCTGGTCACGGTCGTAGGGTTCAACCTGGTCGGGGACGGCCTTCGCGACCTGCTGGACCCCCGCCTGCGGGGCCGTTCATGATGCGGCACGCCGCGGTGGCGGCGCGGGTGTCGACCGAACCGATGGCGGGGTCGGCGCGTAGGGAGGGGAGGACCGGGATGTCCAGGGCGTCGAACCTCCTCACTCGCGGTGTCGGTGCGGAGGCGGGAATGGGCGTGTCCGAACTGGAGGTGCGGGTTCGCTACGCGGAGACCGACCAGATGGGCGTGGCGCATCACGCCAGTTACCTGGTCTGGTTCGAAGCCGGGCGCACCGAGTTCATCCGGTCGTGCGGCCGATCGTATGCCCAGATCGAGGCGGACGGGTGGTTGCTCGTCGTCGTGGAGGCCCGGTGCCGGTACGTGCGGCCGGCGCGGTATGATGAGCTCTTGACCGTCCGGACGCAGCTGGCATCGCTCCGCCCCGCCACGCTGGAGTTCGGCTACGAGGTCGTCCGGAAGGCGGACGGAGAAGTCATCGCCCGCGGGGCGACGCTGCACGCGGCGGTCGACCGAACGGGGCGTCCTCGCCGGATCCCCCAGGCCATCCGCCGGATGTTGGGAGTCCCGGCCGCGGACGGGCCCGGACCCGTCCGGCGGGCGGATTCCCGCGTGACGTAAGCACAGGAGAGCGGCCTGGCGCACGAAAATTTCGCGGCCCCAGGGGATGGCGCGGTCGCGTCGGAAGGACGGGTGAGGGTTCGATGTCAGAGGAGAAGCCGACGCAGCAGGGGGAAGAGCTCGATATCGCGCAGATGCCCGCGCTCGAGGAGCAGCAGATCGTCCGGGGGACGGTCGTGCGCATCGACAGCGAAGGGGTTCTGGTTGACGTCGGTGCGAAGTCGGAAGGGTTCATTTCGCCGAAGGAACTGTCGGTGCGGGGCGACACCCTCGAGGGGATCGCCGTGGGGGATCGCATCGACGTGTACGTGATGAAGGTCGAGGGCGAGGAGGGAAGCATCCTGCTCAGCAAGAAGCGCGCCGACCTGGCGCTCGCCTGGGACCGGATCCAGCGGGCGTTCGAGGCCGGCACGACCCTGCACGCGATGGTCGTCGACAAGGTCAAGGGCGGGCTGGTGGTGGATCTGGGAATGCGGGGGTTCGTCCCGGGAAGCCATGTGGACCTCTCGCAGGCCAAGGGCCGTCAGTTCGAGTCGCTGGTGGGGCAGAGCATCCCCCTGCGGATCATCGAGGTGGATCGCCCCAAGGGCCGGGTGATCCTCTCGCACAAGACCGCCATGGCCGAGGAGCGCGGGAAGGCCCGGGAGGCCGTCCTCGCCTCCCTGGAGGAAGGGCAGGTGCGCGAAGGGGTCGTGAAGCGCCTGACCGATTTCGGGGCCTTCGTGGATCTCGGCGGCATCGACGCCCTGCTGCCGATCAGCGAGATGGCGTGGACCTACATCAAGCACCCGTCTGAGGTCGTTCATCGGGGACAGCGGATCTCGGTCGCGGTCCTGAAGATCGACAAGGCGGCGGGGCGGATCTCCTTGGGGCTCAAGCACATCCTCCCCGACCCCTGGCAGCACCTCGGGGAGTCGTATCGCCCCGGCCAGGTGGTGACCGGGAAGGTGGTCCGCACCGTCGCCTCGGGGGCCTTCGTCCGCCTCGCCGAGGTCGATGCCTTCCTCCCCGTCTCCGAGCTGGCCGAGAAGCGGGTGCAGAAGGTGACCGACGTGGTCGAGGTCGGCCAGACGGTGGAAGCCCTGGTGACCGAGGTCCGCGCCGAGGAGCGCCGGATGATCCTGAGCCTGCGGCGGTTGGCCCGGGAGCGCGAGCGCACGCGGGTGAAGGAGTACATCAGCGCGCAAAGCGAGGAAGGGCGCGTGACGATCGGCGACATCGCCGGCGAGCTCCTGCGCCAGGTCGTGACGGCCCCCGCCGCCCCGGAGCGATCGGCGGAAGGCTCATCCCCGGCCGAGGCGCCGCGCCCCGCGACGGAGGACCGCCCCCCCTCCGGCCCACCGGACTGACGCCGCAGCCCCGGTCCATCCCCTCGGTTCGATCGTCAAGCGCCCTTCTCTTCCCATGCCCGGATAGGGCGGAGGTGGCCCGGATGGAATCGGCTCAGATCCTCTTCGCGGTGGAGCGGGAGGTCGCGTACCTCACCGTCAACCGGCCGGAACAGCGCAACGCCATGACCTGGGCGATGTACCAGCGCCTTGTGGAGATCTGCGACGAGGTCGACCGGGACGATCGGATCAAGGTCTTGGTGGTGCGCGGCAGCGGCGAGCGGGCGTTCATCTCCGGAACCGACATCGGCCAGTTCCCGGCGTTTCGCGGCAACCCGCAGGCGGGCATCGAATACGAGGAGCGGATCGACCGGGTGATCGGCCGGCTCGAGGCGGTGACCAAACCATCGCTGGCCTCGGTGCGCGGATACGCCGTGGGCGGCGGGATGACGATCGCGGTGGCCTGCGATCTCCGGATCGCCTCGGACGATGCGCGGTTTGGCATTCCCATCATCCGGCTGGGCAACTGCTTGTCGATGCACAACTACGCCCGCCTCGTGGCGCTGCTCGGCCCGGCGCGGGCCAAGGAGATGGTCTTCACCGCGCGGCACGTCCGCGCGGCGGAGGCCCTGTCCTGGGGACTGGTGAACGAGGTGGTCCCACCGGCCGCCCTCCACGCCCGGACGCGAGAGATCGCCGAGGCCATCGCCGCCGCCCCGCCCCTGACGCTGCGGGCCAGCAAGGAGGCGGTGCGCCGGGTCGTGCAGCGGCTCCTGCCCGAGCACCCCGGCCATGATCTGGTGGCGTTGTGCTATAACAGCAGGGATTTCCAGGAAGGGGTGGCGGCGTTTCTCGACAAGCGCGCGCCGCAGTGGACCGGCCGCTGAGGCTGCGCCGATACGATTTTGGGTACTGTTATACCGTGGGCGGCGCTCCCCGTGGCGGGATCGGCCGGCCGCGATCACGGACGAACAACCGAGGGGGGGGGTGGAGGGTGCACCGTACGGGCGGGCAGCCAGAGAGCGGGAAGGCACGCCCTTCCGTGGATCCTCCGGCGAACCCGGTCGGCCGTGTCGAACCTGGGGTGTCGACGCCCCCGGATAAGTCGCTGGCGTTTCTCTCGCGGTTGGCCACCGAGTTTACCGCAGTCCTCAGCCTGGGCGACCTCCTCGAGCACGTGATGCGGGTCTTGCGCGAGGAGACGGGGTTCGATTCGTGCTCGCTGGCCCTCGTGGACGACCGCAATCCTGGGGCTCTCACCATCAAGGCGGCCTCCGGGCTGCGTGAGGGGTTCCGGGGACTGGAAGTGCCGCAGGACAGGGGGCTGCACGGGGTGGTCATGCAGACCGCGGAGCCGCTGTTCGTTCCCGATATGCAGGCCGACCCCCGCGTGTTTCGGCGGGAGGAGCGCATCCGGTCGGGGATCTACGCTCCGTTGATCGTCCGCCGCAGGACGATCGGGGTGTTAAGCGCGCACCGCGAGCAGGTCGGCGCGTTCAGCGAGGCCGACCTCAACCTCCTCACCGTCGTGGCCCGCTATCTGACCGGGGCGATCGAGGTGGCCCGCCTTCACGAGCAACTCAAGGAACTCGCGGCCACGGATGCGCTGACGGGCCTGGCGAATCGGCGGTGTTTCTTCGATCGGTTCGCCTCCGAGATCGCCCGCAGCCGTCGAGCGCAGCGCAGCCTGACGGTGGTCCTTCTGGACGTGAACGCCTTCAAGACCGTCAACGACGCCCACGGGCACGCCAAGGGCGACGAGACGTTGATCCGCGTGGGCGAGAGCCTGACGAAGGTGGTCCGCGCCTCCGACCTGGCCGCCCGGTTCGGGGGGGATGAGTTCATCCTCATGCTTCCGGAGACGACGGGCGCGCAGGCCGAGGAGGTCCTCGGCCGGCTGCGCACGCTGCGCATCCCCATGGTCGATCACGCCGGCCGCGGGATGCCGCTGAGCTTCTGCTGGGGCACCGCGGTGTTCCCCGATGACGGGCAGGATCCGGAACGCCTCCTCCACGTGGCGGACCGTCGCCTCTACGCGATGAAGCAGGACCTCTACAAGCGCGAAGCGGTCACCCCGCCGCACCCCTGACCCCGCGCGGGGCCCGGATCATCTGGGAACCGCTCGTCCGTCGGGCCCGCTCCTCGAACGTCCCATCCATGACGCGTCTCCCGTGCTATACTCCTCCTAGATTCCTGTCTCGGCACCGGTCATCGGAGTCCGGTATCGACGACGGGGGCGGCGGGGGTGCGACGTGGAACCTGTACACATTGCGCGAGTGCGGATCTACCAGGACAAGCGCCCCAACCGCCGCGCATTCATCGGGGATTTTCCCGAGCCGATCCGGTACGGGGTGAACACGGGGGTGAAGGCCTTCTATAAGATGGAGCCCGACGAGGAGCTCCCCAGCACGCTGGACCACCTCGTCGCCGCCGCCGCGGGCTGACTCACCGGGACCCTCGCCGGCGCGCTGGAAGCGCGCGGGATCCCCAGTCAGCCGGATCGGCTGTGGGCGGAGGCCGAAGGGACGATCGAGGCTCCAGAGCGGGTGATGAAGGTGACCGCGATCCGCGTCACGTACCACCTGACGATCCCGGCGGGAACGCGTCAGGAGGCCGAGCGCGCGCTCGCCGTGTTCGAGCGGGGCTGTCCGATCGCCCAAACCTTGAAGGGCTGCGTCGCCATTACCCACGCCTGGGAGATTCGCGAAGGATGAACTGAGGAGGCGATGATGACGTACGTATTTCAATGCCGGTCGTGCGGGCACGAGTTCGAGATGACCGCAACCGTGGCCGAGTACGAGTCGCGAAAGGGGAGGGAATGTCCCGAGTGCGGCCACGGCGACACCCGTCGGGTCTACACCCCCATCCTCGTCATGACCGCGGCCCGCGGGGGCGGAGACGGCCCCAGCCCGGCGGGCGGATGCGGCTGCGGCGGCGCGTGTAGCTGCGGCCACTGATCCACCCCGCATGTTGAACCAGCAGCTCGAGGCCCGCGGGGCGGCGGGCCAGCCCGTGTGCGTCGGCGTGATCGGGGCCGGGCGATTTGGCACGATGGTCGTCTGCCAGCTCGCGACGATGCGCGGGATGCGGCCTGCCGTGGTCTGTGATATCAGCGCCGAGCGGGGGCTGCGCGCCCTGGCGCTCGCCGGTTTCTCCGCGGACGCGGTCGTGCGGACCGAGGCCGTGCGTGACGTCAACGAGGCCATCGCGCGCGGCATCCCCGCGTTCACCGAAGATCCCCGGGTGCTGCTCGAAAGCCACATCGATGTCGTGGTGGAGGCGACGGGCGTCCCCGAGGCCGGGATCGGCTCCGCCCTGGAGGCGATCCGCAACGGCAAACACGTCGTGATGGTGACCGTCGAGGCCGACGTGCTCGTCGGGGCGGTGCTCCGACGGGCGGCCGATCGCGCCGGGCTCGTCTATTCGGCCGCGTACGGCGACCAACCGGCCCTCATCCATGAGCTCGTCGAGTGGGCCGGCGGCCTGGGGTTCGAAGTGGTGGCCGCCGGCAAGGGGACGAAGTATCTGCCCGCCTACCGGAAGGGAACCCCCGACGACATCTGGGACCGCTACGGCGCGGACGCCGAGCACCGCGAGGGGCTCAACCCGCGGATGTACAATTCCTTCACCGACGGGACGAAGTCGGCGATCGAGATGGCGGCGGTGGCGAACATGACGGGCCTGCGCCCCGACGTCCGAGGCATGCACTTCCCGCCCGCCGGCATCGATCGGCTCCCCGAGGTGCTGAAGCCGGCCGAGCGGGGGGGGATCCTGGAGCGCTCGGGGGTGGTCGAAGTGGTCAGCTCGGTCGACCGCGACGGCCGGACTGTCCCCAACGACCTGCGTTGGGGCGTCTACGTGGTGATCACTTCGCCCCGGCCGTACATCCGCCGGTGTTTCGCCGAGTACGGGATGCCCGTGGATCGGACCGGGACGTTCGCCGCGATGTACCGCCCGTTCCATCTGGTGGGGATGGAGCTGCCGATCAGCGTCGCCCGGGCG
>DATEHM010000029.1:0-4192 GCA_035279545.1 bacterium | reverse complement strand
AGTGGTGCGCATGGCCCTCCCCGACAAGCCCGCAAACCCCAGGACCAGACCGACTCCGGCTCGGAGCCGTGTGGTCCGCACCCGGATCCATCCGTCTTCCTCGAGATCCAGCGCGGTGAGGTCCAAGATCCCACTGCGATTCGCGTCTGATGCCCCGAAAGGTTGAGGGCTGACCCCGAGATCGAGTCAGCCCTCTGTTCCTCGGTGAGGAGTGGCCTACCTGTTGCTCAAGAAGATATTGCCCCCACCATTGACCCCGCCAGATGCTCCGCCATTCGCGCCACCCGCAGAATCGCCACTGCTCGCTGACCCACCAGCGGAAGCGTTCACATTTACCCCGCCATTGACGCCCGCGGAGCCGGACCCGCTCCCGTTGGAAGCATTCGCGGAGCCTCCGGCACCTACGGTGGCCCCGCCACCGACATTCACGGAGGTCCCGTCAAGAGGTGTGTAAATCCTCAGGCGGCGACCTCCTGTCCGTTGGCGACTTTCACCCCGTTCACGAACTTCACCCCCAGGTAGACTTCTTGGGCGCGTTCCGGGGCGGTGAGCCGACGGAAGCGACGCTCCGCGACCAGGAGCATCTTCCAGATGATCGCCGTCGCGTTGCCGACTTTCTTGAACCGCTTCGCCGCATCGGTGCGTAACCGCAGGGCAGCAAACGGCGACTCCACCGGGTTCGACGTCCGCAGATGTACCCAGTGTTCTTGGGGAAACTGGTAAAACGTCACGAAGCGGTCCCAGTCCCGCTCCAGCCGCCGGGCCGCGTCGTCGTGGCCTCGTTGCGTGGCCCAGCGCTGGAACGCCGTCTTCTGGCGCTCCGCGTCCTCCCGGGTCTCCGCGTAGGCGATCGCCGCCAGCAACTCCTTGGCGTGGGGCTGCACGCGCTGGGGCAACGTGTCCAAGACGTTGAGGATGCGGTGATTCCAGCACCGCTGCTCGGCCGTCTCCGGATACACGTCTCGCAGTGCGCCCCAGATCCCGAGGTGCCCGTCGCCGATCGCCACCCGGGGTGCGCGCAAGCCGCGGGCGCGCAACTCCCGCAGGAGGGCGGCCCACGCCTCCGTGGAGTCCCGCGGCCCGCTCCTCAGCGCGACGAGCACCTTGCGGCCGTCACTCAAGCCCGCCAGCGCCACGAGGACCGCCGCCTTGTCCTTTTCCAGGCCCGCTTTTACGTAGATGCCATCGACCCACAGGTAGACTACTTCCAGGTCGTCCAGGCGCCGCTGGCTCCACGCCTCGTACGCCCCCTGCCACTGCGCCGTCAGCCGCGCGACCGTGCTCGCCGACACCGGCGCCCCGTCCCCCAACAGCCCGCGCAGCGCCAGCACCACGTCCCCCTGCGCCAGCCCGTGGAGATAGAGCTCCGGCAGCAGGGCGCTCACGGCCTGCGTCCGGCGCACGAATAGCGGCAGGAGCCGGCTCTCGAACCGGGCCTCCAGCCTGCGCACCCGCGGCCGGCGCACGGTGATCGTCCCCGCGCTCACCGTCAGCCGGCGCGGCTTGCCGTAGCCGTTGCGCGAGCCCGGCGGTGCGTCGACGACCGACCGGCGTTGCGACTTCCGGCGACCGAGCAGTTCCGTCACCTCCGCCTCGAGGAGATCCTGGATCCACGTCTGGAGCTGGGTCCGCGCCCACGTCTCCAACGTTTCCCAACAGGGGCTTGACGACGTCCCGTGCTCCATGTTCTGCTTATCCATGGCGGTGCGGTCCCTCCCTGAGTGGCCTCTGGTCAAGGCCGGCTTGTTGCTGTCTCTCTCAGGAGGATACACCGCCTTCAACATTTACACACTCTTTGAGGATACCTCCATTCACGTTCACATCTGCGTAGGCTGGAATGGCCATGGCTGAGAAGATGCAAAGGCCAGCAACGACCGCTGCCAATTTCATGCCCATGCCATACCTCCTTATCCAGACTGCACCGCCTATTTACCCCAAACCCGAAGGGCCAAACTCACGCGGGCTCGACCGGCAGCAGCGGGCGGGCAAGCCTGGTGTCAAAATTCACCGAGCGGGCCGCCGGCGAGCGGCGCAGCCCAAGAGTATCGAATCTCCCCTTCCGACCAAGCTGGAGAGGTCAACGACACACAGGGTCCAGCGCGGCACGGCTGATGGCAATGCCCAACGTCCGATCGGAGGCGATGGTCCAGGTCAAAATCCCAACCACCTCGCCTTGCCGGTTGAGCACCGGCGAGCCGCTGTGCCCGGGTTCGGCGTCGCGTTCGAACTTGATGCCAAATAACTGCGTCCCGTCACCCGCGCTGCCGAGGGCGCGCACGGTTCCAGGCGCCGACCATTCCGACGGAAGCACCTCGGCTTCTTGGTGCCCAAATCCCAGGACTCGGACGAAATCGCCGACGGCGGGGGGCGCCCCAAACGCTAACGCGGGAAACGCCGGCAACGGTCCGTGATGGGCCCGCGCAAAGCCGACGCCGCGATAGCTCAGCTCCTCAAAAGAAAGATCCGGCGCCACGAGCTGAATCTCCGCCACATCGCGGCTGGGAACGAGCCGTCCGCCGGTGTCGTCGGGCAGCGAATCGGCACAGACCAGCGTGGCCCCGTAAAACTCCCCGCCGACGACCGCCACCACCTTGTAGGTGGCGGGCTCCCTTCGGGCGAGGCTGACCACGTGGCTGCTGGTGAGAGCGATCCCGCTCGCGGCGATGAAAAACCCCGTTCCCTCCACGATTTCCCGATAGGCGGACTGATAGCCTCGGATCTCGAGCTTCATCACCACGAGGTGAATAATGCTCGGGGCCGGAGCTCCCTGAGCACTCCCCAGCCGCGGACACCCGAACGCAAGCAGGCCGACGAGGCACCCACCCAGCAGCGCCCCCCCGGCCGGCCGGTCACGCCAGATGGAGCCACCGAGAAAGGGCAGCATTGGTCCCCTCTTTCCCCTGCATCGGATGCGAACGGTGCCCGAGGCTCACCTCCCTGTGCTTCCCACGCCCCAAAAGCCTCTCCTGCCGGCGCCCCGCAACACCCCGGCCAAGACGTCGCGGTGCGGCGAGAGCGTTCGGCAGCGGCATGGCATATAAGCGGGACACGGTGGATGGGAGATGCCCGGCCGCTAGCTTCGAAGTCGGGGATCGAGAGCGTCCCGCACCCCGTCTCCCAAGAGATTGAAGCCTAGGACGGCCAGCGAAATCGTGATCCCGGGCGCCAGCACCAGATGTGGCGCCACGTTCAAGAAGAGCCGGGCGCTGGCCAGCATCGCCCCCCACTCCGGGGTCGGCGGCTGCACTCCCAGGCCGAGATAGCTCAACGCCGAAGCCGTGAGGATCGTCGTCCCCAGGCGCAGCGTGAAGTAGACCAAGATGGACGGCATCACGGCGGGGAGGATGTGGCGGCCCATAATCCGCAGGCTCCCCGCCCCCATCGCCCCCGCGGCAAGGATGTATTCCTGCGCGATCGCAGCGAGCGCGGGGGCGCGGGTCAAGCGGGCGAATGTGGGGACGCCGAACACCCCCACGGCGATGACGACGTTGACGAGACCGGGCCCGAGGATGGCGACGATGGCGATGGCCAGCAAGATCCCCGGGAAGGCCAGGAGCACATCGACGATCCGCATCGAGACGTTGCCAAACGCCCGCCCATAGAAGGCGCTGGTGATCCCCCACGTCGCGCCGAGGACCGCGCCCGCGCACGTCGCCGCCAGCCCCATCCCCAGCGAATAGCGGGACCCCGTGATGAGGCGGCTGAGAATATCACGGCCGAAGTCATCGGTCCCGGCCAAGTGCGCTAAGGAAGGCCGGGACAACGTGTGGTCGTAGTCGGTGGCGGTGGGAGAATACGGTCGAATCCAATCGCCCAGCAGCATCATCACGAGGAAGAGCGCGGTGATCAGCCCGCCCGCCACCGCCGTCTTCCGGTGGATGAGCCGGAGCCATGCCCTGCTCCGGACCGGCGCCGGCTCCGGACGGAGCCCCGACGCACCCACGGCCGCGGCCTCATGCATAGGCCACCCGCGGGTCCAGCGCTGCGTAGAGGAGGTCCACGAGCAGGTTGATGGCAAGGAATTCAACGGAAAACAGCAGGATCTCCGCCGTCATCACCGGGTAGTCGCGAAACGAGATCGACTGGATCAAGAGCCACCCGAGCCCGGGCCAGGTGAAGACCGTCTCCACGACGATCGAGCCGCCGAGCAGGAATCCGAACTGCAGCCCGATGATGGTCACGACGGGGATCA
>DATEHM010000028.1:0-4832 GCA_035279545.1 bacterium | reverse complement strand
GGCTGCCCGTTAACCTATCGTTTTGTTAGGTTATCGGGCAGCACCCAAATCCCCTCTGGCCGCGCCGCTGAGAGGCCACAGCTTTGAGTCGCACAGCGATGACTCTTCTTGAATCAGATCAGATCGCGCCGGATTCGGGTTGATAATGATGGAAGAGCGTCGACCTTCAAGGTAGGGCTCTGGCAGACCCTTCGCGCCCACATCCACCGTCAAATCTCCGTCAACGGCGGATGCCCCGAGAGTCATGCCCTCCATGTCGCATCGGTAAAGAAGCGGCGGAGCGCGCCATCGTCACACTCATTTCACACCTGGATGATTCCGCGACGCAAAGGGCGCTTGAACATTCGGCGTTTCTTTGTTTTGCCTGATCTGGAGAGCGCATTGGAGTACACGCGGACTCGTGAGCAGGCCCAGAGGCTCCTCGACTTGGCCGAGACGAAATTGAAGCGCCTTGAAGAAGAACTTGCCGAACTCATACGTATGCGGGATTATCGCTTTCTGAAGGAGCCTCGTGAGAAGAGCAGACCGCCTGGGTACGTGCCATCGGACAGTGGGTAGGGTAGTTTGGGGAAAATGTCTCTCGTGGTTCAGTCGATTGAGATGGTAGCCAGGTTGAGCGTATTATTCATTCTGAGGGGGGGCGATCATACTCGCCGGGGGGTGATTTGTGAACAAGGATCAGTTTGGGAAGAAATGGCACGAGATCCGTGGGCGCGTCAAGGCCCATTGGAGTAGGCTGACTGACAACGAATTGGAGCAGGTGAAGGGAGTTCTGAGATCTTGATCGGGATAATTCAGGAGAAGTACGACGAGCCATGTAAGGCGATTGAATTTCAACTTGATCACTTCCTAGAAGAGCCACGTCAAGAAGCCCAAAGGGCATAACGGGGGAGCCCGCATTATGCCAACTGACCGCTTCCTCGCCAACATCCTCGGCGGACGCCTGTACCCCAGCGGTGTTCCCGATTGGGGACCTTGGGAAGCCTCACGCCTGCATTGGTGGTCGGAAGATCATGTGGACCCATGTTATTCAGACAACAGGGAGCGGAAGGTCCGGACCACAGAAGAACTTGAGGACGCAATAAAGGAGCCAATGACGGTAGCCCCAACTCAAAACGTTTGGATTCACAAGAGCCTGGAGGATGACGCGGCGATCCGGACATGTAGGCTCTTCAGCGCGACTTGTGTCTGGCAGGACTTAGCAAAGACCGGCATGTAAATGCTTATGAGGCTGGGGTGGAGAATGGTGGAGAGGTAGTTCTGACTGCACGAGGGTGTACGTCATTGGCCAGCCGAGCGCGGCTTGTGGAACGAGAGTTGCTCCTTGAATACGCGACGCTCGGATGGAATGTCGTGGGGACCGTCATCGTCGTGACTGCTGCGCTTGTGGCGCATTCGGTCGCACTCATTGGCTTTGGCATCGATTCGCTGATCGAAATCTTCGACTCAATGGTCGTGGTCTGGCAACTCAGAGATGTCGGCCATGACCGGGAACGACCTGCCCTCCGGCTCATCGGCGGGGCCCTCTTTGCGCTCGCCATCTATGTGTTGATCCAGGCAATCCGCGTTTTGGTGACGCAGTCGCATCCGGGTACCTCCATTCCAGGAATCGCGTGGCTGGCCGCAACGCTCGGTGCTATGCTTCTTCTCTCATTGGGAAAGCAGATCACTGGGAAAGAGTTGGGCAATCCGGTCCTGGTGACCGAATCACGCGTGACCCTCATCGATGCCTACCTCGCCGCCGCCGTTCTCTTTGGTTTACTGCTTAATTTGGTTGCTGGATGGTGGTGGGCCGATCCCGTTGCCGGGTTGGTAATCGTATACTACGGCTTCAGGGAAGGCCGGGAGACCCTGTTGGCGTCGGGAGGCAGCATGTGAGGTGGCCCACCGCTGGAGCCCATCTCCCGTGGAGGCTTTGGATGGCACCTTCCAACGCGTCGACGCGGCAGTCCGCGGAGCTTCGCATCATGTGCACACCACCCGGTTTCTCGCCGTGGCCCGATCGCTGATCGCGATTGCAACGATCGCCGGCGTGGCATGGGGAGCGGTGGCCCTTACCGGCATGCTGCTTAGAGTGTCCCTGTCGGAATGGGGACAGGTTACGATCGGCGCAGGGGCCACCTTTGTTCGCGTCGCCGTGGCCCTTGCCATCGCGTTCGCTTGGACGGTGCCCCTCGGAGTCGCGATCGGCCTCAATGCACGTCTGGCTCGGGTAGTGCAGCCGCTCGCGCAGGTTGCGGCCTCCGTGCCCGCAACGGCCCTGTTCCCGGTCCTGCTCGCCCTGCTCGTACGAGCCGGCGGGGGCATGAGTCTGGCCTCAGTGCTCCTCATGCTGCTCGGGATCCAGCGCCTCCCAACGGTCACGCCGCACCCACGCGGCATCGGGCAGGAAGAACGACCCATCCGGGAGCTTGAACCCGGCCGTTGGGCTGAAGACGACGCCGCGGCGGGTCTGCTGTGCCCAGTTGCCAAGTTGTCTTCCGAGCTCGGTCTCCCGGTGTGAGGACCTCCCGCTGGTCGGCGTGACGATGAGCTCTCCCTTGGCGGTGCGCTCGAACTGATACCCGGGGTTGCGCTCGGAGAGCTCCAAGAGCTCCTCGTCGGTCAACGGATAGGTGAGAGTCAGGATAATCGCCACACGCGTTCCCTCTGAACGTCACTATTACTGTACCATGACGGGTATCTCCGCCAGACCGCCCGCCCCGCGCGACGAGTGCTCTCTCTTTGCGTCGACAGCACGAACGTCGGAGAGTATCAGGCGAGATTACCGTCTTTGTCCCACGGAGCTGGCATAAGGTGGCGGGCCGTCACCACTACCGACGGGGGTGGTGTCGCATCGCTAAAGACACACAGGCAGGCGCCGGGGCCCCTGAGGCACTGGACAAGGACACCGTCGGCGCCTTTCCGGAACGCCGCCTCGCCAAGCAGTGCCCCGCGGAAGAACGCCCGAGGGGTATCAGCAAGCGCCCGGTCGCAGTGACGAGCGAGGGGACTGCCCGATCGCCGGACGGTGAGATCGAGCAGCCGATGGAGACGCACGGTCGCCTCGACCGTCTGCACAACCTCCGGAAATGGAGGATCCAGATGAGCATGCAGCTCTTGGAGCGCGGTCGAGAGCTCGGCGGCGAAGTACAGGGCTCCCGTCATCGTCGGGTTGTGCCAGCGGCCGAAGTGCTCGCGACTCCGAGTGGGGTCCAGTAGATCACGATCGGGAAACCCCACACGCCAAAACCCCGCAAGCTCCCGCGGATCGAGTGAAAGACCCTCCAAGGCCTGCTTGAGCAGGCGGAGGCCGAGGCGGGACCGCGGCATCAGGTGGCGACGAGTTCGCCGCGGCTCTTCAGTCGAGCGATCAGGTACGCTAGCCCCGTGGGCGTTTGGACGAGGTCACGAGGCGTTTTCCCACCCATGGTTCGCAGGGGACGAATCGCCCAGTCGCGCGCCGTAGTATAGGGCATCTGCCCCACGATCTCCATGAACGCGCGTAGTTGGGCGAGGCGAGCCCGGACGCCGGGCGAGAGCTCATGCACGTCGCCCTGCTCGATGCGGATCCACGTCCGTCGAGAGATCCCCGTCCGCGCAACATCGTCCAGGGTCAGCCGGAACAAATCGCGGACGTCGCGCAGCAAATCCGCATCCGTTCGTGTCGTGGTTGCCATCGCAACTTCAGGATAGTGAATGGCACGAAAAGTGTCAAGTAGCCGCACAGCACCGACGTATGGAGCGGTATTTCCACCAGGCCGACCCGTCCAGCGTGAAGAGTGCTCTCAGGGGGTTTCGCAGAAGGCACCTGATATACTAGGCGGCGAGATGAACATCGAGCTGAGAATCCCCTCCCCGAACGATCCGGCCATCGAAGCTGCGGTCGAGGCCCGCCGGCCGCTGAATCGGCCCTCGATACTGCGAGTGGATCGCGACGCGTTCATCCGCGAGCTCGCCGCGGAGGCGGGCGTTCACGCCGGCCTGATCCGGACCGTCGTGCGGGCGTTCCTCGCCGCCGCACTGCGAGGCCGAGATGCGCGCACCCCGGACGGATGGCGGTCCGTCATTCAGGACCTGCGCTACGTGCTCGGGTCCGCGTTGCGCGACGGAGTAAAGGATCGGCGGCCGGTGCACCCGCCCGAGCAGTCGCTGCTCCCTGTTCCTGTCGAGCCGCCGGTGGCGCCGCGGGACCCTGCGGCTGACTATTCGGACTCCCCCATGCCCCCACAGGTCGAGACGGACCCCGTCGACGGGCAGGACGTTCCGGTCCGATTGGTCCAGGCGCTCGTGCGCGCGTATGTGGCGGCCCGCATGAGCGGCGATGAGGGCGCGACCCCCGAGGGCCGCAGCCGGATCCTGGGCGAGACCCGGGAGCTCGTCTGGGACGGTATGCTGGACGCAGTCAAACAGGTGCCGCGTCCTCCATCTCCGCGCCCACCGGACTCCGCTCGGGCGTCTCGCCGGACCCCACCGGAGCGTGAGCGCTAACCGGGTGGGCTCTCGCGGGCTCGCACCCAAGACCGTGAACAACGCGCTGGGCCTCCTGAAGCAGATACTCTCCGCGGCTGTGGAATGGGGTTTCCTAATCAGCTCACCCATCCATAGCGTCAAGAAACTCCGGCGGCCCCGCCGGAGTACTCCGTTGTGGACGCCTGCCGAGATCCGGCGGTTCCTTCTCAGAGCGCCAGAAGAGTGGCGGACGATGTGCCTGTTGATTCTCTCCGAAAAGGGACCCACTTTCTCGCTGAAAAGGGACCCACCCCCGAGGGTGGTGCGTCCTACGATTCGAGCGACTCTGGCTCTTTCCTTGGCGGCGCCCTGGGGCGGCACTCGCCCGTTAGTGCCATCCG
>DATEHM010000027.1:0-24178 GCA_035279545.1 bacterium | reverse complement strand
ACTGAGCCTGCCGAAGGAGGGCACGCCGTGCCTGAGCCGCGTGACCGGTTCTGGGATCGCCCGATCGAAACGCTGGCCCGCCCCGCGTTGGAGGCGCTCCAGTTGGAGCGCCTCCGGCGGCAGCTGGCCCGGTGCTACGACGGATCGCCGTTCTACCGGGAGAAATTTGACCGGGCCGGGGTGGCGCCCCGCCATCTCGCCCGGCTGTCCGACCTTGCCCGGTTCCCGTTCGTCACCAAGCAGGAACTGCGCGACGAGCAGGCCGCCCACCCACCATTCGGGCGGTACCTGCTCGCCCCCCCGCAGGCGTTGCGCGAGCTGCATCCCTCGTCGGGGACGACCGGGCAGCCCGTCAACACGATCTGGTCCGCCTCCGACGTGGAGACCATCACCGACCACACGGCCCGGACGATGTGGTCGTTCGGGACCCGGCCGGGGGACGTGGTCCAGAACGCGTTCGCCTACGGCCTCTGGGTGGCCGGGATGGCGGTGCACTACGCGGCGGGGCGCATCGGCGCGTTCTGCCTGCCGGCCGGGACGACCCCGGCGGCCCGCCAGATCGAGATGATGACCCGGGCCCGGGCCACCGTCATACTGGCGACCCCCTCGTTCGGGCTGTACATCGGGGAGCGGCTGCGGGCGGCGGGGCAGGCGCCCGACACCCTGGCCCTCCGCCTGGGATGCTTTGGCGGGGAAGCCGGGACCGAGCTCCCGAGCACGCGCGCGCGGCTCGAGCGCGCCCTCGGCATCGACGCGTACGACTACTACGGCCTGGCGGAGATCGGGCCCACCTTCGCCAGCGAGTGCGATGCGAAGGCGGGGCTGCACTGGGCGGAGGATCACTATCTCGTCGAGATCGTGGATCCCGAGACGAGGCAGCCGCTGCCCCCGGGCGAGCAGGGGATCGTCGTGATCACCCACCTCACCCGGGAGGCCACCCCGATGATCCGCTACTGGACGAATGACTACGCCCGGCTGGACCCCACACCGTGCCGCTGCGGGCGGACGCACGCGCGGTCCCCCCAGGGGATCGTGGCCCGCCACGATGATCTCGTCGTCTTCCGCGGGGCGAAGTTCTATCCGGTGCAGGTTGAGCAGGCCGTCCGCGCGTTCGCCGAGCTGAGCGACGAGTTTCGGATCGAGCTGGAGACGGAGCATGATACCGGATTGGACCGGTGCACGGTCATCGTGGAGGCCGGGACGACCGCGGCGGCTCCCGATCTCCCGGAGCGCGTGCGCCGGGCGCTGCGCGAAGCGCTGCTGGTCTCCCCCGCGGTCGCGATCGTGCCCGCCGGGTCACTGCAGCGCACCGAGTTCAAGGCCAAGCGTGTCCTCGACAGCCGCCCGCGCGCCACCCCCCAGCCGACGCATCATCCCGCCCCCGCCGCGGGGCCCGAAGGCACCCACTCGTAGAGGACGTCGGGCTCCCGCTCCTCGTTGCCCGCCCCGTCGGTCAACTCGATGGGCACGAACCCCCGCGCCTCGTAGAACCCTCGCGCGCGCTCGTTCCGCTGGAACGTGAACAGCCGCAGCCGCCTGGGGCTCATCGCCTTGGCCCGGGCGAGCAACCGGTCTCCGATCCCCTGCCGGTAATAGCCGGGTCGGACGTAGAGGTGGTCGAGGTGATCGCCGGTCAGGGCAAGAAACCCGACGATCGTGCCGTCGAGTTCGGCGATCCAGACCGCGCTGTGGCGCATCACCACCTCGGGGATCCAGCGCCGCGTCTCCTCGTCGCCGTGGATCGCGGGCAGATAGGGGAGCGCGTCGCGCCGGGCGGCGAGGAACACCTCGGCGATCTCCGCCGCGTCGGCGCTCGCCGCCGGCCGCAGGATCGCCTCGGCGCCACGTTTTGGGGCCACCTTCACGCCGTCCCGGCCGGCGAAAGCGAAGGGGAGGAGGGACGGGGCGGCGCGCCGCGGGATGCCGGCCCCGCGATGCGGCGCGAAGGTGGGGTCAGTGGTGCGGCAGGAGCAGGGCCGCGTCGGGGACGACCGCGAGCAGCATCAGGAAAAGCAGGATCAACGGCAGGATCGCGATGTAGGCCATCGCCAGCCGCTCGAACCGCAGGCCCATGTAGTAGGCACCGATCAGGCTCGCCTTCATCAGGGCCAACACGATCAGGATGACGACGCGGGTCCCGGCCGAGACGTGAAAGACCAGCACCGTGCTCATCTCCAGGGCGGTGATGGCGATGAGGACCAGCCAGGCGGTGAGGTAGAGCCGGCTCAGGCCCTGGGGTTCTTCCGTCATGATCCGTTGGCCTCCGTCCGATAGGGTCGAGACGCACGCATCACAGCAGGTAGATCGACGACCAGATGAACACCCAGACCAGGTCGACAAATCCCCAGTACAGCCCGGCGACCTCGACCCCTTCCGCCGAGGAGACGCCCCGGGCAACCCGGTCGGCCATCAGCCAAAGGTACACAATGCCGCCGAGGACGTGGGCGCCGTGCAACCCCGTGATGATGAAGAAACTGAAGCTGAACGCTGGCACCCCCCAGGGGTTGCCGGTGAGGCGGGCGCCCTGCTCGATGAAGTGCGTCCACTCGCGGGCCTGCATGCCCGCGAACAGCAGCCCCGCCAGCACGGTCGCGGCGAGGAACCACACGGCCTGCCGGCGCAGCCCCTGCCGGAGAGCGTACACCGACATCGCCATCGTCGTGCTGCTGCAGATGAGGATCACCGTCATCGTGGCGACGAAGGGAATGTTCATCACCCCGGGGAGGTGGTTGGGCCAGGTGGGACTGGCCAGCCGCATCACCCACAGGCCGATGAGGAGCCCGGCGAACGTCATGGCGTCGGAGATGAGGAACAGCCACATCATCAGCTTGGGCCAGCCAACGTCCCACGGCGACCGCCCGCCACCCCAGCGGGCCCCGAGGTCCCGCGCCTGTTCCCGTGTCTCCACCGCGTTCGTCATCGTCGCCAGCCGCTCCTCATGCGGGTGCCACCACCCGGATTACAGCCAGAACAGAATTACGAATAGATAGAGCCACAACACGGTGAGGAAGTGCCAGTAGAGCGCGGTGACCTCGACCGCGGTCGATCGGAAAGGCGGGAGGGCGTCCTCCCACGCCCGGGGGAGGATCATCCCGAGCGCGGCGAGGCCCACCAGCAGGTGCACCCCGTGGGCCCCCGTGAGCAGGTAGAAGAATGAGCTGTGCGGATTGCTGGACAGGTAGATTCCCAGATGCGCGAGCTGGCGCCAGGCCACGAGCTGCCCGGCGAGGAACACGAGGCCCAGCCCCCAGGCTGCGGTGATCCCCCGGCGGAACGCCGCCGCGTGCCCCTGCCTCGCCTGCCGCCGCCCCCATTCCAGGGCCGCGCTGCTCGCGAGCAGCACCGCGGTATCCACCCACAGGACACCCGGGAGGGGGAGGGCGGCCCAGGTTCCGTCCTGCCGGTGGCCGAGGTAGGTCGTGGTGAAGGCCACGAACAGCATGGCGATCGCCGCCAGGGCGAACCCCAATCCCATCGTGGCCGCGTTCGTCGGCGTCGGGCCCCCACCGGACCGGGCTCCGTTGCCGTCGGACCGGCCCCCGCGGCCCGGCCCGCCCGGCCGCCCGGTGACCGGTTTGGGCTTCTCGATCAGCTCGGTGGGCATGATCGGCTACTCCGCCGCGCCGCCGTGACCGCCGGCGTAGGCCGGCGAGGCGGGCACCGTCTGCGGGATGTAATCCTCGGCCGCGCCGGGCACGCTGTAGTCGTAGGGCCACCGGTACACCACCGGCGGCTCGGGCCAGTTCCCGTGCGGGGGCGGGGAGTCCGCGGTCCACTCCAAGGTATTCGACTCCCAGGGGTTGCGCTCGGCCTTCGGGCCCCACAAGATCGTCGCGAAGAAGTTGTAGATGAAGATCAGCTGCGCGGCCCCGAGGCCGAACGCGCAGATCGAGATAAAGACGTCGAGCGGCTGAACGTGGCTCAGGAACGGATAGAAGCCCGGGGTGTAGAGCCGCCGGCTCATCCCGTTCGTGCCCAGGAAGTGCATGGGGAAGAAGGTCCCGTAGATGCCGAGGAAGGTGAGCACGAAGTGGATCTTCCCCAGCCGCTCGTTCATCATCCGCCCGAACATCTTGGGGAACCAGTAGTAGCTCCCGGCGAAGATGGCAAACAGCGCCGCGGCCGCCATGACGAAGTGGAAGTGCGCGACGACGAAGTACGTGTCGTGGAAATAGAGATCCACCGGCGAGGCGGCGAGGAAGATCCCGCTCAGCCCGCCCGTGACAAACAACGAAACGAAGGCGACGGCGAAGAGGAGGGCGGTGGTGAACCGGGTCCGCCCCTGCCAGAGCGTCGTCAGCCAGTTGAAGGTCTTGATCGCGGAAGGGATGGCGATGATCATCGTGGAGATCGTGAACGTCGCCCCCAGGATCGGGTTCATCCCGCTGACGAACATGTGGTGTCCCCAGACGAGGAAGCTGAGGAACCCGATCGCCGCGAGGGAGAGGATCATCGCCTTGTAGCCGAAGATCGGCTTGCGCGAAAACGTCGAGATGACGTCCGAGACGATCCCCATCGGAGTGAGGATCAGGATGTACACCTCGGGATGCCCGAAGAACCAAAAGAGGTGCTGCCAGAGCAGCGGTTCGCCGCCGCTGTGGTGCACCGGCGTGCCGCCGATCAGGAGGTTGGCGGGCACGAAGAAGCTCGTCCCCGCCACGCGGTCCATGAGGAGCATCGTCAGGGCGGCCATGAGGACGGGGAAGGAGAGGAGCGCGAGGATCGCGGTGATGAAGATCCCCCAGATCGTCAACGGCAGCCGGCCCATCGATAGGCCGCGCGCGCGCATATTGATGATGGTGGTCAGGAAGTTGAGGGATCCGAACAGCGCCGAGATCATCAGGATGAGGATGGCGACCAGCCACAGCGTCTGGCCGAGCCCGGAGGCCGGCGACGCCTGGGGAACCGCCGAGAGCGGCGCGTACGAGGTCCACCCGTTGCCGGCGGGTCCACCGGGGACGAAGAACGAGGCGAGCAGGACGAGCACCGAGGGCACAAACGTCCAGAACGACATCATGTTAAGGACCGGGAACGCCATATCCGGCGCGCCGATCATCAGGGGGATGAGGAAGTTGCCGAAGGCCCCGGTGAGGATCGACGTCAGGAAGAAGAAGATCATCACCGTCCCGTGCATCGTCGCCGCCTGGAGGTAGGTCTGCGGATCCAACACCCCCCGGTCCGGCCACCCGAGGTGCGCCCGCATCAGCATCGCGAGCGCCCCGCCGACCATGGCCATGAACAGCGTGACGAAGTAGTACTGCTTGCCGATCATCTTATGATCGAGACTGAACACATAATGGCGGATGAAGCTTTCCCGGTGGTGGGTGACGTGCGCTTCGTGTGCGAGTGCGGTTTCCACGGATGCTCTCCTTGATCGGGATCCTCGCTCAGTGCGCCGCCTGCTGCTGGAGCCATTGCTCGAAGGCGGTCTGGGACTCGACGGTGACGTTCCCGCGCATCGTGTAGTGGCCGACTCCGCACAGCTGTGCGCACGCGATCTGGTAGTTGCCCGGCTTGTCGGGGGTGAACCAAATGTCCACCGTCCTCCCCGGCACGGCGTCCTGCTTCACGCGGAAGTTCGGGAGGAAGAAACTGTGGATCACGTCAATCGACCGGATGCGGACCTCGACCGGGCGGCCGGCGACCAGATGCAGTTCGTTCGTGACGACCAGGTTGGCCTTAGTGGCCGGGTCGTTGGGGTCCAGCCCCAGCGGGTTGCTCTGAGAGATCAGTGTGGGGTCCGTGCGCGCCAGCTTCCCATCCGGCCCGGGGTAGCGGATGTACCAGAAGAACTGCCGGCCTGTCACCTCAACGATCTGGGCGTTCGCCGGCGGCGCGCTGTAGAGCCGCGACCAGGTGAACACCCCCAGGATCCCCAGAAAAATGAAGGCGGCGCCCGGGACCAGCGTCCAGGTGAGCTCGGCGCCCAGGTGCTCGTGCCAGTGTGCGGCCCGCTCTTTGCCGCGGGCCGTATAGCGCATCAGGGCAACCGCCAGGAAAATGTGGGTGGCCACGAACCCGATGGCCGTCGCCAGGAGAATGGCGTAGAAGTACTCGTCGATCACCCGTCCCTGGACCGAGGCGAGAGGCTGGAGCCACCACTGATACCTGGCCACGATGAAGGAGACGACGCCGGCGACCAGGATGAACAGGATGAGGATCCCGGCCCAAAACCCGGCGCGTCGTTCGTCGCGGACAACGCTCTGCGGCTGCATCGAGTGTCCTCTCTAACAGCGTGGTCGAGGATCGAGGGGCGGGGTCTCACCTAGCCCCGCCGATCACTCCCCATCAATTCGTCCCAAACGACGCGTAACCCTCCCGCCCGACGTGGGTCGGTGGGATGAGGGGAACACGAGGCGGGGGCCGCCGTCTATTTGTTGACGGTTAAGCTCGGCTTGGCCGTCGCCGAGGGGGAGACTTGGAAGGTGCCCCACATGCCGAGCAGCGCGTGCCCGGGAAAGCCGCAGATGAACTGGTACTTTCCCGCTTTGCCGGCAGTGAACTGGATCGTGGCCGTCTGCCCCTTGGTGATCCCCACCTGCGGGTTGTGGGTCACCGCCCCAGGAAACGCGGGCGTCGGCAGGGCCTGCGCCGGTAGGGTGTTCGTGTACGGGATCACCTCCAGGCTGTGCGGCAGACTGCCCTTATTCGACAGCGTCAGCTTCACGGTCGCCCCCAGGGGAACCGTGATCACCAGATGTCCTTTGTCGGTCCCGTTGTAGTTCAGCTCTCCGTTCGCCGGCGTTTGCGCGGCGACGATGGAGAACGCCGCGACGCCGCTGCCGGCGGCCGCTCCGCCGTTTCGGGGTAGGCCCAGAACGACCAGGGCCCCGATGCCCGCCAAGACGACGGCAAACTGGTAGATCCGTTTCATGCGATCCTCCTTTGGCTGCGTTTTGGCACGCAAATATTATAGGAAGGTAACGGACATGCCGCAACCTCTGCGCGCCATTGCTGCGCCGCCCGCTGCCTCCGGTCGGTCGCCGACAACCCGGCTCGCCAAAGCCAGTGCTCCCCGCAGCGTGCGGGGAAGAGAAGAGCCATCTCCGGTAATCACATCACGCTACGAACGTTCGTTCGGATCCGGGTGATCCCCGGGTCGGACACTTTGGGCGGGGAGGTGTGGATCTGAACTGCTGCTGTGCGTGGATACACTTAGAGGATATGCCCCCCCGGCGGGGGAACTTTATGGCACACCAAACGTATGTCATCTTTAAATACCGCAAATACCGTCTCGTTGAGGAGGGCGCCTATGAGAGTCGAGAAGACCCCACGGTTAGTCAGGCTTCTAGGGGTGGCGGTGAGTCTCTGCCTCGTCGTGACTCTGATCACGCTTGGCGGGGTGCCGAAGGGTTTGGCGCAGTCGAAGACCGTTTCGGTCGGCATCACCCTGCCGCTGACGGGTGCCGATGCCGAAGACGCCGAGCTGATCAAGGACGGCGCGATGTTGGCCATCGAGGAAGCGAACGCCAAGGGTGGCGTTGCCGGGTACAAGATCGAGGCGGTCGTGCTCGATGATGGCACGGCGACCGCCGGGCAGTACGATCCGGCGCAGGCCGCCACCAACACCAAGAAGTTGCTGGCGACCGGTGGCGTAGTGGCCAACCTCGGGCCGCAGATGAGCGGGGAGGGCAAGGCGATGTCGCCGATCCTGAGCGAGGGCGACATGGCGACGATTACCCCCAGCTCGACGAACCCCGACATCACCGATCCGAAGTTCGCCTCCCAGTTCCGCCCCAACGGGAAGGCGGTGTACTTCCGCACCGTCACCACCGATCGGTACCAGGGCCCGAACATGGCCAACTACTTTGCCGAAAGCCTGCACGTGAAGACGATTTACGTGCTTGATGATTCCGGAGCGTACGGCGTCGGCATCGCCAACTCGTTCCAGCAGCGGGCCCAGGAGAAGGGCATCAAGATCCTGGGACGAGACCAGCTGAACCCGAAGGAAGCCGACTACACGACCATCCTGACGAAGATCAAGGGACTCAACCCCGACGCGGTCTATTACGGCGGCGTCGAGCAGGCCGGATCAAAGTTCGCAAAGCAGGCCTACGATGTGATCCCGAAAGTGATCAAGGGCGGCGGCGACGGGGTGTACAGCGCGAACCTGCTATCGGGCGCGGGATTCCCAGCGGCCGACAAGTGGTACGCGACGATCGCCGGGCCGCACCTCACCGAAGACCCTGAGGTGCAGCCCTGGGTCACGCGGTTTGCGAAGCGCTGGGGGAAGAACCCCGGCGACTACTCGATCACGGCCTATGACGCGGCGCTCGTGGTCCTGGACGCGATCGGGCGGGTCATCAAGAGCGGGAAGGTGCCCGACCGGCACAACGTGCGGGACGCGATCCAGGCCACGAGTCTCAAGACCATGCAAGGGACGATCGCGTTCGACGAGAACGGGGATATCAAGAGCAGGATCGTCAGTGTCTTTCAGGTCACGCATAACACTAAGTACCCGGACAACGACATCCTGCACCAGTACAAGTATATCGGTCCGGCCCCGCAGAACTAGCGGGTAAGGCGCACATCATGTGGAGCGGGTCGCCCCCTCACTGGTCTGTCGGTCAGGGGCCGCGACCCGCTCCACCCTGTCTTCGGCCCGCCCCCGAGGGCTGCGGCGGATGACCTTCCGGGACATTCTGCTGCAGCAGATCATCAACGGCCTGAGCCTGGGCGCGATGTACTCACTCCTCGCGCTCGGGTTCACGATGGTCTACGGCATCATCGAGCTGATCAATTTCGCCCACTTCAACATTTTCATGATGGGGTCGTTCGTCGCCTTGTTTGCCCTGCAGTTCATCGGACTCTCCGGGCAGACACACATCCTCACCGGCCTGCCGCTCCTGGGAGCGCTCTCGCTGGCGTTCGCGAGCACGATGCTCGTTTCGGGGCTCGTGGGCGTACTCGTCGAGCGCACGGCGCTGCGCCCGATGCGCAACGTCCCCGGAACGGCGGCGATGATTACCACGATCGGCGTCTCCTACATTATCTACAACGTCGTGCTCCTGACGGTGGGCGCGCAGACGATGAACTACCCCAACCCGCTGCCGGAGGTGAGATGGCACATCGGGGACGCCACCCTACGCCTGCGGGAGGTCCTGCTCTGGGGGGTGTCGCTTGTCCTGATGGGCGGGCTGCACGTCTTCGTCAAGCGGACGAAGATGGGGAAAGCGATGCGGGCGACGGCACAGGATCAGGAAGCCGCCCGGATGATGGGCGTCGAGGTCGATAAGATCGTCATGCTGACCTTCTTCATCGGGTCGGCGCTGGCCGGCGCGGCGGGGTTAGTCTTCGGCCTCTACTACAATTTCACGAGCTTCGTCATCGGGTACTCGGCGGGCCTGCGGGCGTTTACCGCGGCGGTGTTGGGCGGGATCGGCAATATCGTGGGCGCGATGATCGGCGGGCTGATCATCGGTCTCATCGAGTCGGTGGGGGGGCAGCTCCTGCAGGTGCGGTGGACGGACGTGATCATCTTCTCGATCCTGATCATCGTGCTCGTCCTCCGTCCGACGGGGCTGCTCGGGCTCTCCACCCCTCAGAAATCATGAGAACGGCGCGTGGCTGACGTTTCTCCCTCCCCGGCCGCCGAGCCCGAGGCCCTCGCCCCGCCCAAGGGGGGGAGCATCCGCGATCTGTTCCGTGCTTCGACCCGGTGGATTCCGGCGTCGCTGCAGCGGCGCGTCGGGGTGGGCGCGCTGCTGGCGGGCGCCCTGTTCTTCCCGGTGATCGTGCGGAACGGCGGCGACATCGACGCAGCGGCGAACGCGACCGCGTTTGCCATCCTCGCGCTCGGGCTCAATATCGTGGTGGGGTTTGCCGGCCTGCTCGATCTCGGCTACGCGGCCTTCTTCGCCATCGGCGCGTACATCTACGGGATCGTCGCCTCCGGTCAGGTCTCGCCGCATTGGAGCGCGCTCTGGGGGCCGCTGCAGTGGCTGGGCCTCGTCAGCCGGTTCCATATCGAAGGCGTGCCGGACGTGGTGCAGCTCCATTTCTCGTTCTGGCTGATGCTCCCCGGCGCGGCGCTGGTGGCGGCCTTCTTCGGCGTGCTGTTCGGCGCCCCGACGCTGCGGTTGAAGGGCGACTACCTGGCGATCGTCACGCTGGGGTTTGGGGAGATCGTCCCCATCGTGGTGCGCAACACCCCCACGCTCACCAACGGGGCGGCGGGTTTGAACGGGGTCATCCCGCCGAGGATCCTCGGCTTCAGGTTCGGGGTCGACTCGCTCCCCTACTACTATCTCGGGGTCATCGTGATCGCTTTGCTCATCTTCATCAGCTACCGGCTGAAGGACTCCCGTATCGGCCGTGCCTGGATGGCGATCCGGGAGGACGAGATCGCCGCCGGCGCGATGGGGATCAATCGCACCCGGCTGAAGCTCCTGGCGTTTGCCATCGGGGCGTCGTTTGCCGGAGCGACCGGGACCATGTATGTGGCCAAGCTGCAGACCGCGACCCCGGACATGTTCATGTTCCCCGTCTCGGTGATGGTGCTGGTCATGATCGTGCTCGGCGGGATGGGCAGCGTGGCGGGGGTCGTGCTGGGAGCCCTGCTCTTGCAGCTCCTCCAGTCCTGGTTCCTCCAGGACCTCACCCAGGGGGTGCACGCGCTCGGCCGGTTCGTCCAGAGTCCCTGGTTGCAGCACCTCGATCTGGTCCAGTCGATCGAGCTCATCTTCGGCATCATTCTTGTGTTCATGATGCTGTATCGTCGCCAAGGGCTGATCCCGGCCTCCCGGCCGACCGCGGCCCTGTCCCTCACCGAGCAAGCGGCGATGCCGTCGCGCGGCGGGGCGGTCACCCTCAGCCGGATCGAGAAGATCGAATTGCCGCTCGGCACCGCGATGCTGGAGACCCGGGGGCTGACGAAGCGGTTTGGGGGGATCACCGCGGTGAAGGGGGTCGATCTGATCATCCGGCCCCACACCGTGGTTGGCCTGATCGGTCCCAACGGTTCCGGGAAAACCACCTTTTTCAACCTGGTCACCGGCTTGGACACCCCCGACAGCGGGCGGGTGGTCTTCATGGGCCAGGAGATCACCGGCCTCTCCGCCCACCGGATCGTGGAGCGGGGCATCGCCCGCACGTTCCAGACGCTCCGCCTGTTCGGCAACATGACGGTGCTGGACAACGTGCTCGTGGGGATGCACGTCCGGACGCGTGCCACGGCGGTGGGAGCGGTGGTCCGGCCGCCATCGGTGCGGGCCGAAGAAGTCGCGTCGCGAGCGTGGGCGATGGAGGTCCTAGGCATTTTCGGCAACCGGTTGATTCCGCGGGCCCATCACATGGCAGGCAGCCTCTCGTACGCGAACCGGCGGCGGCTGGAGATCGCCCGGGCGGTTGCCACCAGGCCCAAGCTTCTCCTGCTCGACGAGCCCACGGCGGGCATGAACCCGGCGGAGACCCTCGAGCTCGCCGATCAGATCCGGAGCCTGCGGGATCTGGGAATCACGGTGCTCTTGATCGAGCACAAGCTCGACGTGGTCAATACCATCTCCGACAACGTCGCCGTCCTCGACTACGGGGAGAAGATCGCGGAAGGCCGGGCGGAGGAGGTGCAGCGCAACGATGACGTCATCCGGGCCTACCTCGGACGAACGGCCACTGCTCGAGTTTAAGGACGTCGACACCTACTACGGGCAGCTGCACGTCCTCAAGGCGGTGAACTACGAGATCCGCGCCGGGGAGATCGTGTGTCTCCTCGGGGGGAACGCCTCCGGTAAGTCCACGACGATGAAGACGGTCCTGGGGATCGTGAAGCCGGCCCGCGGGACCGTGACGTACCGGGGCGAGCCGATCAATACCGTGTCTACATCGGAGCGGGTGCGCCGCGGGATCGCGCCCGTTCCGGAGGCCCGCCGGCTGTTCCCGAAGATGACGGTCTACGAGAACCTGGAAATGGGCGCGTTCACGCGCGAAGACCCCGCCGGGATTCAGGAGGACCTCGAGCGCGTCTACGGCTTGTTCCCGCGGGTGAAGGAGCGGCGCACCCAACTGGCGGGGACCCTCTCCGGCGGCGAGCAGCAGATGGTGGCGATCGGACGGGCGCTGATGGCGCGGCCGACCCTGGTGTGCATGGACGAGCCCTCGATGGGGCTCTCGCCCGCGTTCGTGGAGCAGGTCTTCGACATCATCCAGACGATCAACCGACAGGGGACGACGATCTTCGTCGTCGAGCAGAACGCCAACATGGCGCTCTCCATCGCCACCCGCGGCTACGTGCTGCAGACCGGTCAGGTGGTCCTCTCCGGGACCGCGAAGAGCCTGCGCGAGAACGAGATGATCCGCAGCGCCTACCTCGGAGAGATGAAGATCGCTTAGCCCGCGGTCACGCCAGCACCTCTCCGACGCTCCGCCGCAGCAGCCCCCCCAGCTCTGCGATCTCGCCCTCCGTGATCGTGAGGGGCGGCCCGACGAGGATCTGGTTGACGGTCGATCCCGCAAGCGCCCCGCCCGCGGGGTAGACGAGGAGGCCGTTCCGAAAGGCGGCCTCGACCACCGCGCGACCGGGGGCCCCGGCCGCCGGATGGCCGCGCGGGGCGGCGAACTCCATCCCCCACATCAGCCCGCGCCCCCGGATCTCCTCGACCCCGCGGTGCGTCCGCAACGGCTCGAGCTCGCGGGCCAGGAGTTCGCCCTTCGTGCGCGCGGCGGCCACGAGATCGTGCGCACGCACGTACTCCAGCACCGCCGCGGCGGTGGCGCAGGCGAGCGGGTTGCCGGCGTAGGTGTGCCCGTGGATGAACTGGCCCGAGGTGCGCAGGATCCGGTCGCTGATCCGCTCGTGAGCGATCACGGCGCCGATGGGGATGTACCCGGCCCCCAGGCCCTTCGCGCACACGATGATGTCGGGGATCACCTTCCAATGGTCGATCGCAAAGTTGGCGCCCGTGCGCCCGAACCCCGTCATCACCTCGTCGGCGATGAAGAGGATGTCGTGCCGGTCGCAGATCTCCCGAATCAGGGGGAAGTACTCGGGCGGCGGGACGACCGCACCGTTGGCCGCACCCGAGAGCGGCTCGGCGATGAACGCCGCGATCTCCTCCGCCCCGTGCTGATGGATGACCTGTTCCAGGGCGGTCGCACACTCGATTCCGCACCCGCCGTACGTCAACCCGAACGGGCAGCGGCGGCAGTGCACCTCCGGGATCTGGGGAAACGGGAGCAGGAGGGGGGCGTAGGGGCCCCGGCGGGCGGCGAACCCAGACAGCGAGAGGGCCCCCAGGGTCGCCCCGTGATAGCTTGCCCGCTTGCTGATGATCTTGTACTTCTTCGGGCGGCCCGCGTCGACCCAGTACTGGCGCGCCAGCTTGACCGCGGTCTCGGTAGCCTCGCTGCCTCCCGACACGAAGAACACCCGGGTGTGCCCCGGAGGGGCGAAACTCACCGCCAGATCCGCGGCGCGCTCCTGCGCCTCGCTGCTGAAGGTGGAGCCGTGCGCAAACGTCATCCGATGGAGCTGCGCCTCGATCGCCGCAAGGATCTCCGGGACCCCGTGGCCGAGGTTGGCCGCGAGCGGCCCCGACGATCCATCGAGGTACCGCCGCCCCTCGCTGTCGTAAATATAGACGCCGGCCGCGCGGACCGCCCGGACGCGGTCCGCGGCCCCCATCCGATATAAGACATGACTCGCCGCGGTGTGGATATTATCCATGGAACCCTCCTCGAAGGCTGCGGGGTGGGAGTTCGCGTCGGCGCGCGGCGATTCCCTGCACACCCGCCCCCCCATCGCGTTCGGCAGGGACCGAACGGTCCGAGCGGAAGATACTTCACCAGACTGACAGCGGAGGCGCGGCGGGGTCGATCGAGGGCGGGAGAACGGCCCCGCCGCCGCGGTGGGCGATGGCAGGAACAAAGGAAATCACCGACGAGATTCGGCGCCGGGTGAACATCCTGGAGGTCGTATCCCAACACGTCACCGTGCGCCGGGCGGGCCGGAGCTACAAGGGGTTGTGCCCGTTCCACTCGGAGAAGACCCCCTCGTTTACGGTCGACCCGGAGCGGGGGTTCTTCTACTGCTTCGGCTGTCACGTCGGCGGCGACGTGTTTGACTTCGTGATGCGGATGGAAACGGTGACGTTCGCTGAGGCGCGTCGGGATCTGGCGGACCGCGCCGGCGTGCGGATCGAGCGCGCATCCAAGGACGATTCGTCGCAGGGGGAGCGCGAGCGCCTCCTCCGGACCGTCGCCGAGGGGGCCGCCTTCTTCCAGGCGCAGCTGAAGGCGCCCGCGGGCGAGCCGGCGCGCCGGTACCTGGCCGGCCGGCGGGTCGATCCGGAGATCCAGCTGGCGTTTCGGCTTGGATTCGCGCCGTCGGGCTGGGACAACCTGATCCGGGCGCTGCACGGGCGGGGCTTTGACGCCGCCGTCCTGGAGCTGGCCGGCCTCGCGGTGGCGCGGCCTGGGGGCGACGGGTACTACGATGCGCTCCGGGATCGGCTGATCTTTCCGATCCACGACCTCCAGGGACGCCCCGTGGCGTTTGGCGGGAGGGTCCTCGATGCCGGTATCCCCAAGTATCTGAACACCCGCGAGACCGCCCTCTTTACAAAGGGCAAGACGCTCTACGCTCTGGGGGAGGCCCGGGAGGCCATCCGGGTGACCGGCGAGGCCGTCGTCGTCGAAGGGTACATGGATGCCCTGGCCTGTCACCAGCACGGCATCCGCAACGCCGTGGCCTCGCTGGGGACGGCCTTGACGCTCGACCAGGCGCTGCTGCTCAAGCGGTTCGCGGCTCGGGCGATCCTGGTCTACGACGCCGACGCGGCCGGGGTGGGGGCCTCCGAGAGGGGGCTCGAGGTTTTCGATCAGGCCGACCTCCCGGTGAGGGTGGCGGTGCTCCCCGGCGAATCCGACCCCGACGCCTTCCTCCGGGAGGAGGGGCCGGAGGCCTTCCGGAGGCTCTGTGCGGCGGCCCTGCCGGTGTTTGACTACAAGCTGACCCTGGCCTCCAGCCGGTTTGACATCAACACCGTGGAAGGAAAGGTAGGAATTGTTAACGAAATTAGTCAGTTAATCATATCGGTGACACATCCCGTGCGCCAGGAGGAGTATGTTCGCCTCCTTGCCAACCGGCTGGGCGTCCGGGAGGAGGCCATTCGGGGACAGCTCCGACGGATGGGCCGTTCCCGGCCGGGGGGGTGGGAGCCGCGTGTGCCGGCCGCCGAGCAGCCGACGTCCGACGCGAGCGGGAGGGCGGTGACGGAGCGAGAGTTGCTCCACTTGCTGGTGGCGAGCGCGGATGCGCGGGACTCCCTCCGGGGCGTAGTTACCCCGGAGATGTTTGTTGAGCCGGCCCACCGGGAACTGGCGGCGGCGCTCTTCGCTGAGGAGGCTGCCGGCACCGATGGGTCGGTGTGGCTGCGGGAGCGGCTCCGGAGCGAGACGGCGATCTCGCTCCTCGGCCGATTTTTGATTACAGAGCCGTCCGCGGGAGACCCGCAGCGGGGCGCGCAGGCGTGCGCCCGACGGTTGAGAAGGTTTGTGCTGCAGGAGCGGGTTGATGATCTGCGGGTGGCCTTGGAACGGGCCGAGCGCGGGGGAGACCAAGTTCGCGTAGGAGCCTTGCAAATCGAGCTACAAGAATTGTACAGGGAGTTGAAGGGTAGTGCCCAAGCCTCGTAAAGCACAAGCGATGCCCGGGACGGACGGAGCGACAGCGTCCCGGAAGAAGGCCGACGCCGAAAGGGTGCTGAGCACCCTCTCGAGCGAGATCCGCCAACTCGTCGAGTCGGGGCGCAAGCGCGGCTACGTCACCTTCGACGAGATTCAGGAAGCTGCGCCCGAGGTCGAACACAACCTCGACGAGTACGACCGCATCTACGGAATGCTGGTCGATCTCGAGATCAAGGTCGTCGATGACCCCAAGGACGCCGAGAAGCCCGCGGATGATGAGGAGGAACCCGAAGCGGTGCTGGAGCCCCTGGAGGGGGTGAGCATTGACGATCCCGTCCGGATGTACCTCAAGGAGATCGGGAAGGTGCCCCTGCTCAACTCCGCGGAGGAAATCAAGCTGGCCAAGCGGATGGAGCGGGGGGACGAAGAGGCCAAGCGCCGCCTGATCGAGGCCAACCTGCGCCTGGTGGTGAGCATCGCCAAGAAGTACGTCGGCCGCGGCATGCTGTTCTTGGACCTGATCCAGGAGGGCAACCTGGGGTTGATTCGGGCCGTCGAGAAGTTCGACTGGCGCAAGGGCTACAAGTTCAGCACCTATGCCACCTGGTGGATCCGGCAGGCGATCACGCGCGCGCTCGCCGATCAGGCGCGGACGATCCGGATTCCCGTGCACATGGTCGAGACGATCAACAAGCTGATCCGCATCTCCCGGCAGCTGCTCCAGGAGCTCGGCCGCGAGCCGACCCCGGAGGAGATCGGCCAGGTGATGAAGATGCCGACGGAGCGGGTTCGGGAGATCATCAAGATCGCCCAGGAGCCGATCTCGCTGGAGACGCCGATCGGTGAGGAGGAGGACAGCCACCTCGGGGACTTTATCGAGGACCAGGATGCCCTCGCCCCCGCCGAAGCCGCTTCGTTCACGATGCTCAAGGAGCAGTTGGAGGGGGTGCTCGATACCCTGACCCCGCGCGAGCGCAAGGTCCTCAAGTTGCGGTTCGGGCTCGACGACGGCCGGCCCCGCACCCTGGAAGAGGTGGGCCAGGAGTTTGGAGTCACCCGCGAGCGCATCCGCCAGATTGAGGCGAAGGCGCTCCGCAAGCTCCGCCATCCCAGCCGGAGCAAGCGGCTCAAGGACTTTATCGAATAGCGCGTGCCCCATTCGGGTGGACCGGACCGGCCCGAGGCCAAGCGGCCCCGGGCCGGTCGATGCATGGCGCGGCCTCGCCGCGTCAGAGAGGAGAAGGCGGGAGGCGGGGCGGGGGGTTCGTCAGGCTAGTGCGAGTGCTGGGTGCTTGCTGCCTTCGGCAGCCCCTCTAGGTCCCAGACACTCAGGACCAACGCGACGATCCCGAGAATCAGGGATGGCCAGAGGTTTCCCGGCCTGGCCGTAAACGACAGCACCCACGGCGCGATGATAAACCAGATCCCGACAAGTCCGGTCACCACCTGGATCCAGGCCCGTCGTCGCGCCCCTTCGCTGAGTGCGGCGCTCCCCGCGAGGACCAGCAGGATCACGCCGCCGATGACGCTCGTCCACGCCGTCACACCGTTATTGGGAAACGGGAGGACGGCCGGAGCGATGATGAACCAAATACCGATCAACGCGTTAACCACGTTCTGCCACAACATGGACGCTCACTTCCCTTCTGCCCTTCACGCGTCCCGTCGGCCGCTTTCCGCCTTCCCCTTTATGATACCGCGCCCGTCCCCGACGGGCAAGATCTTGGGCACGCGCGCGGATGTGCGCGGGGCCGGTGGACCCGGTGGACCAGACGCCCTGGCGCCAGACGGCGCACGGCTCTAGAATAGAGAGGCTGGGGATCGTGGGGCTGGGGGCTTGTCGGTCCGATGTCTGATCGAGAGGGTGAAGGGCGATCATGCCGTACCGCCGCCCGGCGGGCAGTGTGCGGGAAGGCACGGTGTTGTGGGAGCCCACGGCTCAGGATCGGGCGCGCGCCACCATCACGAAGTACCTCGCCTGGCTCGGGACCACGCGGGGGCGGATGTTCGGCTCCTACGAGGAGCTGTGGCGCTGGTCGGTGACCGATCTGGAAGGGTTTTGGGCGTCGATCTGGGAGTTCTTCGACGTCCGCTCCCACCACGCCTACACCCGCGTGCTCGCCGATCGCCGGTTTCCCGGGGCGACGTGGTTTCCGGGGGCGGCAATCAACTACGCGGAGCACGCGCTGCGCCGCCGGGACGAGCATCCGGCGGTCCTGTCCCATTCCGAGGTCCGGCCGCCCGCCACCTTGACCTACGCCCAGCTCTACGGGGAGACCGCCGCCGTAACCTCCGCGCTGCGGCAGATGGGGGTACGGCACGGAGACCGGGTCGTCGCCTACATGCCCAACATCTCCGAGACCCTGGTGGCGTTTCTGGCCACGGCGAGCCTCGGGGCGATCTGGTCGAGCTGTCCACCGGAGTTTGGGATCCGCAGCGTGATCGACCGGTTTCAGCAGATCGAGCCGAAGGTGCTCTTCGCCGTTGATGGGTACCGGTACGGCGGCGCATCGTACGACCGGATGGAGGCGGTGGCCGAGCTGCAGCGCCGCCTGCCGACGGTGACGGCCACGGTGCTGGTCCCGTACCTCCGCGAGGTCCCGCCACAGGATGGGCTTTCCAATGTACGGCTGTGGGCGGAGGTCGTGGCTCGCCCGGGTGACTCAGCGCTCGATTTCCAGCCCGTCCCGTTCGACCACCCGCTCTGGGTTCTCTACTCCTCGGGGACGACCGGCCTCCCCAAGGCGATCGTGCAGGGCCACGGCGGAATTCTGCTGGAGCACCTGAAGGCGCTGGCGCTGCACATGAACCTTACCTCCGAGGATCGATTCTTCTGGTTCACCACGACCGGATGGATGATGTGGAACTTCCTCATCAGCGGGCTGCTCCTCGGCATGACCGTTGTCCTCTACGACGGAAGCCCCCACCACCCGGATTTGCGGGCCCTGTGGCGGCTGGCCGAGGACACGGGGCTCACCTACTTTGGCACCAGCGCCCCGTTCATCCTGGCGTGCGCCAAGGCCGGCCTCGCCCCGGGACGGGAGTTCGATCTCGGGAGGTTGCGCGCGCTGGGCTCCACGGGGGCGCCGCTCACCCCGGACGGGTTTCACTGGGTGTACGAGCACGTGAAGGAGGACCTCCTGCTGGGCTCGGTGAGCGGCGGCACCGACCTCTGCACGGCGTTCGTGCTGTCGTGCCCGCTACTGCCTGTCGCCGCCGGCGAGATCCAGTGCCGGGGCCTCGGCGCCCGGGTGGAGGCGTTCAACGCCGACGGGCGCCCGGTGGTGGACGCGGTGGGGGAACTGGTGATCACCGAACCGGTTCCTTCAATGCCGCTGTTCTTCTGGAACGATCTCGACGGGCGCCGCTACCGGGCGAGCTACTTCGAGACCTTTCCCGGGGTGTGGCGGCACGGGGACTGGATCCGGGTGACCCCCCGCGGCAGCTGCGTGATCTACGGGCGGTCGGATGCGACGCTGAACCGGGGCGGGATCCGGATGGGGACGAGCGAGTTCTACCGTGTGGTGGAGGAGTGCCCGGAAGTCCTCGACAGCCTGGTGGTGGACACCGGTGAGTTGGGCCGGGAAGGGCGGTTGCTGCTCTTCGTCGTTCTGCGGGAGGGCGTTCGGCTCGATGCGGCCGTGGAGGAGCGGATCAGGCAGAAACTGCGAGCCGAACTGTCGCCCCGCCACGTTCCCGACTCGATCTGCGCGGTCGGGGAGATCCCCCGGACGCTCAACGGCAAGAAGCTCGAAGTGCCGGTGAAGCGGATCCTGGCGGGGGCGCCGGCGGAGCAGGTCGTCAGCCCCGACGCGATGAGCAACCCCCAGGCCCTCCGCCCCTTCGTCGAACTGGCACAGGCCCTGGCCCCCGAACGGTAGCGGCTTGCCCCATCGGCGGCCGGCGTGACCCACCCGGGCGGCCGCGAATGCCACTGACCGTGCCCCCGTGCAACGATTCCGGGAGACCGTCCCAGGCCCGGGGCGCGCGCGGCCCGGGACCGGCCCGGGAATTCGGCCCGCTTCTCCTGCTCGCGCTGATCTGGAGCGGATCGGTCCCGCTGACGAAACTCGGCCTGCGGGACATTCCCCCGCTGACCCTCACCGCCCTCCGCTACGTCGTCGCCGCGCCCTGTTTCGTGTGGCTACTCCGCGGGCGGCCGCTGCCCCCGCTGCGGTCTCTTGCCGCCGCCGCCGGGCTTGGGGTGCTGGGGATCGCGGTGGGGCAGGTCTCGCAGACCCTGGGTGTCGGCGGAACGTCCGCCTCCGTGGCGACGGTGATCTCGGCGACGATCCCCATTCTCGTCGTCGTGTTTGCGCGGGTCCGGCTGCGCCAGTTGATCGCCCCCCGGCAGGGCCTTGGGTTTGCGGTGGCCCTCGGCGGCGTCGCGCTTGTCGCCACGGGGGATCCTCGCCATCTCATGGCCGCACTGACCTCCCGCGCGCTAGGCGGAGAGGCCCTGGTGTTGTTCTCCGCAGTGGCCATCGCGCTGTACTACGTGTTGAGCGTGGAATTGGTCGCGCGGTACTCGGTCGTCACGATCGCTGCGGTGACCTCGCTGGCGGGAGCGGCGGCGTTGATCCCAGCGGCGGCCTGGGAGCTCCGGCACGAGGCGCTGCGGTTCACCGGCGAGGGGGCGGTCGTCGTCGCCTACCTCGCCGTGCTGGTCACGGTCGCGGGGCTGCTGATCTGGTTTCACGCCCTCCACCGCCTCCCGGCCAGCGCGGCGGCCGCGCTTCAGTACCTGCAGCCCGTCGTCGGGGTGGGCGTCTCCGCGGCGCTGTTTGGCGATCCGCTCGGGGCGTGGTTCGGGGTGGGGACCGGGCTGGTGTTCCTCGGCATCGCCTTGAGCACGACCGGCCAGCCCGCTCCGGCAACGAGACCCTCGTCGTGAGCGGCCGGCACGCCGATCCACCGGCGGCGGTCGAGCCGCCCCACGAGCGGGTGCGCCCGTGATCGCCGGCCAGCCAACGGGGGGTCAGCCCAAACGCTCGAGGCACGATTCGACGTGGCGGCAGGCCTGCCGGATCGCCCCGGTGATGGCGTTGCGATGACGGACCAGGTCCACCGAAAGCCGCTTGGCCGCATCGCTCTCGCGCGGCAGGCCCGCGAGCAGGCGGGCCCGCCGGAGTCCGGCCAGGAACTCGGTCTCCAGCGCGGGATCGTGCGCGTACGGGCCGGCCGAGGTGTAGGTGGCGGGGATCAGCGCACGGCCCAGGGCCTGCAGGCAGTCGTTAATGATGGCCAGCCGTCCGGGTGGCCGGAGAAGAGCACGAACTTCTCGGCCTCCGCCTCGCCGTGGCCGGGAGCGAGATCGGCCAAAACGATCGGCGTTTTGGTCCACTTCGTCTCGACCGCTGCGGTGATGTGCGCCTCGACGGGTCCCTTGCGGCAGAGGTCGCGCAGCGCCTCGCCCTCCGCCTTGTGCATGGAGAGCACGTGCACGCGGGGCATCTGCGCGGCGGTGGTCTCCGATGGGTTCCTCCAGACGGGAGAGCAGCACATCTCGTGGGCGTGCCGGCCGCTGATGCAGATCACCCTGCGCGCGTGGGCCCGGGTGGCGTCGACGGCATGCTGGGGCGTGGCCCGCCCTTCGACGAGGGCGATCTTCCCCGCGGCGCCGGCCCGGGCGTACTCGTCCGCGCTCCCCTTGCCGGCGTAGACCAGCGCCGCCGTGATCCCATCGGGCGGGGTGGCGATCCCCATCGAGTGCGTGATGCAGACGATGTCCTTCGCCTCAGGACGGGTGAGCCGGAGCGTGGCCGCGCCCGGCAGGCTGATGTAGGCGTCGTGCATCAGGCTCGTGGTCGTGTACCCGAATCCCTTGAGCTGCTCCTCGGCGTACGCGGCGGCGGCGCGTTCGTCGGCGGTACCGGAGAGGCGCGTCCACTGCGTGATCGCCCGGTTGCGGTCGCCCGGGCCGCCTCCGCGAAACGGTGTCGAGGTCGATCATCGCATGGCCTCCTGTGCCGGGGTGACGATCGGCCGGGCCGGCCCGGGGAGGGTGAGGGGGGCCGGAGGCGAAATTCGTCCGGGACGCTCGGTCGATCGCGGGGAAGCGAGCACGGTCTCCCCGTGTGGTTGACGGTCCCCCCGGGGCGCGTCCAATCCTTGTGGCGGGATGATGGCCCCCCCGGCAGCTCGACCTGATCGAGCGGGTGGAAACACCGTGGAGGCAGACGCATTGGGTGACCCGGAGCCCGTCTTGATCGACGTTCCCGAGGAGCTCGACGGCCCCCGCGTGCGCCTTCGGCCCCTCCGGGCCGACGATGCCCCCGCCGTCTGGGAGGCGATCGAGGAGTCGCGCGCCCACCTGGCCCCGTGGGTTTCCTGGGTGCACGACCTGCATTCGCTGGACGATGAACGGGCGACGATTGCGCGGCTGCGGGCGCGGTGGGTCCTCCGCGAGTCTCTCACGGTCGGCATCTTTGACCGCGCCACGGGCCGCTACCTCGGGGGGAGCGGTCTCCACCGGATCGACTGGTCGGTCAGGGCGTTTGAGATCGGGTATTGGATCCGCGTGACGGCGGAAGGGCGAGGGTACGTGGCCGAGACCGTGCGGGTGCTGGCAGGTTTTGCCTTTGAGGCGTTGGGCGCCAACCGGGTGGAGATTCGCACGGAGGTCGGGAACGCCAGGAGCCGGAAGGTCGCCGAGATACTGGGCTTCGTGTGCGAAGGCACGCTTCGGCGCGCCCGCATCGACCGGGAGGGTGGAGTCACCGACACCGTGGTCTACGCCCTGATCCCTGAGGACTACGCCCGGCTCCCCTGGCGCTCCACGCCGCCCCCGGGCGGGACCGCGCGGGGGCCGGGGTGAACGGCGCGGGCGGACCTCTCGTTGTGGCCCCGGACCTGGTCGAGGGGGCCCGGGCGACTCGTGCGCTTGAACGAGCAAAGGGGATCGAGTGACCGACGTCAACGTCCCTGCGCTGTTGCGGGACTATCAAAAGTGGACAGAGGTGACCGTCAAAAGTGGACGGGTGAGTAGGGGTTGGGTTACCCTTACCGGGAAACCGGGAGGGGACCCGTGGGCCAACAGCGCTACCGACGGTTGCCGCAAGAGTTTGTGAAGGAAGTTTTGGAGGCGTTTAATGACCGGCGGATGACAGAGCAGCAGGCGTGCACCCTGCTGGGGCTCAAACGGTCGCGCTTGTACTTGCTTCGTCGAGACTGGCTACGGAATCGCACCACCTGGACGCTTGCGGCGCCCTCCCGGCAGGTCGGGGCTGGTCGGCGGAGATCACCACGTGGCTCCCTGCGGAGTGTCGATACCTGCAAGGACAGGCGGAGCAGTACCGAGGGCGGTTCAATTTTGCCGTCCTGGCGGAGGCCGCGCACCGGCGGTGTGGGAAGCTTCTCAGCCGGAGCGGCGTGCGCCGCTGGGCGGTGGCACCGAGTGGGAGCCTACACGCTGGGAGTCCAAGTCCAGTTTTGAGGCTCTCAGATGTCCACTTTTGACAGTCACCTATCACGTCAACGTCCCTGAGCGGGAGGAAGCGGGGAGGAGGCCGAAGGGGTGGGAGTGCTGAGCGGGCAGCACGCGCTTGTGTTCGGGGCCAGCAGCGGGATCGGTCGGGCCACGGCTATCGCCTTGGCCCGCGTCGGAGCGGCGGTGGGGGTGGCGGCCCGAACCGGGTCGGTGCTCGAGCAGGTGGCCGCCCAGATCCGCTCGGAAGGCGGGCACGCCGAAGCGGTGGTCGTGGACGTAGGGGTGCGGGAGCAGGTCGACGCGGCCGTGGACCGGATCCGCGCGGTGTGGGGTGCCCTCGACATCGCGGTGAACGCCGCGGGCACCAACGTGCCCCGGCGGAGCCTGGACGTGCTCAGCCAGGCGGACTGGGACGAGCTCATCCGCGTCAACCTGAGCGGGGCGTTGCACACGATCCAGGCGGCGCTCCCGCCGATGCGGGACCGTCGACGGGGACTGATCGTCCAGATCTCGTCGGTGTCCGGCCGGTGGGGTGACGCGTCGGGGGCGGCCTACCAGGCCAGCAAGCATGGCGTCATCGGGCTCTGTCAGGCCACCATGTTCGAAGAGCGCCGCAACGGCATCCGGGTGACCGCGGTCCTGCCGGGCCTGACCGATACCCCGATTCTGCTGCGCCGGTCCGAGCCGCCCCCGCGGTCGGTCCTGGACCAGGCGCTGCAGCCCGAGGATGTGGCGGCGGCGTGTGTCTTCTTGGCGAGCCTGCCGGCGCGTAGCTACATCCCCGAGCTGATCATGCTGCCGCCGCAACTCCAGTGCGCGGGACTGACGGCCATCTGAGGGGGTGTGCGGGTTGATGCAGACGTTCCGGCTTCAGGCGGCTCCGCTCGAGGACCTGAGCGCCCGCATCTTTCGGGCGCTGGGCGCCTCGGAAGCGACCGCACGGACGGTCTCGTCCGCGCTGATCGAGGCCAACCTGATGGGACACGATTCGCACGGGGTGATGCGAATCCCCGAATACGTTAAGCGCGTCAAGGACGGGCAGGTCCGGCCCGCCGCGCAGCCCCGCATCCAGGCGGCCCGAGGGGCCGTCGCCGTCGTCAGCGGGGAGTGGGCCTTCGGGCAGGTGGC